>CAZVEZ010000042.1:0-7266 GCA_964626135.1 uncultured Nitrospira sp.
CACATTTGCCTCCCTCGCACTCCTGCTCTTCTGCCTCGGTTGCCAAAAGGAAAGCGAGGCGATCGTCTCCATCGCCCTGCATCCGACGAACGCGAATATCCTCTATGTCGCCACGAACGACGCCGTCTATAAATCGCGCGACGAGGGGCTGTCGTGGGAGCGGTTTCCGAGTTTCAGCGCCAGACGCGTGACGACCCTCGCCATCGACCCTCAATTTCCGGCCACGATCTATGCCGGCACGATGGCCGACGCCGTCTACAAGAGCCCGGATGGCGGGCAACATTGGCTTCCCCATAACGTGGGACTGAAGGAACACGTCTCCTTTATCAATCAATTCGTCTTTCATCCGACAGACCACGATCAAATCTACGCCGCCACAACCGTCGGCGCTTTTTTTACTAAAGACGGCGGACGCGAATGGGAAGAACGCATGGCGGGGATGAAGGAGGTCCACATCGTGGTCTCCATCGCTATTCATCCCCGCGATTCTCGAATCCTCTACGCAGGAACCACAGGAGGGGTCTACCGGTCCGACAACGCCGGGATGGGGTGGAAGAAAGTCAATAACGGGTTGATTCCCGAACAGGAACTGATGGGGGGAATGTCGTTGGGGGTCAATGCTATCGCCTTCGATGTCGTCAACCCGGACATCGTCTATGCTGGAACCACGAAGGGCCTCTTTCGCACCGCGACGCATGGGGAGCAATGGGAACGAATCGGGCAGTCGCTCCCCGATCTGTTTGTGAGCAGTATCGTCCTCGATCCGACCCAGCCGAAGACTCTCTATATCGGAGGACCGGGAGGTGTCTGGAAAAGCCCCGATAGCGGACAGTCCTGGACTGCGAACAACACCGGGCTGGCCTCGCTAAATATTCGCACACTCGCGATGAGCCCGCGCGATTCGCGCATACTGTATGCCGGCACAAACGGAAGCGGCCTGTACCGCTCAACCGACGCTGGCGCAACCTGGATGCCCCTGCCGCTGAAAGCCGCGCCGGCGAATACCCAGTAGCCAGTCCCAGGCATCGACTCGCCGAGCCGGTGCCACTCGCTATAGCCGCTGTATCCATGAAAACTGCTCCTGCCACTGCAAATACACTGCAACGCCAAGCCTGTTGTCACGACATCCATCCATCTCGTATCATTCATCGATCCCGGCCACCATGTCTAAACCGATAGATACTGCATCTGATCATACGCTAGCGATTCGAGAGGAATTCCGCCATCATCTCGAAACGTTCTACGCCCAGCTCAAGCTGGCGCCGCCCTATGAGAGTGTCGAGAAGGCCGTTCGTTCCCTCACGACCTCGATCCACGCGTTACCGCCATTGGAACGCGCGCGTCTGACCACCGACGCGACTGCGCGGTGGCAGCATTTTCGTCAGGCCTTTGAATCGTCCGGGCTCAGCAAGAAACATCGCGGCATCATTGCGGGTCTTGCCCGCAACCGATCCAACCTGAATCTCCCAGCCGAATATGATCTGTTCTTGAGTCTGTTTCTCTCCTGATCCGCATTCTTCACGAACGCTTCTGCGGCAATTATCGATCCCTGACTCAAGCGAGACGGGCGAGACTGGCGGAAAAAGCGCGACAAGCAGAGACAAGGGGGTCGGGGTTTCAAAAACTTCGGATCTCAATCCGTCGTTCAACTCACTCGTCTCGCCTTTCTCGCAAGTCATGCTTGTCGTGCATGCCCCTCTATCGCGTCCCGGAGTTCTTGATACACCATCATCAACCGGGCGTTCTCCAGCCGATAGGCAAACATCACCGTGATGGCGCCGGACAATAAAAAAACAAGTCCCAACCCTAGAATCCCAAACCCCAAGACCATTCCACCGACTGCCGCCAGTTCTCCTTCAATGAACAGAGAGATCAACGCCCCCACAGTGCCGACTGCCACCAGCACAAACCAGAGACCGGTGAGAAGGGCCGAGGACCAAGGCGTGAGTTTTCGGCAGAGGACCGCGAGCGCGTCGCTTTCGGGAGAGAGGACGATCAACCCTTTTAACGGCCATAATGTCCGGAATCCCATGGCAAACAGCCGGTACTTCTGGCGAATAACGATGTGGTTCAGATCCTGATACAACCGCGCGGTTCCATGCGGCAGCGTCAAAATACCGCTCGCATCGAACCGTTCAGTCAGCCGGCTCATGGTCGTATGCGTGAATCGGTCATACGTGCGGGCAATACTGCATCCGTAGCGACTCGCGTCGGGCGTGAGTCGCATGAAGTAGAACCAGTCGCCGAGAATGAGGCCGAGACACAGTGCCCCGGCGAAGAAACCAGCGAACATCATACGTGTACCTATCCCATAGGGGCCGCGGGCGAATCAAGCGAGAGAACGAAGATAATCTGTTGACTCGTTGCAGCGAGTTGGCTAGAGTAGCTTCGTGCCGTTCAGGCGGGTCCCCTCGCTCCATTCAGGTGCTCCGCCGCACAATTTTCCCATCGGTCAATGCGGCAATCGGCTGAACCTCGCGCGTCGAGGAGCGCAAATCGCCTTTTAATAATGGAGTCGGAGGTGCTATGGATTCAGCGAAGGTCGAGCGTGTCTACACGTCTTACGCCAAGGTGTACGATCAGGTTTTCGGAAAGGTATTTCACGAAGGTCGACAGTCGGTCATCAAGAATTTAAACGTTCAGCGCGATGAAAAAATTCTCGAAGTCGGAGTCGGGACCGGGCTGGCCCTACCGCTGTATCCCCGCCATTGCCAGATCGTCGGGATCGATTTTTCAGAAGGCATGCTGGACCAAGCCAAACAGCGAGTTGTCGAACACGGGATGGACCATGTGCAACTGCATCGAATGGATGCCGGCACGATGGAATTCAAGGATGATAGTTTCGATACTGTCGTCGCCGCCTACGTCGTCACCGCTGTTCCAGACTACCGCAAGGTCGTCAGCGAAATGATCCGCGTTTGCCGCCCAGGCGGGCGGATCATCATGCTGAATCACTTCAGCAACGACAATAAGGTCATCGCCGCCATGGAAAAAGTGCTTTCCCCCATCACGAAGCACTTAGGCTGGCGGACAGACCTGGCGCTCGAAACCGTGCTGAACGGGACGCCGCTGCACGTTTCCCGGAAACAGAATGTGAATCCGTTTCGACTCTGGGCCTTGGTGGAATGTGTCAACGAGAAGTATGTGAACGGCAAGACTCACATCAATGGCGTAAAAAACGGGAATGGCGCCCCGGCCTTCGCCCATATCAACGGCACACATCTATCGAAACGCACCCCCGGTGAGGCGTTGGTATAGGAGCCTGCTCGAAACTACCCATCCGACTCGCGTAGCTGTCCGAAAGACTTCCAATTCTGCCATTCTCCGCCTGGAATAATCGTATTCCCCACCAGACACTGTCCGGAGAACCGTTGGGCGACCAGGTCTGCCAGGAGCGAAAGCACCTGACCTGTGCGGCGATCCTGTACCCCTCGAACCCGCAATACGATACCGAATCCTGACCCTTCATGCGGCCCATACAGCATACAGTGCACGCCTCTGGCATCGACTGCGCCTTGCATTGACGCCGGGAGCAATTCTCCTTCCCACTGAATGGCAGAATGACGCCCGGGAGACGATGCGATGGCTCGCCAGATACAAGGAACGCCTGCCATGTCCAATTCGGCCAATACCCATGTCACCGTCGGCCAATCCGGCATCGTGCTTTGAAATGTCCATTGAGCCACCTGCTCCAACGAGAGAGGTTCGAGGCTCGGCGCAGACACTTCCTCCAGCTGCGCTTCCTCGCACACCACGTAGAGTTCGCCCTGCGGATCGAACCAGAATCGCAGTTTCCCGTCGGTCAGTTCCGCTTGAATGACTCCCAACGTCGAGCAATCGGCCCCTTCCTGCTCAAACATCGAGAAGTCCGTCACACCGGTCATCGTGATTTTCGCGACACGTGCCATCTGACGAATATGATAACGGATCACGACCGCGACGGTTGTCCCTGCCGGTACCTCTCGGCCTGATGCTTCGTCCAACAACCGGCGCTTCGACACCTGCACATCCGTCACATAGCCGCCGCGAAACCCGCCGGTATGACCCAGCAGCCAGCGCAGATCCTCGATATTCACAATCTGATATTTCATGGCATGACTACTCTCGAACTCCGAACGATCATCATGGGCATTTGGAAACCAATTACGTTCAGCAAACCTGCAATAGTTTGCACGTGTTGCACATCCAGAAAATCCGAGCAGGATGCTCAAAACGTCCGTCCAGCAAGGCCGCAGGCGAGTCGAAACCGGAGGCGTACCCTCTGGGGCGCACGGTGCGACGAATAAGGAGCACCGCGTCTGTGCGCGCCGCCGAGTGGTGAGGCGGCCGGGTCTCCGTTGAGGATTTCGATGAGCTGAGAGCGCTGCTGGCGGGCGTTTTCAGCATCCTGCCATTAGAATAGGGGTTGTTGCTGTTTCAACCCCTCCACCTGACGCTCCAACTCCTCCACGCGATCTTGTAACCGGGCATTGTCGAGCCGGAGGAGGTCCAAGCGATCCAAGAGCTGCTCTCGCTGAATCTCCGTCCATTCCAGCGTTCGTTTCAAACCCTCCAGCTCAAGCTGGTTCTGTTGCTGTTCGTCAGTCGGAAATGACATGTGCCTCCGGCTAATAGGCTGTTGAAAAAGTCCGCCAGCTTCGTTCTCAGCTCATCGAAATCCTCAACGTACTGCAGAGAGTACGCTTCGCCTCGTCGCGTGCTGCGGCCTTGCTGGACGGCCTTTTTGAACAGCCTGCGTGGTCAAGTCTCACTATTCAAGCCAGACAGTACCCAGGACTTCCAACTGGCCGACACCGTTTCTCCATAGCTTACCAGTATAAGTCTAGACCGCGCATGGGTCCATCCCAACCTTCGACAATTTTCTTGAAAAGAAAGAGTCGGAAATACGAACCCAGGTTGAAGTGGGAACCAGAACTCTGATATTGCTCATGAACCGCTTGTGCCCAGCGTCATGCGACTTTCACGGAGGGTCAATGCGCGCGGTCTGTCTGACACACGTTCCTTTCGAAGGGCCAGGAGCCTTCGCAACAACGTTGTCTACACGCGGCGTGAGCCTGGAGCGCTATCTCGTCCCACAAGATGGTTTGCCGAAAGACGCGGGCGATCTGCTCATCGTGATGGGTGGACCGATGTCGGTGAACGACCCTGATTCCTGGATTGTCGAAGAGACGGCATTCATTCGATCCGCGATCCTCGCCGGGAAACCCGTCATCGGCGTATGCCTTGGCAGTCAGTTCATGGCAAAAGCGTTGGGCGCTGCCGTACGTCCTGGCACAGCGCTGGAAATCGGCAAGACGCACATCCACCTAACCGACGGGGGAAAGCGCGACCCAGTATTCGGCCACTTTCCCGAATCGCTTTCAGTCTTCGAATGGCATGGAGAAGTCTTCGATCTTCCCAAAGACTGTGTGGCCCTGGCCGGCTCAGAGATCGCTCCACTCCAAGCCTTTCGATTCGGCTCACGCGCCTACGCGTTGTTGTTTCATTTGGAAATCGAGACGGAGGGTATCGACGCGCTCTGCCGTGAATGCGCGCCGGATCTTGCCCGCGCCCAGTTGACCGCCCAGCAAGTCTTGATCGGTACGCTTCCCCACATGTGGTTGTCTCACCAAATTGCCGAGAGTCTGGTGAACCACCTCCTCACACCTGCGCATTGATTGCCGGCACTGCCCTGAAGTACTCTACGAGCGTCGCGTCAGGCGCCGCCGCCGTAAAGTCTACTGACAGCTGAACGCTGTTCCCACGAAAGGAGTCTCGTCAAACATGTCTGGCTTCCCTATTGAAGTTGCGACTCGAATTAAGACCCTGCCTCCCTATCTGTTCGCCGCCATCGATAAGATGAAGCAAGCCGCGATTGCGAAAGGGGTGGATATCATCAACCTGGGCATCGGCGATCCCGACTTGCCGACCCCCACGCCGATTATCGAGAGCCTGGCGCTCGCGGCAAAGGACTCCAAGCACCACCAGTATCCCTCCTACGAAGGCATGCCGGCGTTCCGCAAGGCGGTGGCCGATTGGTACAAACGCCGATTCAATGTGACGCTCGATCCGGCGAATGAAGTACTGACCTTGATCGGATCAAAAGAAGGGATCGGGCACATTCATCTTGCATTCGTAGATCCCGGCGATATCGTGCTCGTCCCGAGCCCCGGATATCCCGTGTATCCGGTCGGCACCAGTTTCTCAGGCGGGATCGCACACCTCATGCCGCTGACAAAAGCGAACGGGTTCCTGCCCGACCTGAACGCCATCCCGAAAGACATCGCAAAAAAGGCGAAGTTGATGTGGTTGAATTCCCCGAACAACCCGACGTCGGTCATCATGAGCAAGGACTACTTCAAGCGCGTGGTCGAGTTCGCCCAGGAGAATCAGGTCATCGTCTGTCACGACGCCGCCTATTCGGAGATCTATTACGACGGGAAACGGCCGACAAGCTTCATGGAGATCGACGGAGCCAAGGATGTCGGAGTGGAGTTCCATTCGCTCTCGAAGACGTACAACATGACCGGCTGGCGTCTCGGCTTCGTCGTCGGCCATCAGGATGTCCTGGCGGGTCTCGGCAAGGTGAAGAGCCAGCTGGACTCAGGCGTGTTCGAAGCGGTGCAAGCCGCCGGAATCACGGCGCTGGGATTGGATGATTCCGTGACCGACGGCATTCGGAAGATCTATCAAGAACGGCGCGACACATTGGTGCCGGGGTTGAAAACTCTCGGCCTCGAAGTCGATCTGCCGCCTGCCGCATTCTACATCTGGGTCACCGTGCCGAAGGGGTACACATCCGCGTCGTTCACGGCCCACTTGCTGGAGACAGCCGGGATCGTGACGACACCAGGCAACGGATTCGGCGCGCCGGGCGAAGGGTATATCAGGATGACCGTGTGTACGTCGAAAGAAAGACTGGCAGAAGCCGTGGAGCGGATTAAAAAGGCAGGGCTCTAGGCTGGAGTCGGAGTACCGAGGGGAGTTCTTTGCACGCGGAACGCGCACAATAAAGCTGTGCTCGTTCGACGCGCGCAGTGAGCCCTCCCCTCGGCACTCCGACTCACGACACTGGACCATCACCCTTGTGGGAAGGAGGGAAGGTTAAGAGAAGATGGGACGCGAAACAGTGTTCATCGGCTTCGGGTCGAATGTCGGAGATCGGATCGATTTCTGCGACCGTGCGGTGACATTGCTGAGTTTGCTGCCGCACTCGCACGTCGTGGGCGTGTCGCTGCTCTATGAAACCGAGCCGGAATTTCCCGAAGCCTTCCGTATGGATAGCCG
>CAZVEZ010000042.1:7276-15959 GCA_964626135.1 uncultured Nitrospira sp.
CGACCATGCCAATCCAGGTAGCGATTGGTTCTTAAATGGCGTGGTGCAGCTTGAGACCGATGTCACGCCGAAGAGCCTCTTAGCCATCATGCGGGAAATCGAGCATGCGCTCGGCCGGGATGAGGACCATCGATCCGGCCCCCGGACCATCGATCTGGACATCTTGTTCTACGGCCAACGAGTGATCAACGAACCGGATCTCGTCGTGCCGCATCCCCGCATGCACCAACGCCGGTTTGTCCTCATGCCGTTGAGCGAACTCGACCCGCTGTTCAGGCATCCATCACTCCAGCGCACGATCACCCAATTGCTCGCCGAGGTTGGGAAACAGCCTGAGGTCCGCCTTCTGTTCCCTCAACCCTCGACGCGCTATGGCTCACGCCCTGCTTGCAGCCCCTCCACAGACTTATGAAGATTATCCGCACCGCGCGATCGATGGCTGCATGGAGCGAACGATTACGCCGGGAAGGTGTGACCATCGGATTCGTTCCGACGATGGGCGCGCTGCATGAGGGCCACCGTTCCCTCATTCGAGCGGCTCGATTACGTTGTGATGCGCTTGTCGTGAGTATCTTCGTCAACCCGACACAGTTCGGCCAAACCGAAGACCTCTCGACCTATCCACGCCCGATCGCCCGCGATCGTACCCTGTGCCGTGAGGAAGGGGTGGATGCCTGTTTTGAACCGACAGTCCAGGGCATGTATCCCGAGGGCTCCCAAACCATCGTGACGGTGCCGGCGCTTGCGCGCCGATGGGAAGGTGAAGCCCGGCCCCATCATTTTGCCGGGGTCGCGACGGTGGTGACGAAACTCTTCGGTATCGTGCAACCCCATCTTGCCCTGTTCGGCCAGAAAGATTACCAACAGGCGGCAGTGATTCGGAGGCTGGCGGTCGATCTCAATCTCGGTGTGGCTATTCACGTGCGCCCGACGGTCAGAGAGCGGAATGGGCTGGCGATGAGTTCCCGCAATGTCTATCTCAGCGCCGACGAACGCCGGCTTGCCCCTCTGCTCTCTCAGGCACTCCGGGCGGGCCGACAGATACTCGAAGATGGGATCGACAACGTATCGGTGATCGAGAGAATCATGCGACAAACCGTCGAACAGGCGCCGACCATTCATGTCGAGTACCTCACGGTCTGCGATCCGGACAGTCTGGAACCTCTGTCCATCGTTGCAGGCCATGCCGTGCTCTTGGGCGCGATCCGGATCGGATCAATACGCTTGATCGATAATCTGCTGGTGAACAGGCCGGGCGGAAGGAGTGGCGCTACCCGTTGAACGTGGAGTCGAGGCCTTGACCGACTAACAGCCCGAGAATAACCTGAGCCAGACGGCGATAGTGTTCCGGTGGAATCTCCAGGAAGCGGATCCCCATCGATTGCGGGCGAACGGAACAGACCATCGCCGTTTCAACACGGATTGTTTCCTCTACCACGGTCGGCTTCAAGAGCAACTCAATGAACGCCCCCTCCGGGAACCCCGTCGTCTGCAGCGTGCAGCCGTCCATTGAAATGTCGGTGATTCGGTTCGTCGCGATCGGCAGATGGCAGTCGAGGACCTGGGCTTCGATGGAGGCACTCAAGCGTGTATACTGACGCCGGTCAAACGCCTGCGTATTGTGGCGCGCGCCGGAATAGAAGGCGCGAAAACGATTCGTGCACAACTGGCATCGAAACGGAAACACATTGACGCGGCTCAATAGGGACTCGACCCTGCCTTCTTGGTAGGTCACGCGAACGAATGACGTTCCACAAATCGGACAATGCAGTTTCCTCATGAACGCGAACGGACCTCGCGTTGCACGGATCCCTGCTCGGCAAGAATCGGTTCGATGCGCGCCGGCGAATAGGTAGCCGGCTTCACCCATTTCCCATCTTCACGCTTCGAGCCGCCGAGCTTGCTCATATTGGACCGATGGACTTCTCGAAAGACCGGGGCCATGTCGATGCCATACGACACGGCAGTGCCATACACGACGTAGAGAAGGTCGGCCATCTCCTTGGCAATGGATGAGAGATCTTCCGCCGCGAAAGCCTCTTTCAATTCATCGAATTCTTCTTGAATGAGTTTCACGCGCAGTTCGCGCGTGCGCCTGTCAGGGACAGTCGGAACCGGATTGACGACGATATCGAATGTCCGGTGGAAGGCTTCTACCATCGTCTGTTCGTCGGCCATCAGAGACTCCTTATTCGCTGTCAAACGGCAGCGCTTTGCGCGAGACCAATTCCACGGGATCCAACATGGGAATGTCTTTTTCCGACGAAACGCCGAGATCCTTGAACCGTCTGGCTGCCGGCAGGATTCTCGTTTCGAGCGACCCGATCGCTTTGTTGTAGGCCAGGACACTTTTCCCGAGCGCCTGCCCGACGTCGTTCAAATGCTCTGTCAGCACGGCCATCCGTTCGTAGAGATCTTTTCCCAACCGGCCTGCCTCTTCCGCATGTTCGGTCAATCGCTCCTGCCGCCATCCGTAGGCGACGGCTCGTAAGAGCGCCATCAGTGTCGTAGGAGTGGCAAGGACCACACTGCGAAGGAATCCATCCTCGATGAGTCGGGGATCGTGTTCAAGCGCGGCGCCAAGGAACTGTTCGCCTGGCAAGAACAGGACGACAAATTCAGGCGCCTGTGCAAACTGATTCCAGTAGGCTTTCAGGCTCAACTCATCCATCCTCGACCGGACTTGTGCCGCATGGCGGCGCATGCCTTCAAGGCGTTGCTCTTCGGTCGAGGCATCATGCGCGTCCAGATAGCCGGCCAGAACCGTCTTGGCATCCACGATGATCTGCCGGCCGCCCGGCAGCTGCACCACCATATCGGGACGGAGCCGGCCGCCATCGCCCATGACGGACTCCTGCTCGAAAAAGTCGCAATGCGCCACCATGCCGGCCAGCTCGGCCACACGTTTGAGGGTAATTTCTCCCCACTGCCCACGGATGGCCGGCGCGCGTAGCGCCTTCACGAGGTTGCCGGTCTCCGACTGCAGACGCTGTTGCGATTCAGTCAGGAGCTTGAGGTGTTGATCGAGACCTCCGTAGGCCGCTTGCCTCGATTGCTCCAGCTGCCGGAGCTGATCGTCGTATCGATGCAGTGAGTCTTGAAGCGGCTTGACCAGACTATCTATCGCCTGTTGCCGCTGGGCTAGATCGCCCTTGGCCTCGGCTTGAAGCGTTTCGAATGAGCTGCGCGCAAGGTTCAGAAAGGCTTCGTTGTTCTGCTTGAGCGCTTCACCGGAAAGCGCTTGGAAGGTTTCGGCCAATTCCTGCCGGGCCTGACCCAGCAGAGTCTTTTGTTCGACAAGGTGGATCGCGGCTTCAGCTGCCCTGGTCTCCGCCACCGCGCGGGCCTGTGAGGCCTCCGACAGATCCTGTCTGCCTCGATCGAGGTCGAGACTATGTTGTTGTACCTGCCGGCGTAATTCTTCTGCCAGCGATTCTGCGCGCTGCGCCCGTTCGCCTGCATCTAGAAGTTGCGCCTGCATCTGTGTGCGCACGCGGGACGCCATCCAGAGCCCGACGATGATCGCGCAGAGGAACCCTCCGACGAGAACCCCCGCGCTAAAGACCGTGCCGTCAATCATGGATGACCATCCACGTCACGACACAGACTCATACATATTCGACTAGCAGGATGCTGAAAATGTCCGCCAGCATCGTTCTCGCGTCGTTCAGAGGCTCCACGTACCGACGCGTACGCCTCGCCTCTTCGCTCACTGCGGCCTTGCTGGACAGCCATTGTGAGCATCCTGATCTATTGAGGTCTTCGCGCCGTCTGTCATGTTTCAACGGTGTTGTATGGGGAAATTGAGTTTTTCCGTAACCTGCTAGGATGTTGGGCGTCGCGATGAGGAAAAATATTTCTGAAGAATACGTAAAATCCCGAGAAAGATCAACCAGAGCCGTTTGTCCCGTCAAGCATGCGTCATCTCACGCACGAGTGCCGGCCTGTTCTTGGACGATGATCTCCCCTCGCTCTGCATCCACGCTGATTCGATCGCCTTCTTTGAGCCTGGTGGTAATGCCGGACACATTCGTCACTGCCGGCAATCCGTACTCGCGAGCGATGATCGCCCCGTGTGACAGTGTTCCGCCCATCTCGGCGACCAGCCCCGCGGCCACGCCGAACAACGGCGCCATGCCGGGGTCGATGACCGAGACCACAAGGATGTCGCCCCGGCAGACCCGGCTCCAGTCCTCCATCGATCGGACAAAGCGAACCGGTCCCACGACCTGTCCGCCACTGATAGGAATACCGTGGAAGATCCCTTCAGAAGCCGCAACGGAGCACGCGTCTGTGCTGCGGACTACATCGGTCCAATCCCGAATCGTGTCCGGAACGCTGATCGCGGCATACCGGTCTCGCTCAGCGCGGCGCGCCTGGATCATCCCTCGGCAATCACTCGATCCTCCAGCTAACAACGCCGCGCGTTCTTCGATCTTGAAGTAGAAAATATCCTCCCGCGACGAAATTCGCCCCTGTTTGACCAGGGACTCACCGAGCCGAAGCAGGAGACTACGTGCCGCTGCCGTGTAGTACATCAGATGATGCCGGTTCGCCTCCCTCAGCGCGAAGAACCGGCACAGCCGCCGATACCACCAGGAAAAGATCACCCGTCGATGGATTCGCCATCCGAGCCTGGCGCGAATCTCTGCGAGCGCCTGGTTCCGTATCGCGGTTTGGCGCTGCAGAATATCATTCGGGGTCGCGCTGGTTGGAGCCAGAATCTGTGTTCTCAACACGGCCAGCAACAACTCCGGTCGATCGGCGAATCGAGGTGACATGGGGTCCGACTCACCGATCGCGCGATGGCCATAGTCTTCGAGGTACCGGTTGAAGGCGCGGAGAATATCGGTTCCCTCGAGCCGGCGGCGGACCTCAACCGGGTCCCACGGTTCTGCGGTGAACCACGACATCGCGTGAGCGTCGCGTCGAACCATGTCCGCGATGTCCGCCAACCGGATAATCTGTTGCGCGCTGATCACCGCCGACTGACCCTGCAGCGCCCCGTTCAACAACGCTCTCCAGTCTTCACCTAACCAGCGAGGCAGCACGCCGCCCAGCGCTTGCAAACACTGCGACACCCCTCCCGCAATGCCGAACGTCAACTCATGCCCGTCAAGCCATTGTCCGATGCCATCGAGGCGCAGAACGATGTCTTCGTCCGAGAGAATGCAAATCCGCTCGGCACGATTGTCCTCCACCATATCCTTCATGTGCGCAAACCAAGCCGGCCCGTTGCGCACCGCCTTTCTCATCTCAGCCAT
Organism: uncultured Nitrospira sp.; assembly: GCA_964626135.1. Taxonomy (GTDB): domain Bacteria; phylum Nitrospirota; class Nitrospiria; order Nitrospirales; family Nitrospiraceae; genus Palsa-1315. The sequence goes on from CAZVEZ010000042.1 coordinate 12,541, forward strand.
CATCACAGCACCGGCTCGGACGAGCGCGAACCACCCGATCGGATGAGCCTCCGGTACCCTGGCAAGAATTTCCCCTCCCATCTGCTCCGCCAACAAAGAAGGATCACCCCGCAGCTGTACGATGAGAGAATGAAACAGCGTCATATTGATGTAGGGACGTCCCTGGAAGATGCGAACGGATGAAACCCCTTCGGGAATTCGACATCCCATACGCCGATAGGGCGCAAGAATGTAGCGCTCCATGAACAGTTCGAGAAACGACAGTCCAAGCGGGCTCGGTAATTCCGGCATCGTTTCCTTAAAGTTGGCACGTGACCATTCACAGTCGTCATTCGTCAACTGCCGGGGTCGAGTCAGAACTGAGATGGGCCGCGCTTGGACCAGCCACAGGCCACGATCATCGTAGAGCCATTCGATGTCCACCGGATGGCCGAATGTGTGTTCAATCTGTTTGGCCGCGCGGGCCAGGTCAAACAGTTGTTCGTCCGACAACGTTGCGCGGCCACGTGCCTCATCCGACAACGGCACTTCACAAAGACCCTGCCCGGTCACCAGCAACGCCTGAACCTGCCCGATGACCGCTCGTTCACAAACCTGTATGGGCTGACCATTTCCGGTCACCTCCACTACATACTGGTCCGGCGTGACACGTCCATCGACAAGGGCTGCCGCAAGCCCTGCAACCGCATTAATCGCCACATGAGTCGTTCGCCCTGTCAGGGGATGGATCGAATAGGCCACGCCGGCGGCGCGCGCCGCCAGCAGTGGTTGGATCACAACAGCCATGGCGGGAGGCGTTCCATTCAATCCCGACATCGCATGATAATTCAGGACCCGCTCGTCCCAGATCGACAGCCAGAGATCCTTCACCGCCGAGCCCATCTCTTCCAGCGGGATGCCGAGACGCGTGCGGTACACTCCGGCAAAGCTCGCATGCGCTCCATCCTCATTGGTCGCTGACGACCTCACTGCCCACAGAACATGCGACGGCACACCGAGCGATCTCGCTTGTTCGACGATCTGAGTCGTCAGTTCAGCGATGTCGCAATCTCGAATGACCGTGCGGCAATGAGAGAGTATCCGTTGGCGTTCAGCCCCGGAGGAACCCAGCGCTGTTTGCCACTGTTCGGCCGGAGAAACACCCAACGCGCGAAGCGCATGATCATAGGCCTCCGTCGTCACGCAGAACCCGGAGGGAACGGGAAATCCTGCTGCGAGCAAGCGCGCTAAGCCCAGGGCCTTCCCCCCGACAAGAGACGGCTGTGTGCAGACGGCCAAAGGAAGGAGAAGAGAGCGATTCATGGAAGTGGATACTACCTAGCAGGCCGTAGAAAAACTACGGGGTATATCAGAACTTCGCCGGCCCTATGGCCCGGAACAATAGAACGCCCTGCAGAATACTAGAGCACGAGGAGGAGGTAGAGATCATTCACGTTCGTGCCGGTTGGGCCGGTAACAATGAGCTGACGGAGCTTTTTCAACGCGGGATAAATATTGTGGCACTTTAACGCGCCCGCGAGATCCACGGAGAGGTGCTGTGCGAGCGCCACGGTATGACCATCGACAACGGCGCCAGCCGCATCGGTCGGACCGTCGGTGCCATCAGTGCCGATTGCCACCACCCACACCTTGGCCAGACCGGCGATTTCCAGGGCAGCGGCTGCGGCAAATTCTTGCGCCCGCCCGCCCGTTCCTTTCCCAGTGACGGTCACGGTGGTTTCTCCACGGGCCACCACACAGCAGGGCCTCTGCAACGGCGTGCCCTTGCGCACGATATTCCGCGCCAACGTGCCAAACCATTTTCCTTTTTCACGGGCCTCTCCGGTTAAGACCGACCTATGCACGAGGGTTCGAAACCCTGCCTCTCTCGCCGCGCGAGCCACTGCCGCGACTGCCGCTGCGCTGTTCCCGACAATGTGATGATGGATTCGACGAAACAGAGGGGAGCCGGGCTTCGGCGTCTCGCTCACACATCCCTGACGTCCACGGTCGAGATGCCGGCGCACTCGCTGAGGGATCGCATGCCAGATGCGATAGCGTTTCAACACCGCGACAGCATCGTGGTAGGTCGTCGGGTCTGGAGCTGTCGGCCCTGAGCCGATGGCGCTGAGGTCGTCCCCCAACACATCGGACAGAATCAGCGTTACTACAGTGGCATCTGTCGACTCGGCAAGACGCCCACCCTTGATGCTAGAGAGATGTTTCCGGACGGCATTGATTTCAAGGATATCAGCCCCGCATCGCAAGAGTTCCTGTGTGGTCCGCTGCTTATCGGCTAACGTCACCCCGGCGACGGGAGCAGGCAGTAGACTGGAGGCGCCGCCCGACAAGAGCACGATCAAGAGATCGCGCCGAGCGAGTTCGGACGCTATAGCACAGAGACTGGCGGCCGCCCGCCGACCGGATTGATCAGGAACAGGGTGGCCGGCTTCCGCCACGACAATTCGTTTTGTCGGTACGCCATGGCCGTACTTGATCACGACGAACCCGCCCTCCAACCGAGATCCCAGCTTCTGTTCCACTGCCCGCGCCATCAAGGCCGTCGCCTTCCCGGCCCCGAGCACAACCACCCGTTCATAGCGGCGCAGGTCATATCGACGCCGGCCGATAACCAACTCCTCGCCCTGTCTTGAGATAGCGCGAGCGACCGCCGTATGGGCATCGACTGCCGCCAGTCCTCGAACGATGAGTTTCTTGAGAAGCGGTCGGATAGGAGAAGGAGGAATCTGTATCACGTCGGCGATTGACTAGGGTGTCCTATCTTGACTGAAGCATCGGGTGGGACAAGATTGCCGTGGAACTTTCATCTGATAGGTCCCGCGTGGGAGCGAGCCCTTCTTGAATTCAGGATTCAGCATCTTGAGTTCCAAGAAATAGGTACCGAATTCTTCGGCGATCGAGGTCAGGGTTCGCTGAGAATCCTTCACTGTGACAGTAACCGTTTCAGTTTCCATCGGCATATACAGATCTTTCTTACTCAGTCCCAAGTACTTTTCCGGCTGTGAATAGATTTCCTTGGCGGCGATGATCCTCGGCACATAACGCATGGTTTCCCGTGGCCCATGCATCTTCCAATAGTCGGAAATCTTTTGTTCTTTGAGCAGCTTGCGGACCCGTTCTTCACCGGCATTGTAAGACGCCATGGCCATAAACCAGTCATTCTCTTTAAAGTCTTTGAGATACTTGAGGTACTTGACTGCCGCCTCGGTGGACATCTCCAGGTTACGCCGTTCATCTCGTACTGCGTCGCTCTTGAGACGATATCGTCGCCCGGTAGAAGGAATGAACTGCCACGGCCCCGACGCTTTCGCTTTTGAATAGGCTGCGGCCACACACTTGCTTTCTACCAGCAGCATATACTTGAGATCGTCCGGCAACCCGGCCTCGGCCAGCTGTTTCTCGGCGGGAGGGAAACAGCG
>CAZVEZ010000043.1:0-15771 GCA_964626135.1 uncultured Nitrospira sp.
CCTTCTTGCTCGCAGAACGCGCACGATAAGAATGTGCTCGTTCGATGCGCGCAGTAAAGGGCAGCCTTGGCCGCTTCTTTAAAGAAGCGTAGGGAGGGCAAGAGAGGACCGGTCGAAGCTAATATCCTCGCCCGGTGCTGCCGCCTTGCCCCATCCGATCAAGCGGAAGCGCTTCGTATCGTTGCTTCAGATCCGGGTGATCGTTGAGATAGGCTTTGACCGCCGCGTCATCGGCGAACACTTCCGGACTGCGCTTTCGATATTCCTGAACCGTCAGATCATACTTCGTCAAGAGCTTACCAAGTTTCTCTTGAATGTCCGCGCCCATGCTCTTCATCTGATCAGGCGACGGCCGCTGACCTTCCCCGAATTTCTCTCCACCCTGAAAGTAGTTCATCATCATCTCACCGATTTCAATGCGAGCTTTCACAAACTTTTCTACATCAGCCGGTTCTGCCGCAAAGCTGGCGCTCATAAACAGCAGGGCACCTAATGATATTCCTATGATGCGACGAGTCAGCGTCATGACCATAATTCCCTCATAAATGTATGGATAAGAGTTTCAATCTGCAAAACAGGATGCATCATAACATCCCAGGTGGACAAAAAAGGAGAGGGTGGAGCCCGATCGATCTTCTGTGCTCGCGCAACGCGCGGTCTCGGAAGGACCATTTGATAATAGATGACGATCGTTCGATGCGCGCAGCACTGGCAGCCTTGGCTGCTACGCGCCGAGGTCAAGGAAACATGGCTGAGAACTCGCTACGCCACAATAGAACTTCATCGGAGTGCCTGTGATTACGCCGTATTCTTGACGAAACAACGAGGAGAGCCGAGCTATCTCGTCGAGGGGAGCGAACTATGCTGCCGGGCGGGTCTGGTCAGACTGGTTGATCTGGTTTTTTTCGTTCCTTGAACAAGACAACCCACGCAATCCTTAGCACGACAACCGCCAACGAGACCAGACACACGAGCCCGACCAGATACACCACATCAATGAGCTGATCGCTGTTTGCAGTCGTTTCCATCGTCCCGTTAGCTCGCAATATTCATAAATACTGCGCATTATAAAAAGATCGATTGCCAGAAGGCGATGACCCATCCTTTAAGGATGGATAGCCAGTCATCATCGACCGGTTCGGAGGTCTGTTCGGTCGCCGGCTGAGATTTTGGATTTGCCGCGGCTGGATCTGCGGGTGCTGCCGGTGTCGCCACTGCCGGCTGGGGAGCAGAATCTGCTTGGGCTGCAACTTGTGCCGGTGGGGCAAGGGCTGTCTCTGCCGGTTCACCGGCTGCTGCGACCGGTGGAGGCGAGACAGACGCTCTCGGTTCATCTGCTTCACTGAGCTTGGATTTATATCCCTCCACCATCGCTTGCAACTCGGGCCGCTCTTCGTTCGCACGTCGGAGAGCGTAGAGCAGCTTGTTCTGTTGAGCCATCAACTGACTGATAGCAAGGGTGAGTTTATTCAACCGCGCTTGCGAGGCAACACGGTCGGCCTGCATCTGCTGCTTCTCTTGTTGGAGTGTCGACGCGATTGCCTCCATTTGTTGCGCGAGATCAACCTTGAGTTGTTGAAGTTCGTTTACTTGTTCAGTCAGCACCTTTGATTGAGCTTTCACACCATCGAGTTCGGCGTTCGTCGCATTGAGATCGGCTACGACTGCATCGTAGGTGCTCGGCATGACACAGGCGCCGGTGCCGAGGGCGACGAAACACAGCATCCCGGCTACGGCGGCATGGATCTTCATGCATTGCCTCGTTGTGTGCTGTTTCATGTAACGGCTCAGAGAATTGTGTCTTCTGTGATACGGATGTCTTATCACCGCAAAGAATACGCCTTTCGTGGCGGGAAATCACTCACGTTTATTTCATTGGAACGGACAAGGGACGAGAGAGCCTGTTTAGTTGATCCGATCTATCGGCTCTATCTCGTTAATTTCGCTCATCGAGTCAGCGACATCAGCGAAATTGGACAAAGCAGATGAACAAGAATGAATAAAACAGACAGATGAAAATGATGCGCCGTAAGCCGGCAGGTTGATATCTGACTGACCGGGATATTCGCCGGGATATTCGCTATGACAGACCTGAGTATGGTAGAGTGTCTGGAGCTGACTACACTCTGTGTGAGCGGGATCCGTCGTGTTTCCTTTCGTGCTGAGGACGGCCTCATGAGATTGTTCCTGTCATCTCGCGGTTTCTCCGTCAACGGCGTGCCGACGAGTTTCGTGCTCGATTCGATGTCGCATTGCAGAAAGAATGCATTTCGACAGCTCCATAACGACGGAGCATGCGATAGAAAACCGGCAATAATTCTTCACTCCATATCGGATTATTAGGGAGAGATCATAACCATGAATACCGGGAAACCCGTACCACCACGAACAACCACAGCCTGGGTCCGCATTCCAGATGGCACGAAGGTGAAGCACCGCCATGAAGGACACATCGGCTTTATCGACGGGCTCACCGAGATCGTCAGCGGCCCCAACCGGAATCCGGATGGAAAGACGCAATATCGCATGAATATCGGGGCGCCGGATCGGCAGCTTGTGACCGAGAGTGACTTATCGATCCTGATCGACGACGAAGATCTCGTGATCATGTTACGGCAGAAAGCACCTTACCGCCGCGCGGTCACACAATCGCTGCACAGCGTGCTGACACCGGATCGCTTCGTCAAGACGACTTGAAATAATCAGCGCTCTTCATCAGAGCGCTGATCTCCGATTCGGTCCCCCGCTCAGGCGATCTTCACCGGATCCGCATACGCACTTGTATAGTGCCCGGACCAATGACTGTACCGCCGGTTAGCCCAGGTATTCACCTCGCTATTTTGAGGTGTACCATAGCGCTTCGCCAACACCGCTGTGAATGTTGCCAGATTCCCCTCGATCTCCAGAAGGTCTGCGTCCGTAATCTTCTCCCACTTCGCTTTCAGCGGCGCCTTGAGTTGATTCCAAAACGCTTTGAATTGCTCCTGATTCATCTGTCACTCCTTTTCTTACATGGTTAGAAACAGGCCTGCCCACTGCAACGGCGCTCGCCTGAGACAGCGGTCCTAGGCCACAGAAACTGCGGCCACCAGTAGACACACGGGCATAGAAGCGGCGAAGACCGGAGAATCAAACGCACAAGAACGTAGGAGGGAGTGCGGTGCGAGAGATGGGACAGTCGGCGTGGCTCAATACGTCGTGCCTCACCATACAGGGCACAGAGGGGAAGAGTCAACGAGTGCCAGGCACAACGCGGAGTCAAGCCACACGACGGCAATACAAGTCAGGACTCGCTTCGTTCCTTTCCTTGCTGAAATGACGCGTGAAGACTACCGCCGGCAACGATGACTTAACGAAGATCTGCAAAGACAAATCCGTCGCGTGTCACGATCTCACCGGTTTGGATCGGCACGGGATGGCGGAACATGGGACCGGCATAGGCAAAGGTGTGAAACTCGCCGTGTTCTCCACAAGGATCGGCGCTTGGGGGAAGATCCACCAGCAAGGCATCATCGAACTCGCGGCCCACAAAAGATGCGGAGATGTGTTTCGGATCCACACAGGTAATGCGCGCTCGAAGGCCGGCCGAAATCATGTCGCGCGCAAGGAGCGACGTGGGCGATCCCCAAATCGGAAAGAGCGGCATCAGACCGGTTCCCGCGAGTTGCCTCTCCCGATACCGGCGGATCTCTTCCAGAAAAAGATCGCCGAACGCCATTACGGTAATCCCATCGGCCACCGCTTTCCGGACTGCCGTTCCCATGGCCGTTTCATATTGCTGATTATTGCAGGGGCTGGGGATCGGCACGGTCCACAGAGGTAATCCCACCGCTTCCGCTTGCGCTTGAAGCAGCGCCACACGCACCGCATGCATCGCGACACGATCGTGCACGGCATTGATCGTCGTCAGAAGTCCGACGACTTCAACCTCCTGCCGTTGACGCAACACGTGGAGCGTCCAGGCGCTGTCCTTCCCGCTGCTCCAACAGAGCAGCGCCTTCGGGGTGCCGATCATCTGTCCTCTCTCATCGCTTCTTCCGTCACACAACCACACCTAATGCAGAGCCGTGTGCCTACTTGGAGTCCGGAATCTGCCAGTCAATCGGCGTCATCCCCGCATCGGCAAGATCCCGGTTGATGTGCGAGAAACACCGGCAGCCGAAAAACTTTCTGACAGACAATGGCGAGGGGTGCGCGCACGCCACTACAGTATGGTGTAATTGCGTGATCAACTTCCGTTTTTTCTGAGCTTCACGTCCCCAGAGCACAAAGACCACCCGCGTCAACTTGGCGGCAACTAACTCAATAATTCGATCGGTGAGTCGCTCCCAGCCTTGGCCATGATGCGAATGGGCCTGACGCGCCCTGACCGTGAGGACCGTGTTGAGCATGAGGATGCCCTGTCGGGCCCAAGGCTCCAGATAGCCGTTATTCGGGATCCGACAGCCAACATCTTCTTGGAGTTCTCGATAGACGTTTCTCAGAGAGAACGGCAGAGGCCGAACAGTCGGTCGCACAGAAAAGCAGAGGCCATGGGCATGACCAGGAGTTGGATAAGGATCCTGGCCGACAAGCAGGACGCGAACCTGGTCATACGGTGTTGCGGTCAAGGCGTTGAAAATGTCGGTGCGAGCAGGAAGAATCGTCTGCCCACCGGCAAGTTCCTGGTCAAGAAAGGCATCGAGCGCGTGATAGTACGGCTTGCTCGTTTCCTGTTTGAGCAAGGATCGCCAACCGGGAGGAATAGGAGGGAGCATGGAAGGAACTGATACCACAGAGCCGACCGGAATACTCTCTTAAAATCACGTCATGTAAATTTTCACCTTCCCCGGATCTATAATTGAGACCGTCACGGCCCTGCTTCCTTGACCTTGTCAGCCGTGCTTTCCGCAGCCTTATTCAGTGTGCCTTCCACTCCGCGAGCCTTGTCCATTGGCGTCCTGATACTGTCGATCGCCTGCTGAGCCGCCTGATCGACCGCCGAAGCCGGCTGGTTATTCTGAGCGCCGGTTTTTCCAGCTGGAGTTTCCTGTTGGCATCCTAGAATCCCGACAGTGGACATCAGGCAGATCGTGATGAAGACATGAGATAGTTGCCTTCTCATCTACACCTCCTTCGTATCTTTCTCCTGCATGCCAGGCCTTCGACTACTCGCTACTCTACGGTTTCTCTCGCTCGACACGGGCCTAAATCATAATGTGTCAATGCAATGTGACCCTCTCCTCGAAATAGAGGTACTTCTCATCTCAATTTTCATTTGCCTCCCCGCACGGTCGGCTCCGAAGTGGGTTTATGTTGCGCTTTTCTGTCGAGAGAAAAATGCGGGCAAGCTTCCAACCAGCGCCCCTGCCGTAGAACACAGCACTCCAATCACCGCTGCAATGATGAACTCGAACGGCCACAGATTGTGCGAGGTTGGGTCTTTCGCCGTATCAACAGTAATTCGGGCGAGTATCGGAGCAGGCACGGCGGCACCTACAGCAAGAATCACCGTCAAGAGGCGGGCCTTACCAATTGCACGGACTGCAGCGGCGAGAACACCGACGACAACCAACCCTGTACCATACAAGGTGCTCGGCAGCGAGACCTTCGCATAGGGGATCTGCCAATAGGGGTAACCCACGGCGAAGAAACCGATCACGAAGGCAGCGACGAGCCACAACACTGCGCGAAGTGTCATGCTATTTCGCACGCTTGCTTCCAAAGAATGCGCCGATCCTTGCCGTAATAATCGATGGCACGGAAAGCACACCGAATACTACGACCCCGAGCGGCAAGAGATTACCCGGCCCTTGGGTAAACAGCATCCAGGAAAACTGGCCGACAAGAGGAGCGACCCCCCATCGCCATGGCTTGCTCGGCTCGACAAAACCGAGCGCGGCAGATACGACGCAGACTACCGGAACGCTAATGAGAAAATACCACTGAGAATCCCACGCCTCTCTCCTGCCGGAGGCATTGGATACGATAACCCACACCAGAATCCCAGTCACGACAGCCAATCCGTAAAGCCAATATTCTTTCTTCATATTAAACCCTGTACCCTACGCGACACCTGCCGTCCAGAAAAATCCGCTTGTCCTCTTTTCTTGCTCCCATCTTTAACCGATTTAACCTGGAGTGGCGCATGCGCACCCTTCGTCAATTTACACAAGTCGCGTTACATCACCCGAGCTAAAAACCAACTTGCCAAGCAGTGAAGAACCTGCTAGGAGTTCCCGGCGTGGCGATAGGCTGACCTATCTACTCAATAGTCAAGCGTCATTAGCCGATTCAAAGGGGTCGGAAGTGATTGTTCCCGAGTTCGTTGTCGATCTCACCGATGTAGCAATCGGCTCAACCACAAAAAGACCCAACCCCTTACTGTGGACCTCTGACTGCTGCGAGCAAACCAGACGCGGCCGTGCAGAAACGCGGCGCCATGAAATTCTGACGAATGTCGAGTCGCGTGTGAACAGAGATCCATGTGGGTGACGGTCATTTTGGGAATACTAACGCTCGCCACCTTGGCTAATGCCGGGGATACGCAGGCCCCCGATCTGCTATTTGAACAAGTCGAAGACCGGCTCTCCAGGAGTGAGCAGGCAGAAATCGTTCGCCTGCTTGACTTGAAAGTCAGCGTGGATGGGAAGACCCTGCTTGAGCCCGTGTGCGGACAGCCCGCGTCGTTCCAGGCAAGAGTGGAGGATCTCAATCGCGACGGGACACCGGAGATCTTCATAGTGGGAGGAAACACCTGTCTTTCCGGGGGGACCGGTTCGTCGGTGTGGCTGTTTATCAAGGATGAGTCCGGTCACTATCGGCAGAAACTGGGGTTCCCGGCAGCGGGGTATGAGGTGCTCAATTCGACGAACGCCGGAATGCCTGACCTGAAGTTCGGCGGTCCCGGCTTCTGCCGCGGAGTGTGGCGCTGGAACGGGAGCGAGTATGTTCATTTCAAAAATGAACCGGACGAACCGGGCGGATGCGATGCTGTGGACAGATAAAGTTGAGACGACGCATGTGATTTCTTGTATTTTCATCTCTATTACACGGAGGGTGTCATGAAGCCAGCTTTGCGGCCTTTGATAACCGGGGCGATACTGATCGGCCTGTTGGGCGTGGTCTCGACCGCATCGTCTGCCGAAGTCAAAATCGAGGAGCAAGTCGTTGGACCGGCCAATGCCGGGGGTGTGTATGCGGTGAGTCCGCGCGGCGCGCATGTGGCCTATGCCGCCACCAAGGGCAGTCGCCTCGTCGTGATCGTCGATGGGGTCGAAGGTCCGGTCTTTGACGAACTCTTCGAGCCGGGAGGGAAGAGTTTTTTCTCGCCACAGAATCTATCAGTCCTGACTGCGAGTGCAGGCGGGCAGAACGCGAGCACCGTGACACCGGTGATCTACAGTTCCAACGGCCTGCACTACGCCTACGCCGGCCGCCAGAGCAACGAGTACGTGATCATTCACGACGGCAAGGAAGTGGCACGAGGACTGCGTGAAAAATTGTCACTCAACAACGGCGGGCTGATGCTCTCGCCCGACGGCCGCTTCGTGTATTTCATGGAGATGGAAAAAATTGGAGTGAATGCGAAGTGGCGCCTGGTCTTTAACGGCAAACCCGGCCCCTGGAGCAGCAACAACAACGGCATGTTGCCCGTCGTTTTCAGCGCCGACGACACCCGCTACGCCTACAACGCCGCCAGCGAGAATGACGGCAACAAGCAGATTCTCGTCGTGGACGGCAAGGACGCGGGCTACGTCGGGCTGAGACCGGTCTTCACTGCCGACGGCACATCGCTGCTCAGCATTTCGCCCGCGACTACGGCGACGCCGAAAGCGTCGGTGTTGATCGACGGCAAGCCTGTGCTTACGCCCCTCAGTGTGGACAAGATCATCCCGGCGCCGACTGGCCGGCGCTGGGGCGTGATCGTACGCACGAAGATGACGGGTAACGTGCAGATACCCGTGTTCGTCCTCGACGGCAAGGAAGTGCCCGGCACGGACGGAGCGCAAAACGTCTGGTTCAGCCCCGACGGCAAACACTACGCGGTACACTGCGTCAACGCCGTGGCGCGCTCCTCATTCATGGTCGTCGACGGCAAGAAAGGAATCGAGTATCAGGGTATCACGGACACGATGGTATACTGGACGCCCGATTCTTCCAAAGTAATCTACCTGGCGACCAGCGGCGGCCGCAGTTTCGTCGTCGTAGACGGACAGGAGCTCCCCGTTGCTACACTGGGTGGGGCCATCCAGATGGCCGAACAGGGAAGCCGTTACGGCTTCGCCACGCGCGATGGCGCGAACCGGAATTTTACCGTCATCGTGGACGGCCAATCGGTGCTGCCCCCGTCGCTCTATCCAGCGGGCGACTCGTTGACATTCAGCGCGGACGGCTCCCGCTATGCTTATCTGGTCGGTCCGATCGGCCGGAACGAAATCACCGGCCTCGTCGTGGACGGGAAGCTGTTCCAAGGCCTCACGCCCGACAAGTTTGCCATGGGCCCTCCGACGGGAGTGCCAGCTACCGGCTATCTGTTCAGTCGAGATGGCAAGCACATCGCCCACGTCGCTCGCGGCACTGATCCGAATACTGCAGGCCTCTACGTCGACGGCAAACTCGTTCACCCAACACGGCGCGGGGTCGGTTTTCCGGCATTCACACCCGATGGCCAACATCTCTTCTGGGCCACCTACGAGGTCTTCCCCGACCGGCCGCGGCCCTACTTGGTTGTGTACGCTGACGGCAAGCCGACCGTGCGCGTCAGCGAGATCGGTTCTTTTCTCGTCAAGGGCTCCTGGGATATGGGCGATGACGGCATCCTGACGCTCCTGGCCGTCGATGGCGACGTGGTGAAGCGCTATCGCCTCACGCCTGCGCCCGACATGAACGTGGCCAAGCTGATGACCAACACGGAAGCCACCGCCGCGAAAGTCAAAGCGGAGGGCGAGTCAACGCAGAAAAAGGCCGTCGAAGAAGCGGCGGCCGCGAAAGCCAAAGCTGAGACCGACGCTGCCGACGCTAAGGCGGCAGCCGCCAAGCAAAAATCGGATGCGGCAGCCGCGGCGGCCGCTCGACAACAAGCCATCGCCGATGCCATTGCGGCTAAGAACAAAGCTCGCCAGGAAGCGTTGGAGGCCAAAAAGAAGGCCCGTCAACAGGCTTTGGACGCCGCTGCCGCCGCCAGGTCGAAAAAGAAGTAAGAAAAGGGAAAATATCCTGACCGAGTTGAAAGAGGCGGTCGAGGCGGACCAAAGACCCGAAGAAGGACAGAAGAGGGGACAGTTGCTTTTCCCCTCTCTTGCCCTTCCCTGGAAACTTTATTAGGCTGGATTGATGCTGGACGTAGGTTGGGTTCTGCTGTTCGTGGTAGGAGGGGCCGTCCTGGTCAAGTTGGGGCAGTACTGGTATCGGCGACGGCTCGCCGCCCGGCAAGCCGATCAACTGCTTACGGAAGTGGTAAAGGGGAAAGATGCGTTTCGACGATAACCGATGAAACCCCGCCTCGGACTCTCTGCGATCGTGAGTACCATCAGCAGTCGTGGTAGGTATAGCTTTCGACGGTGTTGGCTGCGGATGCCGTGATCAAGACCGTGCATAAGGGGTCTACCGACTTCCACGCCCAGGGGATCTCCCAGGTATAGAGGACCCTGCCATCCGGCAACGGCTTTTTCCCGCTCGGGGCTCCCCATTCCAAAATACGCTCCGTGATCGAGGCCTGCCGCTGAACAGCATCGTCGAGTTTCATCCGTAGGTCGTCCGTGTGTCCGGCACACGCATAGAGAAGCCCCACAAGGAGCAGGACCCACCAGGATTTACGCATGTCCGCTCAACCTCTCCATCGACATCATGCAGTCGGTGCCAGTGAGATGCAACACTAGACCTGGAACCGCGACCTCAGGCAGACCACCCTTGCCGAGATGCAAATACATGGCGATTTCCTGACATTCGTGGCCGCCGTGGATGTCGCATCGCAAGACTTGACCCCATTCCCGTCATGTGCCCGCTTGACCGGATACTTCGAGATGGGCGACCCCGTTGATTGGCCGATCCCTTAATTTACGCCCCGCCCAATTTTTATTCAGCCTGTCCCCTTTTCTTGGCCATGTCCCCTTTTCTTGGCCAGCCTGTCCCCTTTTCTTGGTCCTGTCCCCTTTTCTTGGCCCTGAGCATAGGCGAGCGCCATAGTTTAGGCACTACGGGCGAAACGCCATCGCGCGCCGGGCCTCATGGGATTCCTCGACTTGGAGAATGTGTGATTGGAAGACCTGACCTGGAGTCTCTAACAGGATGCTGAAAAAGTCCGCCAGCGGCGTTCTCGCAGCGCTCAGAGGCTCAACGTACTGCAGAGCGTACGCTTCGCCCCGTCGCGTGCTGCGGCCTTGCTGGACAGCCATTTTGAGCATCCTGCGATTATTTTGCGATCAGCGCCATACGTATGATTCCATTTGCGCGTTATGTATAAACCGAGTTTTCCCGCAGCCTGCTAAAGGACTCTGAGCAGCAGATTATTTTGGACAACAGTGAGAATCTCCCCTTTTGCATTTTTGAAAGGCGCGCTACCGGCCCTTGGTTTCGGCCTTGACTTCCTTTTGGAAGGATCGAAACAACGACACGACCATCACGATCATGACGATGGCGAAGGGAAAGGCAACGATGATGGCGGCGGTCTGCAGGCCCTTGAGCCCGCCCGACAGGAGCAGCACGGCGGCGGCCGTCGACTGGACGACGCCCCAGACGAATTTGATGGGATTGGGTGGATTCAGCTCCCCACGTGTTGTGAAGGTTCCGAGCACGAAGGTGGCGGAATCGGCCGAGGTGATGAAGAAGATCGCGACGAGAAAGATCGCGAGCGTGGACATGAGCGCCCCGAGTGGGAAATGGTCGAGCAGGGAGAAGAGAGCGATCTCGTTGCCCTGGACGTCGATGATGTGCTTGATACCCACGTCGCCGTTCATCTCCAATGAGATCGCCGTGCCGCCGAAAACCGAGAACCACAGACCGCAAAAGACGGTTGGGACGAGCATGACTCCCAGGATGAACTCCCTCACCGTCCGCCCTTTCGAGACGCGGGCGATGAACGTGCCCACGAAAGGCGCCCAGGCGATCCACCAGGCCCAGTAAAAGAGCGTCCAGTCCTGAATCCACTGCTGATTGCCGAAGGGCGCCAGTTGCAGGCTCATGCGCGGCAGCTCGGAGAGGTAGTTGCCGAGTGTCGAAGTGAAGACGCTCATGAGGAACTTTGTGGGCCCGATCACGAACAGGAAGGCGAGGAGCGACAGGGCCAGGACGATATTGATGTTGCTCAGGTATTTGATCCCACGCTGTAGGCCGGTCTGGGCCGAGATCATGAACAAGACCGTGGCGACCGCGATGAGGATGAGGTGCGTGCCGACGGTGTTGGGGGTCCCCAGGAGGTACGAAAGCCCGCCGCTGATCTGCATGGCGCCGAACCCAAGAGAGGTGGCGACGCCGAAGACGGTCGCGAAGACCGCCATGGTGTCGATCGCGCAGCCGGCGGGGCCCTCGACCCACTTTCCCAGCAGCGGCCGGCAGCTCTCGCTGATGAGACCGGGGGACCGTTTCCGGAACTGCAGGTACGCCAGGGCCAACCCAACCATCGCGTAGACGGCCCAAGGGTGAAGTCCCCAGTGAAAAAAGGTGTAGCGCAAGGCCAACCGTGCCGCTTCCGCCGTCTGGCCGGGGCCCGCGGGGGGATTATAATAATGAAGCGTCGGCTCGGCGACGCCCCAGAAGACCAGACCGATGCCCATCCCTGCGCAGAAGAGCATGGCGAACCAGGTCACCAGGTGATACTCCGGCCGGTCGCCCTCCTGCCCCAGGCGGATGTGGCCGAATCGAGAAAAGATGAGGTAGATCGCGCAGATCAGGAACCCGGAGACGGAGATCAGATAGAACCAGCCGAACGTATCGAGCAGAAAGCGATAGACCAGGTCTAACCCGTCGGCTAGTAGGCCCGGAGCGACCGCGCCGAAGAGCAGCAGGGTTCCGGTGAGGCCAGCCGAGATCTTGAAGACCGGTGTCAGGGGTGGAAAGGTCAGTGTTTGTCTCCTAACATATTGAAAATATAACACTTCGTAGCAAGCAACGAGATGTCAACACGATACAGAATATGGGGAGAGTTGCGAGTGAGCCGGTAAATCGCTAGACTACCTTTCATCATTCTGGGATATCCAGGACCTAACCCCGACCGGGTTTTCCTCACCATCGGCACGCCAGCAGACGAGGGAGAGACCACTTTAGCCTAAGGAGTGTGCGCATGACCAGCAAACAGGACTATGGGACGAATCCGATCGCGCGGCGGCGTACCGATCTGTATAAGGAGGAATATGTCCGCAACTTCGTCCTGAAATGGGACGAGCTCATCGACTGGGACGCCCGCGCCATGAGCGAAGGAAAATTTTTCGTCCGGTTGCTGAAAGAGCGCGGTTGCAAACATGTGCTCGATGTCGCTACAGGCACAGGGTTTCACTCGGTCCAACTGCTGAAAGCCGGATTCCAGGTGGTGAGCGCTGACGGCAGCCCAGAAATGCTGGCCCAGGCGTTTGAAAACGGCCGCAAACACGGGTTCATCATGCGGACCGTCCAGGCCGACTGGCGGTGGCTGGGACGCGACATCCACAACAAGTTTGACGCCGTCATCTGCCTCGGCAACTCCTTGACCCACCTCTTCTCCGAGCAGGACCGCCGCAAAGCCTTGGCCGAATTCTATGCAGTGCTCAACCACGACGGCATTCTCGTGCTCGACCAGCGCAACTACGACGGTATCCTGGACAACGGCTTCAAATCCAAACACATCTATTACTACTGCGGGGACAACGTCAGCGCCGAGCCGGAGTACATCGACGAGGGGCTCACCCGGTTCCGCTACCGCTTCCCGGACAAGTCAGAGTTCTACCTCAACATGTTCCCCCTCCGCAAAGAATACTTGCGCCGCCTCATGCAGGAGGTCGGCTTCCAACAGGTGCACACCTATGCGGACTTTCAGGAGACGCACAAGGTCGAGGATCCCGATTTTTTCATACACGTAGCCCAAAAGCTCTACAAAAATGAACCCCAACTGACCAAGCACGTGACCTTGAGCCACTCGGGCACCGTGGCCAAGGCGCAGAGTTACTACAACAGCCATGATGCGGATCACTTTTACGCCACGATTTGGGGTGGGGAGGACATCCACATCGGTTTGTACGAGGGGAAGGGGGACTCGATCTTCGATGCCAGCCGGCGCACTGTGGAGCGCATGGCGACCCGGCTAAAGACCCTGGACAGCCGTGCGTGCATCCTCGACCTCGGGGCCGGCTATGGGGGCTCGGCCCGTTATCTCGCCGAGCGATACGGCTGCTGCGTCATCTGCCTCAACCTGAGCACGATCCAGAACCAGCGCAACCGGGACATGAACCGAGCGCGCAGCCTCGAGATGCAGATCAACGTAGTGGACGGGAATTTCGAGGAGATCCTCTTGCCGGAGCGCACCGTGGACGTCGTCTGGTCCCAGGATTCGCTCCTGCACAGCGGCGACCGGCCGCGCGTCTTTACGGAGGTGGCCCGCGTGTTGGCACAGGATGGGGATTTCGTCTTCACCGACATCATGCAAACTGAGGACTCCCCGCAAAAGGCGCTGAAGCCGATTCTGGACCGGATCCACCTCACCTCATTGGGCTCGATCGAGACGTACCGGAAGCTCGCGTCGCGTGTCGGGCTGGAAGAAGTCGAGTGGATCGACCTCTCCGTGCACCTGACCAACCATTACGGGCGAATCTTGCAAGAGATGGAGGGCAAATACGACACCTTACGCACCAACTGCAGCGAGGACTATCTCGAGCGGATGAAGGTGGGGTTGCAGCACTGGGTCGACGGCGGCAAGGCCGGCTACCTCAAGTGGGGGATCCTGCACTTCAGGAAGAAATAAGGAAACGGCAGGCAGAAAGCGGTCAGCATCACCGCTTTCCCTATTCCGTCTCACGCCTTCCGCCTCCCCATCTTGATCTCACTGGACTTCCCAGGTTCTAACGACCACCAAACGGTGTCCGTTAAAGCCTGAGAAGTCCAACTTGACCTCAGTTTCATAGAATGAAAAGACGTTTCTCAATTTGGAAGGACGCTGAGTAGTCAGGAATCAGATTGGCGCGCGGGACCGGCCGCCGAAGGCACAATGGTGAGGATCGTTCGGTTTGAGAACAACTGTTCCTGACTCCCTGAATCCTGTTTTACTGAAATCATATTCTGGGAGCATGTCATCCTGCGCTTTACGTCTCCCCTTCTTCATACAAACCGATTACGCCAATACCGATATGCCCTTTTCCTTGATCTCCTGATACATGGCATCCGGTGCTAAATCTATCTGCCCAGGCCATGCGACCGCGCCATGGTCAAGATACACTTGCTCGAAAAATGCCGGATTCTTCAGCGGTTCAAATACTCCCTTGAGATGCTCGGGCGTAAAGCGGACCTCGCCGCTCAACCCATCGGCAAACCGTACAAACAAGCCCAGGTTCTTCAAGGGTTTGACCTCGACAACATCCCAGTACATCGACATCTCCTTACAACAGCGGGGCAATCGGCTTGGGGGCTTCCTTGGCTCGACAGAGATTCCAGTCGTTCAGCAATTCTTCACGATGCAATTCGGCCCAATCCAAGACAAGATCAAGCGCCCGGCGAGGCAACTCGCCCTCTAAGACCCGCAAGTGGCTAATATCGATCGTGGCCTTGAACTCCGCATACTCAGCATGGAAATGCGGTTGTGCATGGTCATTGAAAAACATTTTGATCAGGATCCCATAAAATGCGCTGATCGTCGGCATTACCAACTTGTCCTAGTGGCACCCACTGCCTACCGAAGAATTGTATGCTAGCGTTTCTGCGAAAGCAATTTAGCCTCCAACTCACGGCGAATCGCATTATTCGTTGCGGCAACCTGTCCTGCGCAGTTCCGTTCAAGCGCCACCTCGAAAGAAACGAGAAGGTCCGCACCGAATTATCGATGCGGGCCTTTTCTTTTTCAAGTTCCCTGCGCGAGTAGCCTGGTTGATCCCCGTGGTGCGCGCGTCCAACGAGGGGAGTCCTCGACCGCACGTTGCGCGAGCACAGGGGATGACCGGACTGCGCAGTTCTTTAAATCACAGCGGCCCAACCGAACACGCACCTCTCTCCCCCCAACGCTGCCTTGTAAATCAAAAAGCCTGCTGAGCGTCTAGCCAGCAGGCTTCCTTCTTCGCATTGGCAGGGCGACCTGGATTCGTCTCCCACTGCGCGCATCGAACGAGCACTGCTTTATCGTGCGCGTTCTGCGAGCAAGGGAGATGATTCAGGCCGCCCTGCTATTCTCTGAAAATGGAAAAGCCTGCTGGCTTTCACCAGCAGGCTTTTTTGTAACCCGGCAGCGTCCTACTTTCCCACTGCCTCACAGCAGCAGTATCATCGGCCTTGGAGGGCTTAACTTCCGTGTTCGGGATGGGAACGGGTGTGGCCCCTCCGGTAATGCCACCGGGAACATTCTTCCGCGAGACGGGCGAGACAAGCACGACTCGCGAGACTCGTCCCGCCTTTCGCGCATGTCCCGCGATTCTCGCGGGATGAGACCATGTCTATCAGGAGCAAAGATGGAGATGTTAAACCGCACGACCGATTAGTACTGGTCAGCTACAGCCCTTACGGGCCTTCCACACCCAGCCTATCAAACTCGTAGTCTACAAGTGGTCTTTAGGGGGCTTGCGCCCCGGGAGAGCTTATCTTGAGGCACGCTTCTCGCTTAGATGCTTTCAGCGATTATCG
>CAZVEZ010000044.1:0-13019 GCA_964626135.1 uncultured Nitrospira sp.
CAGAAGCCATCGCAGGCTGTTCAGAAAGGCCGTCCAGCAAGGCCGCAGTGAGCGACGAGGCGAAGCGTACGCGTCGGTACGTGGAGCCTCTGAGCGACGCGAGAACGATGCTGGCGGACTTTGTCAACAGTCCTGCTAAATTCTCATTCCGAAGAAATACCAACCCCTCCATCCCGTGCGTCTCGCATGCTGTCAGCATTCAGGTCGAGCAGTAAGGCGGTTCCGGTGGCGGCCGTAGTTGGGGGTCATGATCGGGTTGCACGTGGGGATACCTATCGGTATCGTGTTTTCGTTCCGGCTTGTGATATGAGAAAGCTTCGCCCCAGGCCATCCGGCGCGTCATGATCTCGCCGTTGGGGAGCGTGGCGTCTTGCCGGGATCGGATCTGCAGTCTCGCTCTTTATCGTCGGCTTGGTGTTTGCTCGTGACGCGCATTCGGGAGAAACAAGAAGGAACGGGGACGCGGGACATGAGATCGGTTCGCGGGTTTATGCCGCGCCGTAGGGGTCATTTCGCGTACTCATTCGTTGCTTCTTGGGGAATGTTGTGAAGGATTGAATGTCCCGGCCCGCCGCCGTTTCTCACTCGTGTCAACTTTCGACAGGAGAATATCGTGCCGCTGATTCATATTCTGACGATACTGATTTGTCTAGCCGCGCTGTTTAGTTACATCAATCATCGGCTGTTGAAATTTCCGATCACGATCGGGTTGATGGCGGTGGCGCTGATTTTTTCTCTGGTGTTGCTGGGATTGGGCAAGTTGGGTTTCGGAGTCGAAGCGGAGGCGCAACGGTTTATCCACGCCATCGACTTCAATGAAGCGCTGATGCACGGGATGCTGGGGTTTCTGCTCTTTGCCGGCGCATTGCACGTCAAACTGAATGAGCTGCTGGAACTCAAGTGGGTCATCGGGACGATGGCCGTGGTCGGGACGATTCTGTCGAGCCTGATCACCGGCGCGCTTAGCTATTGGTTCTTCGATTTCGTAGGTCTCCCGCTGCCCTTCATCTACTGCCTCATTTTCGGTGCGCTGATCTCGCCGACCGATCCCATTGCTGTGATGGGTGTAATACGGGAGGCCCGCCTCCCGAAGTCGCTCGAAATCAAGATCGTCGGGGAATCGCTCTTCAACGACGGAGTCGGTGTCGTGATTTTCATGGTCGTGTTGAATCTCATCCCGAAGACGTCGGTCAGCGTCCCCGACGTGCTCGTGTTGTTTGCGGAAGAGGCTCTCGGCGGCGTGGCGCTGGGTTTAGCCCTCGGCTACGTCGCCTATCGCATGCTCCGGTCGGTGGACAATTATCAGGTCGAGATCTTGATTACGCTGGCGCTGGTGATGGGGGGGTTCGGCCTTGCAGAGGTCCTCCATACGTCAGGACCGATTGCGGTGGTGGTGGCGGGGTTGTTAATCGGGAATCAGGGACGCCAGGGGGCCATGTCCGAAACGACGAGAAGACGTCTCGACGACTTTTGGGAATTGCTCGATGAACTGCTGAACGCCGTGCTGTTCGTGCTCATTGGAATGGAAGTGCTGGTGCTGAGCTTTCAACGCCCGTATCTTCTGGCCGGTCTGGCCGCGATTCCACTGGTGCTGGCTGTCCGGTGGCTGATCGTGGTCTTGCAAGTCCAAGCGTTCAGTTTCGTGCGGGAATTCAGCGCGCGCACGGTTACGATCTTGACCTGGGGTGGACTCCGCGGCGGGATCTCTGTCGCGCTCGCGCTGTCGCTGCCGCTCGGTTCAGCGCGCGATGCGGTGATCACCATTACCTATGTGGTGGTCGTCTTCTCGATTCTTGTGCAAGGGCTCACGCTCAATCGCGTGATCGGAGCCGGCTCGAACGCCAAGACCGAGACCGATCCCGTCTAGTCCGCACTATTCATGAACACTTCTGCTGCCATCGCGGATTCGCTGCTACGACGCGCTTTCGAAAACCGGCCTGTTCTTTGTCGGCGATGATGAGACGGGCGAGAGAGTCTTTACCGGAATCTTTCGGCGCCGATGACCGGTACACGAGGGGTCGGAGGGAAACCGCTTATGAACGATAGCGGGTTTCTTCCCGAACTATCGTTGCGCTGGATATTCTGTGATGCAGGGATGAAGATGGTGTCGGAGACGCAGGAGTCTATCGAAGAGGTTCTGGAGCCAGCTGAGTTGTCGGGTGAGAGAGTTGTCTTTGTGGCAGAGCCGGTGAGGCAACGGGGCGCGGCGGTCTGCTGCGCCCCGTTGGATCGACTTACTTGCCGCCCTCGTCTTTCTTCTCATCCTTCTTGTCATCGCCGAACACCACATGCCCGCCCTTTTTTTCCTCTTTCTTTTCCTCATCTGACAATTGCGGGCCCGGCGCATCCTTCTTATCCTTCTGTTCGGTCGGGGCCGGCTCGTTTGCGAACGTCAGAGTGGACATCGTGCCGAAGCTGAGAAATGCCGCCAATGCCATCAATCCGCTTAACCGTTTCATGGAAACCTCCCAAAATGAAAGAATGAATGTAGCAACTGTAGCCATGCTCCATGCACGACCCGTATAATAGCCTTGTACAAGCGAGCTGCGATCGGTGCAACGGACAAAATCGGCGGGCAGCCGGCCACATTTGTCCAAAGCGGGCCTGATCGAGTTAGGAGCATAATGCTTCTGATAGGCTTGCAGCGCACAGGGTAGAGACCAGGCAATGTCTGATCAGATGACTGCGGTGGGCCGGTTGGAAGACGTGGCGTCGACACCAGAAGAATTCGATCGAGCCGTGTCGCAGGCTCTCCCTGTTCTCTTGGATCGGGCCGCCAGCTATACAAAGCGATTTTTACGCGAGACCGGTCAGTGGAACGACGACATTGCGCACGAGAAATTTATCTTGCGTTGGGGCACCGAGTACCTCGATCGGTTTCTCATGTGCGGGCGCAGTGAAGTGCCGTGCCGGCCTTTGTTTCTTCTGGAATCGCTTGTCGCCAGGCAGTGCAGCCGACCCGATCCTTTTTGCTACCATCCGGATCTGCTGACACCGCTCGGCCGGTTTCTCGACGCGCTGATGGCCCGGGCCGCCATCAGCCGTGACGCGCTGATGGCGTTATACTATCACTGCTATGGGTTTGGTCCGGGGGATGTCATTACCGTGACCGGCTTGAACGGATCAGAGAGCCAGCGCATCTACAAAAATCTTCGGCGCTGGCGGGATTCAGGCTGGCAGCGCGCGATGGACGAGATGGGCATGACCGAAGCCGAATTGAAGGAACTCAGCGGTCAACAGGAACGCCACCCTCAACGATTCAACAGCGAGGCCGAGCGGCTTATCCGGTTCGCGCAGGCCCACTATCGCAAAAGCGAACCGGACCATTACCCCTGCCTCTCTCGATCTCAGTGGGGTGAAATGTTCCTGCAGGGATACGGATGCGATTATCGGATCTGGCATCTTGCGCTGTGCCTGGATTGTATGCAGACAGCCTGGGGTCTGGGCTCCAATGGAACACCGACTGTCGATAAACCACGAGTGGAACTGCATGTGCGGCCTTAACAGGCTGCGGGAAAACTCGGTTTATACATAACGCGCAAATAGAGTCATACGTATGGCGCTGATCGCACAATAATCGCAGGATGCTCAAAATGGCCGTCCAGCAAGGCCGCAGCGAGTGAAGAGGCGAGGCGTACGCTTCGGTACGTTGAGCCTCTGAGCGATGCGAGAACGCCGCTGGCGGACTTTTTCAGCATCCTGCTAACAGAGCAGTCCGACAGTAGGGTGCGAAGACGATAGGAGGGGGGTATGGAACAAGAACGAGATCTGGGGGAGTATCGGGCGCGCCTCCTCAAGGCATTGACCGTCAGGGCCCGCCGCTCTGAGTGCGGCGCATCGGACCCGATCCACGTTTTTGTCAATGAGCGTCGCGCCGGCTTGCTTGGCGGAGCAGGGGCTGAGGCCAATTTGCAACTGCAGAGCCACGTGCGCATCGATACGGTTCAGCTCCGGTCGGAAGATGGAGTGTTGCTCGGTGGCCTCTCCGCTCCCGAATACGGATTCAGAACCAGCCGCATCGCCCTGTTGCGTGACGCCGTTGAGCTGCGTGTCCATAATAGCGGGCAGGGGGGGTCGGTCAACGCCGTCTTCATTTCTTCGCCGAGCTTCTGGCGTCGGACCTGGCGGGACCTTCTCGCTGTTGCGGAAACAGCGGCCCGACGTCCGGACGGAGAGAGACTTCCCGGAATGCGAACCGTCGCGTTCACGCAAGCACTGCTGGCGGTCGTCGTGGTGGGATTGGCGGTCAACCAGATGACCGGCTGGATAGCGCCGGAACGTACACTGCCTCCGGTGACACCGGCTGAAGCACCCTGGGCGGCCCCGCTGACTGATGTGGCGAAGCTCGAACAGCAGCTGAAAGAACTTGCGCGAATGCAGGCGAAGGCGGTGGATACGATTCAGACGCAACAGCAGAACATGGCGCAGCTGCAGCGGGCGATGACCAAGCTGTCTTCGACACAGGAAACGGTCGCGTCCAGTGTACTGACCGTGAGGCAGGACATAGAAAAACGGCAGAAAGGTCCGAACCGTGAGGTCGAGCGTGTAACGCGTTTGCTTATGAACAAGGCACAGATCGAACAGGAGCAGTTCGAAGCCGAAATTCATAGCCTAACCGTGGCAAACGAAAAGCTCTCCAAAGACATGGCCGAGCTGGAACAACACAATCAGGACTTGAAGAAGCGGCTGCAATCGGCGGGTCAGGAGGTCTCGAAGGCCGTTGTCTCGGCTCACGATAAACCGATGATGGCGCGGAAAAATGATGCCATCCAGTCGCCACAACTGCCGCAGGTGGCCGAGGCCCGGTCGAATGCTCATCCCCAGCCGTTCCTCTTCTGGGTCGCCTTCAACGAAGGCGCCAGTCAGGACAGCATCGATCGGTGGGTGCGGAAGATGCACGGGCATAAAGGAGCTGTGAACGGGGGCTGGCAGGAAGTGGAGATTGTTTCCCCAACGGTTCCGCCGGATCGATTCCTGGAACAGATCAAGCGGACGAAGATTGTGAAAGCTGTGCTTGTCAGCTAATGAACGCGCCTTCGCCCCACTTTTTCCTCGCGTCTCTCGCGAAAATTCGGAGATACGTTTCACGAGGAACGTGTTCCGGACGATGTCACGACGAATCTCATGTTCATGCAGACGCGCGCTTTTTCTTGTATCTGAAGCTGCGAGCGATGTACTATGAGAGCGACTGTTTCGACTGTGCCACAACTGTCACGGGGGCTGCTCCAGACATGTCAATGAACGTATCGGCAGCCTCGTCGTATTGATGGAAAATGTTGTGGTGATGATCCGATCATGTTTCTCCGTCCTTTTCTTCGCGTTGCTTCTGTGCAGTGTATTCCCGGTCGAAGAGGTCAGGTGGGTTGCCGATAGCATGATATGTGGCTCGGCCGGCGATTCAGGAGATGAACAGGCATGCGAAGTCGGGAGCATCGGGCTGGCGACTGAGTCCGGAGACGATTCGTCGCAAGAGATGCAGGATGACTGCGTCTCTTCTGGAGTGAGTGTGTCGGGTTGCGGATCAAACCATTCCCATACCCCGATGAGCGGGTTGCCTCCTCCTACTCTTCTGATCTCTAAGCTCTTTCATCCTCCGACCGCACATAATTAGCGCAACGTCGACGGTCTGTTTCGTCTTCGATCTCGATTAGACGATCTTATCGTGACTCCTAAGGAGGCAGGATATGCCGGTCCGGTTATGGAATTGTGTCGTATTGATGACGGTGATGGCGGCAGGGACACATGGTATGCTGGCGCCGTCTTTCGCCCAGGCGAAAGACGAGATACGCTCGTTCGATCTCGACCACATCATCAATCTGGCGCTGGAACGGAACCCGACGATCGCAGGCGCCCGGAGCATGATCGAACAGAATGAGGGCAGGCGGGTCGAAGCCGGTGCGTACCCCAACCCCACGATCGGCGCGCAGACGGCGAACGCCGCGATTCGAGACCCCAGCTCCGGGACGAGTAGGACCGAGTTCGGCATGACCGTGTATCAACCGGTGGAATGGCCGGGCATGCGGGCGGCCCGTCAAGACGCAGCAGACTCCGGTCTAGCCGGCGCAACGGTCGGCCTTGAAGAAGCCAAGCTCAATCTCGTTGCGGAGGTGAAGGCGGCGTTCTACGACCTGCTGCTGGCGGAACGGACGGTCGATCTTCTGCAGCAGAATTTGGAGATCGTGCAGGAAGTGGCTCGCATTGTAAGGGCCCGTGTCCGATCAGGCGAAGGCCCGCAATTCGAGGCGGTGAAAGCGGATGTGGAGGTGCTCAAAGCCAAACAAGAGTTGACGAAAGCCAAGAATGCCGTGCGTGTGAGACTCGTCGGATTGGATACCTTGACGGCGGGGGCCTTGGGAGTCAGGTATAAAGTGCAAGGAGACTTCCGGTCACTCCGGGACCGTCTGGATCCGGAGAAGATGTCGACGAGGGATCTGTCGCAACATCCTATTCTGAAACGCCAGGAAAAATTGGTGGAACAGGCTGAGTTTACCGTCGTCAAAGAACAGCAGGGCCGTGTGCCGAATGTGACTCTGTTCGGCGGGTATGCCAGAGAGGTAGGCCGCGAGGGGGTAGTGGCGGGGGTGAGTCTGCCGACCCCCGTATGGTATCGACAGCAAGGGCACATTGCCACAGCGCTCGGCACTCAGCGAAAGGAAGAGGCGGAGCTGATTCGAATCAGAAACGACCTGACCCGCGAGATCAATCAACGCGCGCGCGAGGCGGAGACGGCGCAAGACCAGATCCTCGTCTACGAGGAAGGGCTTCTCAAGCAAGCGCAAGAAGCCCTTCGCATCGCCCAATTGAGTTTCCGGCAGGGCGCCTCCAGCCTCCTGGATGTCCTCGATGCTCAACGGGTCCAACGCCAGATTATCGTTGATTACAATCTGGCGCGCTTTGAACTTTCCCTGGCGCTGACTCGGTACGAGCGCGCCTTGGGCAGTCCATTCTGATTGCTATTGCCAAAAGGATAATGCAAGGCATGGTCATTGTATTTGGCCGACGGATCAATCGATTTGAACGCGATAGGCGTCTTCGAAGCCGCCTGAGCGCGAGCTGCGGGGTCTTCTTCGGTCTCTTGCTGTTGACGTTTTCCTCAGGCTGTGATCGCGCGCCGGCTCCGGCTGAAGAGCCTGGAACCACACATTCGCCGGAGCAGGTACGCCTTGTCCGGCTTCCGCCGGAGGATGTCACCCGCTCCGGTGTGACAACGGAGCGGGTGGGGCGAACGGCGTTTCGCACATACCGGACATTCCCCGGCGTCGTACGACCGAACGAAAACGCGTTAGCGAATATTACGACCCTCGTGCGTGGACGGGTGGCCGAGGTGCATGCCGACTTGGGACAAGCGGTCGTGGCCAATCAGCTGTTGGCGGTGCTCCATAGCAGCGACCTCGGACTTGCCCAGTCTGCTTATCTAAAGGCCCGCGCGCGGCGGCATGTGGCGGAACAGGCCTACCAACGGGCGCAGTTTCTGTTTCAAGAGAAAGTTATCGGCCAGGCGGAGCAGCAGCGTCGCGAAGGAGAGATGATCAGTATTCGCGCCGAGGCCCAAGAGGCGCACGAAGGACTCCGGTTGCTGGGCATGAGCGACAAGGAGATTAAGGCTCTGGAGCGGACCCAGACGATCCGCTCGCAGATTCCTATCGTCGCGCCCTTCGCCGGCCGGGTGATTGCGCGCGATCTCACCAAAGGCGAGCTGGTCGACACCACGCAAACACTGTTTGTGGTCGCAGATCTTTCGACGGTCTGGGTAGTGGGCAATGTTTCGGAGAAGGATATCTCCTACATGCACCGCGCGGCCACCACACCGGATCAGCCGGTCGAGGTCCACGTGCTTGCGTATCCTGACGAAGTGTTCCAGGGGACCGTGTCCTATGTCGGCGATGTCTTGGACGCCGCGACGCGGACCATGCAGGTGCGTCTTACCTTGGACAATCCCTCCGGACGGTTGAAGCCGGAAATGTTCGCCACGATCCGTGTCTCGTCCGAACGGGCCCCGGATGTCCTGGTCGTTCACGAAACAGCGGTGCAGCACGATCGGGATCGCAGTTTTGTGTTTGTGCAGCAAGACACCGGCGTCTTTGAGGCGCGGACGGTTAAATTGGGCGACAAGAATGGGACCTTCGTCGAGATCCACGACGGGTTACAGGAAGGGGAAGTGGTCGTTCTGGAGGGCGGCTTCACCTTGAAATCCGAATTGTTGAAGCCCAAAGATTGACATGGTTGATAGCCTGCTTGAGTTTTCTCTGCGCCGCATCTGGTTGATCCTGACGCTTGCCGGCCTTCTCGCCCTTCTGGGGCTGTATTCCTTCCGCACGATTCCGATCGACGCGTTTCCCGATGTGACCAGCGTGCTTGTGCAAGTCGTCACAAAGGCGCCGGGTTTGTCCCCCGAAGAAGTCGAGCGCCTTGTGACTTTCCCCATTGAGCAGCAAGTCACCGGGGTTCCGCATCTGACGGAACTCCGCTCGCTCACCAAAGTCGGACTGTCGATGGTTACGATCGTGTTCGACGATCAGATGGACATCAACCTCGCGCGCCAACTTGTTCTTGAGCGGTTGATCGAAGTGCAGGATGACTTGCCTCCCGGGTCTGAACCGATGATGACACCAAACAGCACCGGGCTGGGAGAGATCTTTCAGTACTATCTGGAAGGCCCTCCGCATGCCGGTCTGGACGCGGCCGCGGTGGAACGCGAATTGATCGAACAGCGAACGGTGCAGGACTGGGTGATACGGCCGTTGCTCAAGGGCGTTCCCGGCGTGATCGAGATCAACTCGCAAGGCGGGTACGTCAAACAGTACCAGGTGCTCGTCGAGCCGGAACTGTTGCACAAATATGCGCTCTCGCTAGACGACGTGTTTACCGCCGTGGCGAACAACAACGCGAATGCCGCAGGCAATGTGCTGGAAAAACATGCTGAAAAGTTTATCGTCCGCGGTGTGGGACTGATCCGGAAGCTGAGCGACATCGAAGATATCGTCGTCAAAGAAGTGGGCGGCACCCCCGTGCATGTTCACGACGTTGCCCGAGTGCAGATCGGTCATGCCATTCGTCATGGCGCGTCTGTCTTGAACGGTGAGCGCGAGGTGGTGGCAGGGATCGCGCTCATGCTGCGGGGCGCAAATACCCGCGACGTCGTGGAAGGTCTTAAGAACAAGATCGCTGAGATACAGGATAAGGGGCTCTTGCCGGCGGGATGGCGGATCGTTCCATTTTACGATCGCATCGAATTGATCTCCGCCGCGTTGAATACCGTTTATAAGGCGCTGGGCGAGGGAATTTTTCTGGTTTTGGTCGTGCTGTTCGTGTTCTTGGGCGATACCCGAAGCGCCTTGATCGTCGCGGCGACGCTCACCGTAACCCCGCTCGTGACATTCTTTGTGATGGATCAATTCGATCTGACGGCCAATCTGATGTCTCTGGGCGGCCTGGTCATCGCGATCGGCATGATGGTCGATGCCTCTGTGGTGGTGGTGGAAAACATCCACCGGCATCTGTCGAGCCCCCGCGATCAGGGTCTGCCCCGGCTGGATCTCATTCTCAGCGCCGCCCGGGAGGTCGCCCGCCCCGTGGTCTTCGGCATTATCATCATCATTATTGTCTTTATGCCCATCCTCTCTTTCCAAGGCATGGAAGGCAAGATGTTCAAGCCGATGGCCTATACCATCATGATTGCCTTGATGGTATCGCTCATTCTATCGATTACACTGTCGCCGGTTCTGTGTTTGCTGTCTTTGCGGGCAGGACACGAGACTGACCCCTTGCTGCTCCGATGGGCCAAGCAGATCTATGTTCCCTTGCTGAATTGGGCGCTGGGACATCGGGCGGTGGTCCTGACGTCGACCGGACTCATGCTG
Organism: uncultured Nitrospira sp.; assembly: GCA_964626135.1. Taxonomy (GTDB): domain Bacteria; phylum Nitrospirota; class Nitrospiria; order Nitrospirales; family Nitrospiraceae; genus Palsa-1315. Next base: position 9,861 of record CAZVEZ010000044.1, read on the forward strand.
GCGGGGAGTATTGCGCTTTTTCCATTTTTGGGAACGGAATTCGTCCCCATTTTGAATGAAGGCACGATGGCCCCCCTCACCATCCGTTTGCCGAGCATTTCTTTGGACCAATCGATTAAAATCGAACGCGAGGTGCAGAAGGCGGTGCTGGAATTTCCCGAAGTGCAGATGATTGTCTCCAAGATCGGACGCACAGAATTGGCAAACGATCCGCAAGAGCCGAATGAAAGCGACTCAGTCGCGGTGTTGCATCCGATGGATACATGGACGACGGCCTCCACCATGGCGGAACTGAAAGAGCGTGTCCGTGAACGGCTGGCGCGGGTGCCGGGCGCGAACTTTCTGATGAGCCAGCCGATCCAGCAACGGGTGGACGAATTGATTTCCGGGGTTCGCGCCGAGGTCACCGTCAAACTGGTCGGCCCCGATTTGGATACGCTGCACCGCACGGGGGACGAGATTGCCGGAATTCTTCGCACGATTCGAGGCGTCAAAGATCTCAAAGTAGAACAGCTCTTCGGCCAGCCGTACATCACCATCGATATCGATCGGGGCAAGATCGCGCGGCATGGCATCAATGTCTCGGATGTTCGCGAGGTCATTGCCACCGCGATCGGCGGAAGAGCCGCAACCAGGGTGTATGAAGAGCAGCGACGATTCAACCTGATCGTGCGGTTTCCAGAACAGTATCGGAACAGTATCGAGACGATCGGAAACATTCGACTGACGGCTCTCGGAGGGGCCTTTATTCCACTCAGCGATCTCGGCACCATCCGGAGGCATGAGGGGCCGGGACGCATCAACCGCGATCAACTTCAGCGCTACCTGCCGGTCAGCTTCAATACACACGGGCGGGACATCGGGGGTATTGTGGCCGAGGCGCAGCAGCGGATGGCACGGGAAGTCAGGCTTCCCGAGGGGTACACCGTCGTCTGGGGCGGATCGTTCGAGAATATGGAGCGGGCGATGGCTCGCATTTGGATCATCGTTCCGATCACCATTGCCGTGATCTTCATGCTCCTGTTCTTGTCGTTTTCTTCGTTCAAGCAGGCGGCATTGATCATTCTCAATCTTCCGTTTGCCCTCATCGGCGGCATCGTCGCCTTATGGGTGACGGGGGAATATCTGAGTGTGCCGGCCTCGGTCGGATTCATCAATCTGTTCGGCGTGGCCGTATTGAACGGCATTGTCTTGGTGTCCTATATGAACGCGCTTCGTCGAGAGAAAGGCATGGACGTTCAGCAGGCGGTGCTGAACGGCTGTATCATGCGTTTCCGGCCCGTCCTGATGACGGCGGCGGTCGCGCTGCTGGGGCTGGTGCCGCTTGCCCTTTCACAGGGGATCGGGTCGGAAGTTCAACGGCCTCTAGCCGTCGTGGTGATCGGAGGACTCGTCAGTTCGACGCTCCTGACGCTTGTGGTATTGCCGGTGCTCTATCAGTGGATCGAAGAGCGAACGGCGCGTTCGAGCCTCTCAGCGAGCGTCGCAGATGATGACGGAACCGCAAGGCTGGATAACCGCTGAATGATGGAATTACCGGCGCAGTAGCCGCGCGCCGTCGTAAGATAACCGAGTGAGGCCGGCTGTATTTTCTCTTCTCTCCGAGGAATCGGCGACCGTTCGCACCGGGAACTTTGCGAATGTCGGAACTTCAGGTTGATCCGCATGTCTTTGTCATCATCGGCGCCACCGGCGATCTGACGCGCCGGAAGCTCCTGCCCGCTTTGTATCATCTGCGCGATCAGGGAATTCTGGAAACCCGCAACACGCTGGTCGTCGGCGCCGCCATGCCCGAGATGAGTGAAGAGGAGTTCCGGCTGTGGGCGCTCGAAGGGCTGCAGCAAGCGGGTTGTCATGACGAACCGGATCTGCGCGCCTGGTGCAAGGAGTGCCTTCACTACCAGACCGTCCATGAAGGGGGTCCGCAGGACTACGGGGCGTTGGCCACATATATCCGACGATTGGAACGTACGAACAACATGCCGGAGAATCGGATATTCTACCTGGCATTACCCCCGGACATCGTGCCGATCGCCGTGGAGAGGCTGGATCAGGCCGGGCTGCTCAAGAGCCACGGGTGGGTTCGCGTCGTATTTGAAAAGCCCTTTGGCCACGACTTTCACTCGGCCCGGCGCTTGAATACGACTCTGCATCAATATATCGACGAATCCCAGATCTACCGTATCGATCATTACCTCGGCAAAGAAACAGTGCAGAATCTTTTGGCGTTCCGTTTCGCGAATCCTATTTTTGAATCGCTCTGGAACCGCAATGTCATCGAGCATGTTCAGATTACCGTTGCCGAAGATCTCGGCATGGAGCATCGCGGGGCCTACTACCAGAAGGCCGGGGCGTTCCGCGATATGGTCCAGAACCATCTGACTCAACTTTTGACGGTCATTGCGATGGAAGTGCCGGTGTCCTTCGATGCCGCCTCAATCCAGAATGAACGGTTGAAAGTGCTTCATTCCATCGCCCCGATCGCTCGCGAGGATGTCGTCTTCGGGCAATACACATCCTGGGAGATCGCCGGCCAGAAGATTCCGGGCTATCGTGAAGAGGAGGGGGTCCCGAGCGACTCGACGACGGAGACGTATGCCGCGCTGAAAGTAGAGGTCCACAACTGGCGATGGAAGGGCATCCCGTTCTATCTGCGAACAGGCAAGCGCTTCCCGCGCAAGATCACGCAGATCGCGGTCACTTTTCGTGAGGCGCCCACTCAGGTGTTTCGATCTCTCGACCCCGGGAGCATTGCCCCCAATCAGCTCCTGATCATGCTTCAGCCCAACGAGGGATTCTCGCTCTGTTTTTCCGTGAAGAATCCCGGGAGGCCGTTTCGAATGAGCAACCATGCGTTGCAGTTCGACTATGAAAAAGCCTTCGGCCAGCTTCCCGAAGCCTACAAGACGCTGCTCCGCGACGTCATGGTCGGAGATCAGACCCTCTTTGTCAGCGCGGATTTTACCGAAACGGCATGGCGGCTCTATGCGCCGGTCCTGACCGGCGAGACACCTCCTCATTTCTACACTGCCGGCAGTTGGGGCCCAAGTGCCGCGGACGCGCTGCTGGAAAAGAATGGGCATCGGTGGGTGTTGGGGTGGTGAAGGGAGCGGCGAGGTGCCCTTTTTGCTCACAGAACGCGCACGATAAAACTGTGCT
>CAZVEZ010000044.1:13029-15739 GCA_964626135.1 uncultured Nitrospira sp.
TAGAAGGTGCTCGTTGGACGCGCGCAGTAGAAGATCCATCAGCCTCTATCCCTGAGAGAAAACGAGCAAGCTTGGAAGGATCATTTATATCGTTCGATGCGCGCAGTAAAGGGCAGCCTCGGCCACTCCCTTTATAATGGTATAGGGGAATGGAGGGTGCTCGCTTGGGAATAATGGCACGTCTCGGCGTGCCAGCGGGTGGGCGGGTGAGAAGGTCGCGCGCAATCGAGGATCGACCAGGCCTCCCTCCTAATATAAGGAGAAATCAAGAAAGCTTGGAGAGAGTGGGGAGCGGCGAGGTGCCCTTTTTGCTCACAGAACGCGCACGATAAAAGGGAGGGGATGGAGTCTGACGATCTTCTTTGCTCGCGCAACGCGCACGCTCAGAAGGATGGGAAGGGCAGCCTAGTCGTCCTCCTGCTCGCGGAACGCGCACGATAGGAATGTGCTCGTTCGACGCGCGCAATCGAGGATCGACTAGGCTACCCTTGAAAAGGTAATGAGGAATTGAAAGAACGTGCGCAGTAGAAGATCCATCAGCCCCCATCCCTGAGAGGTTATGAACCCGTGATAAATGATTCGGCAGGCGTATCCCATTGAAACGACAACGACAATGGCATTATGCTCGGAACAGCAGGCGTCGTGTTATACGAACAGAAATCGACAAATCCGTTCTTCTACGGATCGGCCTAAATGTTGTTATGTTTCATGAAAATCTGAGGTAAACACAATGAGTACGAAAGAGCTATTAGACGAGGCGATGAAACTAAAACCAGAGGAGCGGTTCACCTTGGTTGAGGGTCTGATAAAGAGCCTAGATGAGCCGGACAAGAAGCTCGATGAGATATGGGCAGAAGAATCGGAAAAGAGACTCAAGGCATATCGGGAAGGAAAGCTGGAAGGCATCCCGATGGAGGAAATATTTAAGGAAGAATGATGCGCGTCATATTCACCAGAATTGCGAGACAGGAACTGGAAGATGCTATCCGTTATTATGAGCTCGAATATTCTGGTCTTGGACGCAGATTCAAGGAGGAAGTGAAAAAGGCCGCATTGCGAATCGCCGAGTATCCTCAAACGTAGTCCATAGAGCGGGGTGATGTAAGGAAATGCCTCCTGCCCAAGTTTCCGTACAAGTTGATGTACTCCGTGGAAGAAGACCATATTCTTGTCATCGCGGTAGCCCACCAACACCGGAAACCAGACTACGGGTTGGTAGAGATGAAACATAACCAGCCCATCCAGCCGACGCCAAAAGACGGCGCGGCTGATGGGCGTCGTTAGCTCGCAGTGACCAAGAGGACGCATCGTCCGAAGTGGATCGCCCCATGAACCTAGTCAAGTCCAAACAACGTGTCGCCGACCATGGGGAGGTATTCACCCCTGCGTGGATGGTCGAAGCGATGCTCGACCTCATCAAGGGCGAGACTGAGCGCATTGACTCCCGCTTCTTGGAGCCGGCGTGCGGGAGTGGGAACTTTCTCGTTCGGATCCTGCAGCGCAAGTTCGCCACTGTCGAACTCAAGTTCGGGAAGTCCGACTTTGAAAAGCGGCATTACGCCCTTCTCGCTCTGATGTGCACCTACGGGATTGAGCTTCTGGCAGATAACATCACTGAATGTCGCGCGAACATGCTGGAGATCCTCGCAGACTACCTGAATATTGAAGAGTCGGATAACCTGTATCAGGCCGCTTTCTATGTGCTTTCGCAAAACCTCATCCACGGTGACGCCTTGTCGATGCGCACCAGCAATGGCCAGCCGATCACCTTTGCAGAATGGGGCTATCTGGGTAAGGGGAAGTTTCAGCGGCGAGATTTTCGCTTGGACATACTCACGCAGGCATCGGCCTACAGTGCGGAGGGAGACCTCTTTGCCAACCTCGGAAAACATGAAATCTTCATGCCGACCAAGACCTACCCGCCGATGACAGTGAGCGATCTGGCTACCGGGTTTGTGCACGTGGCACTTGCACCATCGCCTATGGAGGAGGCATGACGACCGTGGCTGCTTCCGTGCCAGTGCTTCGCTGGGCGGCGAAACGCGCGCGCTTTGACGACGGCGACCTGGCTGCGCGCTTCCACAAGTGGCCCTTGTGGCTCAGTGGCGAAGCTCAGCCCACGCTCAAACAACTGGAAGACTTCGCGCGCCTCACGCACACCGCCATCGGCTACTTTTTTCTGCCCCAGCCACCCGCGCTGGCACTGCCGGTGCCGGACTTTCGCATCCTGCGCGACGAGGCGCTCGCCGAACCCAGCAGCGACCTACTGGACACCCTGTACCTATGCCAGCAAAGGCAGGAGTGGTACCGCGACCATGCCCGTATGCACGGCTTGCCGGCCTTGCCATTCGTCGGCAGCGCCAGGTTGCAGGAAGCGCCGGAGGTGGTCGCACAACGCCTGCGAGAGACCCTGAATTTGTCCACCGAGGCGCGTCGCCAAATGCCTACCTGGGCGGATGCGTTGCGCCAGTTGATCGCCAAGGCCGAAGACGCCGGGTTGATGGTGATGGTGAGTTCCGTGGTGGGCAGCAACAGCCACCGCAAGCTGGATGTGAGTGAATTTCGCGGCTTCGCGCTGGCGGACAGCCTTGCGCCGCTTGTCTTCTTAAACGGCGCTGACAGCAAGGCCGCGCAGATGTTCACGCTGGCGCACGAGCTGGCTCATGTGTGGCTGGGTGCAACAGGCGTGTCAGACACGCAGGTGGGGCAG
>CAZVEZ010000045.1:0-15413 GCA_964626135.1 uncultured Nitrospira sp.
CTCAAACTATCCCGCCTGAATGCGATGAAGATTTTAAATCGTGAGAGTGTCCTGCGCACGGGTGACGAAACGTTCGCGAATGAAAAGATTGCGTTTGAGATGCTACATTCCAACGAGCCCGGTCTTCACGATGAAGACGTGTCATATCAAGTCCTCCCGAACGCTCGCGCATGTCCTGATGGAACAGTAGGCGTGTGGTACGAATCAGCGGGAACGCATGTGTTCTAGCGGACATACGGCGGAGCGGTGCCGGGCTTCCATTTGATGCTGCAGCCGCTACTGGGATGTTGCATGCTGTCGACCGGCTTTCCAGCAAGCACTGCATCAATCGCAGCGCGAAGATGACGGCCGCTCACGGGTCTGGTATTGCCGGGACGGCTGTCGTCGAGTTGACCTCGATAGACCAAGCACTTCCGGTTATCAAAGAGATAGAAGTCAGGGGTGCAGGCGGCTTTGTAGGCCTTCGCGACATCTTGTGTTTCGTCGAAGCAGAAAGGAAATTGAAAGTGAAGCTGTTGAGCCATCTCTTTGAGCCGTTCCGGAGCATCATCGAGATAATGCGTAGGATCGTTACTGCTGATACCGACGAGGCCAAGTCCGGTGCCCGCATAGTCCTGTCCTATCCGGGCAATTTCATCCTGGACATGTACCACATAGGGGCAATGCCGGGAGAGGAACATCACCAGCAAGGCAGACGCTCCGGCAAACGAGTCGAGTGAATATACTTGCCCTGTCACAACATCGGGCAAGGTGAACGGGGGAGCCGCGCTTCCGAGCGGAAGCATTACAGATTTGGTTGTCATAGGGCAGGAGTTCCGTCATTGACGGGGGCATCATTCATTTCTTTGCGAATCAGTTCCTCGGCTTTCAACCAGTCTTCCACATGCCGTTCCGGCTGTCTTCCTCGTTGCTCATAGAGTTCATAGGCTTTCTTCGCGATCCGTTCCCTCAATTCGTCCGAGTACTTCTGCATGGACTCAGGCTCAGGCGAGAGATCCTGCTCATCGAGCAGACCGTCAGGTTTCTTGGTCTTCATGGGCATCCCTCCGATTGACGTCCGGATTTTTATCCTAAGAAGAAGCAATCGGCCTGTCAAGCGCGAAGGTTATGAGTGGCCTTGCATCGACGATCTCCATCCTCCTACAATAGATATCCGTGCGAGGCTCTGATGCGCGTCACAATCCGGCCCTACCGTCGCGTTACTGTGCCAGATATCATGAGTTCCAATGCAGCTCCCTTCCGCATATTGCCGCCAACCTATCTGTTGATCTTCAGTTTCCTGATTATATTCCTGTTACTGAACGCCGGAACTCTATATGCAGAATGGGAGTTGGTGAGTGGCGACGATACCGCAAAGCTGACGGTGTACGTCGATCGAGATACCATTCGGCGAGACGGAAATCTGGTGAAGATGTGGCAATTGTACGATTACAAGACGGTACAAACTGTGGCAGGCGATTCGTTGCTGTCTATTCAGCGACATAACGAATACAACTGCGCAGAGCCGCGTACACGTATGCTTGCGTATACGTGGTTCTCAAGCAATATGGGGCGCGGGCGAGTGGTATACAAAACTGCAGAAGAACAACAGTGGGAATCGATTGTGCCACGGAGCATTGATCAGGCTCTCTGGAGAGTAGCGTGCAGTAAGCCGTGATCCTGTGCGCGGCACTCAGATCCATCTCAAATTCTTTCGCGCGACTCCTACGAAGAAATGATCGTCACGGAGACGTAACGCCAGGTTATGAAATGAGTGGCCCAGGCCCTCAGCGCGATTCGACGCCCTTTCTGGTGTGCCCCTTCTACCGTGTTACTCTCTCCCATCCTGCGACGCCAGGCGCCGGCCTTCCAGTAGATATTTCATCTTACGAGCGCATGTAATGCCGGCGATCATTTTCAAAACTCTGTCGAGCCGGAAGCGCGGTGGCATGAGCATACGGGAAGCCATCCGACATCTCACGCTGGGAGAGATGTTCCAAGGCGCGGCAGAATTAGCCGCTGTACTCACTCTCCTCGTTGTCGCAATCATCTTGGCCATCACCCGGCTCAATCCGAATCCGGATATCCATATCGGCATCGCGCTGTATACGTTCGAGCGTGGTTTCACCCTGGAGGGGAATACCAAGGCCACGCTCACTCGCACACAGGACCTTGTTTCGAATTGCACACTCTGGCGATTTCCCTCACTGCAACAAAACAATTCCACGAAGGTTACTGATCTGTCCTCATGGGTATCGAGCAAGTTGCTTCTTGACAATGCGTCGGATCAGAGTCTCACCAATATCCGTATGGGAGTTGTCACTCGGCTCCATAATCCATCCACAGAGTTATCGGCTACACCGAACGTCCACGCCACGGGAATGGTTGAATCCACATCTCAAGATGGCCTCCATAAATATGTGATTTCTATCGCTGCGCTTCAGCCTCACGCTTCGGCGATTCTCAGCTTACGAACTCCGATGAACGACAACCTACTTCGCGTTTTGTCCCAGCAACATGTTACCGTTCGCCTACCAGCCGTGTTTCTCTCGGCTGATCAACTGTGGAATGTTCACCCGACTATTGCCCCCTTCGACGCCTCGACCATGTTGAAATTGGAGGCTGAAATGCGAACCGGGAAGAGAGGAGCCTCTTTGGTTGAAATGATTGAACGCAAAGATCTAGCCCCATCGGACCCGGATCTTTCAGCGGAAGACCTATCACATCGCCTTCTACCGTCGATAGCTGATTGTCCGGCAGAGACTGGCGGGCAACTGGTAGAATTCATCGACACGAATGAGTAGCCCGCACAAATCATGGCGCAACAAGAGCCCAGTGTATTTGGTTTGTCTGGCTTCATTGGTTCATTTGGTCAGCGAGTTGCGGCACGAAATAAACAAGACACACGAGATAAACCAGATGAATTACACAAACCAGGACTCCTTCAACATCTTGCTCGACAACCTCCTCATAGGCGAACTATAACGGTCTTATGCAATACGTTCATCTCGGCAGATCGGGAGTGAAAGTCAGCCGGTTCTGCCTCGGCACGATGAACTTTGGACCGGAGACAAGCGAGGAAGATAGTTTCGCTATCATGGATCGGGCGCTGGAGCTCGGCCTGAATTTTTTCGATACAGCGAACGTCTATGGCTGGAAAACGGGGGAGGGGTGGACGGAGCAGATCCTGGGGCGTTGGTTCGCCCAGGGCGGGGGACGGCGAGGGAAAGTCGTCCTGGCCACGAAGGTGTTCGGCCGGATGGGTGAGTGGCCGAATCAATCTCGCCTATCGGCCATGCACATCAAGCGGGCCTGCGAGGAAAGTCTGCGGCGCCTTCAGACAGACTGTATCGATCTCTATCAGATGCATCACATCGATCGGGAGACGCCGTGGGAAGAAATCTGGCAGGCGATGGAGCAGTTGGTTCGGGAAGGCAAGATTCTGTATGTGGGCAGCAGCAATTTTGCCGGCTGGCATGTCGCCCAGGCTCAGGAACTGGCACACAGCCGCCACTTCCTCGGTCTCGTGTCGGAGCAGAGTCTCTATAATTTGAACGAGCGGACAATCGAGTTAGAAGTGATCCCTGCTTGCGAAGCCTATGGCATCGGGCTGATCCCCTGGAGTCCACTCGCACGCGGACTCTTAGCAGGGGCATTAGAACCGGCAACGGTCGGTCGACGGACAGACGAGGATGTGAAGAAAGACATTGAGAAATATCGGTCCAGACTGGAAGCCTATGCCACCCTTTGCGCACAACTCGGCGAGCGTGAGGCCGATGTGGCGCTTGCCTGGCTGCTGCATCAGAAGGCAGTCACGTCGCCGATCATTGGACCGCGCACGCTGGAGCAATTGAACAGCACGATGCGCGCATTGAATCTCTTGTTGAGCAAGGACACACTGAAACAACTCGACAACATCTTCCCCGGCCCAGGCAAGCCTGCACCAGAAGCCTACGCCTGGTGACGATGGTCTCGTCTACGAGCGGCAGTGCGCGTGACCTGCGAAACGAGAAAGGTGCGAAACGTGCGGAACAAGCAATGCAGGCTGGATGGCCTCTACATCATTCTCGACCCATCGGTCTGTCCTCATCGTTCCCTCGCCGATGCTCTGAAGGAAGCCATTGTGGCAGGAGCACGGCTGTTTCAGTATCGGAATAAATCAGCCCCGATGAAGGAGGCCTTTGCTGAAGCATTGGTTCTGAGAAAAGTCGCGTTGGATGCCGGTGTAACGTTCATCGTCAACGATCGTTGCGACTTGGCTCTGGCCGTGGATGCCGATGGTGTGCATTTGGGACAAGAAGATTTGTCACTCGACTTGGCAAGGAAGTTGATGGGGCCTAGCAAGCTGGTCGGACTCTCCACACACAATTCTAACCAGGTGCGGGAGGCCAATGAAGGAAAACCCGACTATCTTGGCTTCGGTCCCATCTTCAAGCCCGGGTCAAAACAAGACCACGACCCGCTGGTGGGACTTGACGGATTACATGCCATGCGTATGCTCACATCGTTACCCGTTTTTGCAATCGGCGGGATTCAGATCGATCACGTAGGGGAAGTGATGCGCGCCGGCGCGAATGGCGTCGCAATCATTTCAGCGGTACTTAACGCTCCGGATATCGGCCAGGCCGTGAAATCATTCCTCGCTCAGTTGCCAAAATCAACCGCATCAACTTCGTAATGGCAACAGTCCTCGCCAGTTTCGCGACTTCACCTTGAAAGTTACGTTCGAATGTAGCCCGATAGGGCAGTGGACCGATCACCGGCACACCCGCAAACTGTTGAAGCAGGCGCAGGGTCGAGCGTTCTTGTTGCTGTGCTGTTGCTGTTTGTGGAGGAAGAGTCCGATTGAGAACCAACGCGAGAATCGGAATGTTTCGCCGGCGCAGCATTCCGAGCGTCAACAAGGCGTGATTGATTCCACCGAGGCTGACTCGTCCAACCACTATGACAGGAAACTTCATCTGATAGATGATGTCTAATATGTTAAGTGCCGATGTAACAGGAACTTGAATACCGCCAACACCCTCTACTAACAATCTGTCATGCCGTAATTGGAGCGTGTGAAATGCTCGCATAATGGTCGGTAGGCTGACTTTTTTGTTTTCAAGACGGGCTGCATCCATCGGAGCCAGTGGACGGCGAAAGGTATAGGGCCTGATCTCCGTAAACGCATCGTCGCTTCTTGCCGCTGCGCGGAGTCGTACGGCATCGGAATCGGCGTTCAAGGATGACTTCACGCCCGTTTCAATCGGCTTCATCACCCCGACTTCATACCCCGCTGTGCGTAGGGCAACAGCCAGAGCAGCCGTCACCACCGTCTTGCCGACATCCGTATCGGTCGCAGTGATAAAAACCCCTCGCGAGCTGGAAACTTTGTCTCTTTGTTTTACTCGTGGCATGAGTTGGAATTTTGCAGGATACTGAAAAAACGTTTTACTATGTCCAAAATTTGTTGGTCTGCAGGACGCTCAAAACGTCCGTCCAGCAAGGCCAGAGCCGAAGAAAGCACCGGAGGCGTACCCTCTCGGGTACGTTGAGGATGCTCTCGAGGCGAGAACGAAGCTGGCAGGCATTTTCAGCGTCCTGCTATAGATTTCGGCTGTCACAGTTCCAAACCTGTCCCGACACACCACTCAGGTGCGCGAGATGAAAGACCGTCTTTGCCACTTCTTCCATCGAAGGCGGCCGATGGAGGGCATGATCCGTCCATTTCTCCGGTTCCGGTATCGCACCCTCCGACAATCCCGTCCGTTGCCAGCCTGGCAGCAAAAGATTCACACGGATGTTCTGGGGTCCCCATTCTTGCGCCGCAGTCTTGACCAATCCGATGAGGCCGGCTTTTGAGGCGGCATAGGCAGCCTGCCCGATGGAGCCATGGTATCCGGCGTGCGATCCAATGACGACGATCGATCCGCCGCCGCGAGCGAGGAGGGGAGTAGCCATAGCGCGGAGGCAGTAAAATGTTCCAGTCAGATTTGTAGCCAATACATCAGCCCAATTTTCTTTGAGTTGTTTGAGGACAAGACTGCTTCCCCCAATTCCAGCATTACAGACAAACACCGATGGGGCAGGTACCAGGCGGCAAGAGACGTCTACCATGTCTTGCACGGCATAAGGCTCGCGAATATCGGCTTCGTACAATGCCCCGGTTCCACCGGCAGCCTTCACCTGCATGAGCGTCTCTTCGGCCGCCGCCTTGTTTCGATGGTAATGAACCCCAACTGACCATCCAGCTACCGCAAAGATTAGGCTGATCGCACGCCCTATCCCTCCGGACGCGCCGGTCACAAGTACCGCCTGTCTTTGGTCGATTTGGTCTATTTGGTTTGTTTGGTTCATCTGGTCTGTTGGTAGGTTTCGATTATGGGTGGGAGATCATGCGAAGGCAAGCCTGTCGATACAGCATCCCAACCTCCTTCTCTTGCCGCCTCCGGGAAGCCTATGGTACGGTCACCTCGCACAAAACCAGTGGAGAACCTAGCCCATGCCGCTCAAGAAACAGGGATACCGAATGGCCCTCATGTTGGGAACAGCGTTGCTGCTCATCTTGAGCGCCTGGTCAACGGCTCATCCAGCAGAAGAGGCCGACATCATCACCCATTCCGCAGACTATTTCCCCGATCAGCCTGGAAACGAATGGCGCTATCGCGGTCAGATTACTGAAGGGCCGCTCCAAACGATCGAGCATAAATTTTTCTCCAATGTGTCTTCGGTCACCGGCACAAAAACTCTCAAGGGCATGACAGTCACCGTGTACCACGATACCAATCCAGGCAACCATGGCCCTTCGGATAGTTTCTACCGCCGCGATAGTGTCGGCATCGTCTACTATGGCTCTGAGCCGGGAACGCCCTTCGAAAAGGAGCTTGTGCCCTATCAGATCGTGCGCTTTCCGATGAAGGTCTCGTCTTCCTTTTCGCAGTTCAACCGCAAGGGGGTGAATTTTGGCGCAGATCTTGACCAGGACGGTATCGACGAAAAGGCCGATGCGCAGGGCGGCTCCACAGTGGTGGGGCAGGAATCGGTCACCGTACCGGCAGGCACATTCAAGGATGCGGTGAAGGTAGAAGCGCGCATGTTCATGCAGATTCACCTCTCCGGCACGAAGAAGACCGCGCTCGGGACCGATGTGATGACCGCCTGGTTTGTGAAGGGCGTAGGGTTGGTCAAATATGTGGAGCGGCAGGAACTCTCGCCGATGGAAGACAGGGGTATCGTCACCGATATCATGGAAGAACTGGAATCGTATGAAATCAAGCCGCCGAAGACCTCACTCGGGGGGCGTGAATCCTCGACGGAGAGTCTGCTCGCTGACCACGCGGGTCAGGACGAATTGCGTCAGGTACTCTTCACCTCCGGCTTTCGCTCCGACTCCGGAGAGGCGATGGCCTCCAAACGGCTGGCGGCCGACTAGCGCACCTGTGATCGGACGATTCAGATAAAGATTTCCGACATCGAACTGTTGCCGTGCCAGCTCCAGATTAACCGGGCTTCGTGAATAGACTCCGCCGGTGAGGGCATAGGCCGTCGCATTGGCCAGAGTCAGCGCTTCTTCAAAAGAACCGGCCTTCATCACCGCGAGGATCGGCCCGAAGATTTCCTCTTGGGCCACTCGATGTGTCGGCGCCACATCCGCGAAAACCGTCGGTCCGACATACAACCCTGGTCCCGTCACAGTTCCCTCTACCAGCAGGCGTGCTTCTTTCTTCCCAATTTCGATGTATTCCTGGATCTTCGACTGCGCTCGACGATCAATGACCGGTCCGACTTGCGTGCCGGGCTCTGCTGGATTTCCAACCTTGAGGCTTAGCACTGCCTCTTTCAAGCGGTCGAGAAAACTATCGTAGATCGCCGTATGCACGATCGCACGTGAGCAGGCGGAACATTTCTGTCCCGCATAGCCGGTGAACGATGCAATCACTCCGGTGATCGCGTCATCGAGATCCGCAGTCTCATCTACGATGATCGCGTTTTTTCCTCCCATCTCGGCCAGGACCCGCTTGACCGTCTGTTGTCCCGGCATCAGAGTGCCGGCGTCTTTTAGGATACCGAGCCCCACGTCCTTCGAGCCGGTAAAGGCAATCGTGACAATATCGGGATGGTGTACTAATTGACGCCCGATCTCAGGGCCGCCCGGCAGACAGCAGAGGACTCCTTCCGGCACACCGGCCTCCCCCAAAATCTCCGAGAGCAAATGCCCCATTATCGGCGAACGCTCGGAGGGTTTGAAGAGCACGGGATTTCCGGTTACGAGCGCCGCCGATACCATGCCGGTGGGAATCGCCAGCGGGAAATTCCATGGGGCAATGACAGCCGTCACTCCACGAGGGCCATAGAGACGCTCGTTCATCTCACCCGGCTCCCGCCCCAACCGTTTGGGGGACGCGAGCCTGCGCCAGTCCGTCGCATAAAATTCCAGAAAGTCGATCGCTTCCGCGAGATCCGCATCCGCCTCTCGCCACGGCTTTCCACATTCCAGTATTTCCCATGCCGCCAATTCATCGCGCCGAGCCCTCATAAGCGAGGCGGCCGCATTCATGATCTCTACTCGTCGCTCAGTGGCGGTATTGCGCCAGGATTTCCAGGCTTGGACTGCCCAGCGTACGGCCTGCTCGACATCCTCCGAACTTGCGCTGGCCAACCGGCCCACCACTTCATCCGGACGTCCCGGGTTGCGAGACTCGATGAGCGGCCCGCTCAGATGCAGTCCCCCGGACGACATCCACTGCCGGCCCAACTGCGACCGCACCTTCGCCAGGGCTTGCTGCATCGCCGTTCGGTTGTCTGCCTGCGAAAAATCCCGCTGCGGCTCATTTCGAAAGTCTTGCATATTGGTGTGATGCGATGGCTGCTTCAGACTCAGTCCTTCAAAATCTGGCGGAGCCAACAATACACTCAAAGGCTGAGACTCCACATACTCCTTCCGCAGGAACGATTCATTCGAGGTATTTTCCAGCAATCGACGCACAAGATAGGCCATGCCCGGCAGCAGATCACCCACCGGAGTGTAGAGCCGCAATCGGCGCCCTTGCTGCATGACTGCATGCTGAAAAGGCTCGGCCATGCCGAAGATCATCTGATATTCCCAGGTTTCTGGAGCGAGTCCGAGCGATTCCGCAACTGCCTCGATGTAGGCCAATGTACGGAGATTGTGTGTCCCGAAGGCCGGTCGAATGACGGAGGTCTGAGACAGAAGGAGACCCGCGAGCGTTTCATAGTTGGCATCCGTCTCTGCCTTGTGTTCAAACAAGGGAACAGACCAGCCTCGTTGTCGATAGCGAATCGTGTCTGAATCCCAGTACGCTCCTTTCACGAGTCGAATCGTGATGGGAATCCCACGCCTGCGAACCCAGTCCAGAAGGCTCTCGATATCTCGTGCCGTCTCTCGATGGTAGGCCTGCAATGCAAGACCTGCATAGGGATAGAGCCTGTAAGAAGGTTCCGAGAAGAGCCTGGTGAAGATTTCCACCAGCAGGGTTTTTGTCTCGGCCTGTTCCATGTCGAAGATCAATGAAGCGGGGAGGCGCATTGCGAGATCAAGGATGGGACGAAGCCGCGCGGCTACGGATTCGTAGCTCCCCTCCGGATCGATCGGGTCGAGATGTGGAGAAAGGGCGGAGATTTTAAGGGAGAGCTGGACCCGTGGTATTGAACCAAGGTGATCCCGTTCCAGCAAGGGTTGGGACGTCCAAAGGGCCGCCTCTCGTGCTATCAGCGTGAGCGCTTCCACACATCGATCACGATATCGATCGGCTTCATGATCGCTGATAGTGGCCTCGCCCAACAGATCGATCGACCAGGCGCGCCCATGTTGCCAAAGATCTCTCAAGCGAGGCACCGCTTCCTCGATGGCCCCTCCGACAATAAACGTGCGCGCCATGTGCTCAACCTGACTTCTGATTGCTTTGCCGCTGAGCCGAGCGCCCAAGCTGGTGGCGGACATGGCTCTGAGCCCCCAGTGGGTACCGAAAAGCGCGGTGTCTCTATCGCCCAAGTACTCGCGAGCCAGTGTGACCACGTGCTCATCATCCGTAATGGAGGGCAGAACATCGATGAATCGAAACAGCTGTGCCTTGAACCGGCTGTCATGCATGGCCAGGTTGAGCGCCGTGTGCGACCACCAGCGCCCCTCAAAAAGAGTCGGATTTCGACCGGCAGAGAGACGAGCGAGTCGCTCGCCGATACGGATGATGGCAGATCCTAGAGGAGTGGACATTGTTGACATCGGCACCTCACCGGTAGTGAGAAGGAGGGGTCCCGTCAGTATACACTGTGCGCATTCTATTGAAACATTCCCATAAATTGAGTATGCTGTGCTACGTACTTTGCCTTCCCCGTGACATGCATCAATGACCAAGTGCTGAGTGCTCCAAGAGGAGAGGTTATGCTCGTGAGTACGAGTGAAGCTACACCGACCGAAGACGTGTTTGAGCCGTTAAACTTTGTGCTCTTTTGCGCTATCGTGCTCGCCACGCTCGTCGGCATCCCGCTCTATGGGTATTACTTCGGATTCAGCCTCTTCGACTGGATACTGTCCTTGGTGATGTATATCGTCACTGGCATGGGTATTACCGTCGGCTATCATCGATTGGTTTCGCACCAGAGTTTTGAATGCCCGAACTGGGTCAAGGCCTGTATCCTTATCGCCGGTGGTTGGGCAATGCAAAACTCTGCCCTCAAGTGGGGTGCCGACCATATCCGCCATCACGCGAAAACGGATGAGGAAGAGGACCCTTACAACGCCACCAAGGGATTCTGGCACAGCCACTGCGGCTGGCTTTTTTACGCAACTCCCTATCGCACGCAGAAATATGAGATCCGACTGCGCCGCGATCCGGTCGTGATGTGGCAAGATCGCTATTACTGGCCCATCGTGACTTCGGGACTGCTGCTTCCCTTTCTCCTTGGTGTCTGGCACGGCGGCTGGCAGGGTGGCATCAGCGCCTTCCTATTGGGTGGGCTCTTCCGGATGTTCATGGTCTTAAACTCCACCTTCACGATCAACTCACTCTGTCACATGGTAGGAACACAGCCCCATAGCACGAAGGACAGCAGTCGCGATAGCTGGCTGGTTTCTTTCGTCAGTTTCGGCGAGGGGTATCACAACTTTCATCACGCCTACGCGCGCGACTTCCGTAACGGACCGAAGTGGTACAATTTCGACCCTTCAAAGTGGATCATTTACACCCTCTCGCTAATCGGGCTCGCAAGCAATCTGCGTCGGAACGATCCCACCGTCGGATAATCTCTCCTCTCCTGGCAATCTTGTTTTACCTTCTTCTGCGTATTGCCCCATTGAGCTATCGCCTATAGCGCAATAGGCCCATTTTCTTTCACCTCCTCCTTCGCTTATGATGGAGAGGCTGGTGCAAATACCAGTCTATTCGATTGCGTGTGTAGAGGAGGATCGTTCCATGGCTGAAGCACAACATCCCGTTGGACCTCAAGCTGGTCACGGGAAAGACAACCTTATTCCCGGCGTGAAATATGTCATCGCTGTCAGCAGCGGCAAAGGCGGGGTCGGCAAGTCCACGGTCTCCGTCAATCTCGCAGTTGCCATGGCCTTAACCGGCGCCAGGGTCGGACTGCTCGACGCGGACATTTATGGCCCGAACATTCCCATGATGATGGGCGTGAGCAAGCCCCCGGGTCAGAATGACGGCAAGATCGCTCCGGCAGAAAGTCACGGCGTGAAGCTCATCTCCATGGGGTTTTTTGTACCGGAAGACACCGCCGTCGTCTGGCGCGGTCCGATGGTTCACACGGCTATCCAGCAACTATTCCGTGACGTGCTCTGGGGCGAACTGGATTACCTGCTTATCGACCTGCCACCCGGCACCGGTGACGCGCAGCTCACCCTGACCCAGTTAGTTCCATTGACCGGCGCCATCACCGTTACGACACCGCAGGAAGTTGCTCTACACGATGTGCGCAAAGGCATGATGATGTTTCAGAAAGTGAACGTGCCGCTTCTCGGCATCGTCGAGAACATGAGCTATTTCCTTTGTGGCCACTGTGGTGAACGGACCGAGATTTTCTCACATGGGGGCGGCGAGCGGGCGGCCACTACGCTGGGCGTCCCGTTTCTGGGCCGTGTCCCGATCGATCCAGCCATTCGCGACGGCGGCGACTCGGGCAATCCGATCGTGGTGGCCGACCCGGCATCTCCACAATCGGCAGCATTCAGGGAGATCGCACAGAAAATTATCGCGGAAGTCAATGGCTCAGGGAAAAGCCCTGCGCCGATCGAAGATTTGTTGAGCAAAATCAAGAAACCTTTTGCAGCTCACTGACCGGCAGATAAAGGATGGAAACGGCGATGGGAGAGTTCGTACGGGTGACAGGCACCACCGATGTGAAACCGGGCAGCGGCATTATCGCGGAAGTGAACGGCAAGACTCTTGCGGTGTTCAATGTGGACGGGACATTCCACGTCATCGACAATACCTGCATCCATCGGGGCGGCCCGCTGGGCGAAGGCGAACTGGCAGGGAACGTCGTTACCTGTCCCTGGCACGGATGGGAATATGATGTGACGACAGGCGGATGTGTGAATAATCCAGCCGCAAAAGTCGTACGGTATCAAGTGAACGTCGAAGGAACCGACGTCACGGTGCTGCTCTGATCCGGAAATATCAGGGTTGAGTCGCCCCTCAATCACCATGCATAATGATAAGCATGGACAAAGCTGATCTCCTCTCACTCTATCGCCAGATGCTTCTGATCCGCCGGTTTGAAGAAAAATCGGCGGAGATGTACGCCCTCGCAAAAATTGCCGGCTTCCTTCATCTCTATATCGGCGAAGAGGCCATTGCGGTGGGGACGATGGCCGCACTTCGACCTGACGATTATGCGATTAGCGCGTACCGCGACCACGGACACTGCCTCGCGCGAGGCTCCGACCCGAACCGCATGATGGCTGAGTTTTTCGGCAAAGCGACGGGCCTCTGCCAGGGCAAAGGAGGCTCCATGCACCTGGTCGATGCTCCTCGCCGGTTCATGGGCGGCTACGCTATTGTCGGAGGTCACATTCCTCTTGCTACAGGCCTGGCGTTTGCCTCCAAGTATCAACACCTCGATCTTGTGACCGTCTGTTTCTTCGGTGAAGGCGCGGTCCCGAGCGGCCAAGCCCACGAAGCGTTTAATCTGGCGGCTTTGTGGAAACTCCCCGTGATCTTCGTCTGTGAGAACAATCGCTATGGAATGGGGACACCGGTTGAACGAGCCATCGCACTCTATCAGGACGTTGCGGAGTCTGCCCGCTCCTACGGAATTAAAGCCGAGCGAGTGGATGGTATGGATGTGCTGGCTGTGCGCGACATGATGCGCACGGTGGTCGCGCAAGTACGGGCTGGACAGGGACCGTTTTTCCTTGAGGCAATGACGTATCGATTCATGGGGCACTCTATGTCCGACCCGGCCCATGGGCATTATCGAACCAAAGAAGAAGTCGACGAATACCGAAAACGAGACCCCCTCGTCTTATTAAAAAAGACGATCATGAGTAAAACGCTAGGAGTCGAGTCAGATTTTAAACAGCTTGAGCGTGAAGTCGGCGAAATCGTGGCCGCTGCCGTCAAGTTCGCAGACGAGAGTCCATTCCCTGCACCATCGGAGCTTTATAATGACGTTCTGGCTGAGTAACCGGTTGCTCAAACAGCCTGCCAGTGAGGCCACAGCACTCTATTGCGTAATGCGGGGTAGCTGGGATGATCCCTATGCACACGCACCGCACACGATGAAGCAGTACTCGGTGGAAGCGCGCAGTTGGGATTATTCCAGCCACCCCGTCCCCTGTTTCAGCAGCCGTCAGGTTGTCGCATGTTGATGTCGTATCGAGAAGCCCTAAACCAGGCCATGCGGGAGGAGATGCGGCGAGACTCGCGCATTTTTCTGATCGGCGAAGAAGTGGGCTATTACCAGGGGGCCTTTAAGGTTAGTAAAGGATTCGTGGAAGAATTCGGCCCGCAACGGGTGGTGGACACTCCGATCACGGAAGCCGGTTTCACAGGCCTGGCAATCGGCGCCGCCATGGCGGGGTTGCATCCGATCGTCGAGCTTATGACCATGAATTTCGGGATCGTCGCGCTCGATCAGATCGTCAACAACGCCGCCAAAATTCGTTACATGTCGGGAGGGCAGTTGTCCGTTCCTCTTGTGATTCGCGGACCCGGAAGCGCAGCCCACCAGTTAGGCGCGCAGCACTCACAAAGTCTGGAAGCCTGGTTCTGCCACGTTCCGGGATTGAAAGTGATTGCGCCGGCCACGCCGCACGATGCGAAGGGCCTGTTGAAAAGCGCGATCAGAGACAGCAATCCCGTCATTTTTATCGAAGCGCAATTGCTGTATGGGACAAAGGGAAATGTCGAGGACGGTGAGTACACAATCCCCATCGGTGTCGCCGAGGTGAAGCGAGCCGGACAGGATGCGACAATCGTCGCCTACTCGAAGATGCTCCTGCTGGCATTGGAGGCAGCCGATCAATTGAGTCGAGAGGGGATTGATGTTGAGGTCATCGATCCCCGTACCCTCAAACCCATGGACCTCCCGACGATTGTGACTTCGGTAAAAAAAACCGGTCGTCTCGTGATCGTCGAAGAGGGATGGCATTTTTGCGGGTTGGGCGCACAAATTGCCGAGAGCGTGTACTCGGCAGCGTTCGACTACCTGGACGCCCCCATCCGGCGCGTCACCGGCGAAGATGTGCCGATGCCCTATAGTCGCCCGTTGGAGGATGCCGCCATTCCCGACAAGACACGCGTTATCGAAGCCGTCAAAACCCTGTGCGGCGTACGCTAAGCCAAGGAGGGACAGTTACCCATGTCGTCACAAACTCAGCCCCACAGTTATATCGAGATCACGGAGATGCTCGTCCGGCTCTATGTGTTTCTAACGCAGTACCTCGATCGTTGCCTCGACGAGGCAGCGAGAAAGGCATACCCGGATAATGAACTGCACGCACACCTTTCTACGACGCGCGCAGCGATGGCTGACATCTTTGCTGTAAACCCTGTGGTGAAAAGTAAAGTCGAACAGGAATGCAAAGACGTACTCGCTCTCGGAGCCGCGATCTTGAAAGGCGGCCATGAGCGGACCTCGGCAATGGAGCCGATGCAGTCACAGCGCGCAATCCTGCGAAGCAAGACCATTGCATTGAGCGATCTTTTGGCCGTATTCCGGGCGCTCTGATAGAAAGGGCAGTGAGGTTGCCAACACAAGAAGACTGTTATTTTGTTGTCTAGTTTGTTTGGTTGAACGAAACCTACCGGATAAACCGAATCAACCAGATAAACAAAACAAACCAAATGAACCAGACCGAGAAGCATCAGTTAGCCGGCTTCGATGCGCGTGAACGCGGATTCAGTAGACCGGTCGTGTTTGAGCAAACCGGCGAAGGGTATCATGCCATTCTGCGATACGAGACGACGCACGTG
>CAZVEZ010000046.1:0-15411 GCA_964626135.1 uncultured Nitrospira sp.
CCACACGAAGTGCGGTACGTACCTCCTCGCCTCTTTGCTCGCTGCGGCCTTGCTGGACAGCCATTTTGAGCATCCTGATCTATTGAGGTCT
Source organism: uncultured Nitrospira sp. (assembly GCA_964626135.1). GTDB lineage: Bacteria > Nitrospirota > Nitrospiria > Nitrospirales > Nitrospiraceae > Palsa-1315. Next base: position 92 of record CAZVEZ010000046.1, read on the forward strand.
TTGCTCCGTCTGCCATGTTTCAACGGTGTTGTATGGGCAAATTGAGTTTTTTCGTAACCTGCTAGATCCTGGATATCCAGAGAACGGTGATGGTGTGCCAAGTTCGGGACGTGGAGCGGCCGGTTCAGGGAATTGAACTCGGGTGTGCGTGGCATGTGGAGGGGAGCGACAGAAGGGATACAGACATCATTCAGTTTCTACTCGTGGGACTGAGACTCAATGGTCAGACCAGGCTGGGTTAGGTCTACTGATTGGCCTGCCGGTAATCTTCCTCCTTTCCCTCATGGGACGGTTCTGTCCCGAAAAAAACGAAACAATAAATAGGCATTGACCGCCATCGTAATCGCGAGAACAGTGTACGTGGTGAATGCGGTGGCCAGGCTCAATTCGATGAGCACCCTGGACAACCCGAACGCGACGATCAAGGCGTCGAAGGCCATGCAGATCCGCCTGAACGTTTCCGGGTCCATCCAACGGATCAGATAGCTCCCGAGCGGAATTCCTAATAGAACACTGGGGATAATATACAGAATGATCTCCATGCTGTCGCGACTGTAGAGCCCGATGAAATAGTAGGCGATCCCCGTCAGCACTGCTTCTCCCACTCGAATGACGCCAAGCGCGGCCCGGAAATCCTGTTTGGCATAACCTTGGTTGTTGAATAAGAGCGCAAGGGGAGGGCCTGAGATGGTGGTGACGGAATACAGGGTTCCAATTCCCACTCCGAAGGGGATCGCGATGGCTTTTTCCGCTTTGATAGGTTTTCTGATACCGGCCGCTTGAAGCAGAATCAATGGCAACAGCATGGCGTAGGTCACAAACTTGACCCAGGACGGATGCACGAGGGAGAGAATATAACTGCCGATCGCGACCCCGATCAGGAGGCCGATCAGAATGGGCGCCACGCGCCACCAGATGTTCGGGATGCTCTTACGGTTGATGAAGAGGACGTAGCTATTGATCACGAGTTCCACGAGCACTAAGGCGGGATTCAAAATACGATTGGTATAAAACAGCAGCGCGACCGGAACCGTAATCGATGAAAAGCCGTACCCTAAGGCGCCGTTGACGGTAGCCGCCACAAACGTGATCAGCACGAGCACGACGAGATCCACGATTATCCTTTGCGATGCCCGGAGACGAAGTCTTCGAGCGTGTAATGGTCCAGGATATCGGCAATGGCGTCGCGTACCGTACCCATCACATGCTGCACCGGACATTGGGCATGTTCGGCATAGGGACAGTCCCCGCATTTTTGATAGGCCGTCTTGCTCACGCATCCGATGGGAGCGAGGGGGCCATCTAAAATGCGAATGACTTGACCGAGGGAAATCTCTCCCGGAGATTTAATCAGTTCGTAGCCCCCCTTCATTCCCCGACGACTGGACAGGAGCCCGGCTCGTTTTAGTGCCAGGAGGATCTGCTCAAGAAATTCGACGGGAATATGCTGGCGCGCGGCGATCTGGTGCCGCTGCAGCGTTACTTTGCCATGCGCAAGGGTGAGTTCCAGGAGCGCGCGAAGTCCGTATTCGCTTTTTTTCGAGAGCTTCATAGTAAGGTCTTATAATTCCGAGTGAGTATATCAAGAAGTGTAACAATAAAGTGCAATGACTGAGCAGTCAAGAGTTGATTCGAAAAATTTGCCTGAAATGCGTGCTAGGGCCTCATCCACAATGTCACTGATTTTCTAAAGGGGCGATGTGTTACAACTCTTTGATCCTAGAGGGGTTGTGCCTTGACAGGCTCTACGCATTCCTGCTAGCTTCTCCGCTCATTTCAACGCATCTAACCGAGAATTCCGACCTTCCTAACAATAACTGGACCGCTCGTGACTTTCCAGGATCTCATCCTCACATTGCATCGCTATTGGGCCGAGCAAGGCTGCGTTATTCATCAGCCCTACGATCTGGAAATGGGCGCAGGCACCTTTCATCCAGCCACGTTCCTCAGGTCCCTTGGTCCCGAACCCTGGAGGGCCGCCTACCCCCAACCGTGCCGGCGTCCGACGGATGGTCGATATGGTGAGAACCCCAATCGCATGCAGCACTACTATCAATATCAAGTTGTGCTGAAACCGGCGCCGGGCAACATCCAAGCCTTGTATTTGGAGAGTTTGGCCCAATTGGGGATTAACCCGAAGCAGCACGACATCCGGTTCATTCAAGACGACTGGGAGTCCCCCACGCTGGGCGCGTGGGGGCTGGGTTGGGAAGTGCGTCTCGATGGGATGGAGATCACCCAGTTCACCTACTTCCAGGAAATCGGCGGAATCGAGCTCAATCCCATCACCGTCGAAATCACGTATGGGACTGAACGTATTGCGATGTATCTCCAGCATGTGAATAACGTGTTCGACCTCGCCTGGAACGATTCAATCACCTATGGCGATATCCATCACGAAACCGAAGTCCAATTCTCCACCTATAACTTCGAAGAGGGCGATGTGGCGATGCTCATGGCCACGTTCCAATCGTTCGAGGGAGAATGCAAGCGGCTGCTGGCGAACCGCGAGAAGCGGCTGACGCTCCCGGCCTACGAGTTCTGTATCAAGTCTTCGCACCTCTTCAATCTGCTCGATGCCCGCGGCGCAATCAGTGTGGCGGAGCGGACGGGATACATTGCGAGAGTTCGCGCCCTCGCGCGTCAATGCGCCGAACGCTATATCGAAGAACGGGCGGAGATGGGGCACCCATTGCTCAATCGTGGAGCGGAACGCGTCGAGGCAAAGGCACCGGGCACACGTGCCAAAACTGGAACGGGCAGGTCCTAAGCTCACGCGGAAGGATCGATGACAAAGACCAAGAATCCTCGATCTCCCCGTTCTGTTGCAAAGCAGGCGCGGCGCCCGTCGCTCGCGACCGCTGCCGAATTGTTGCTTGAGATCGGTGTCGAAGAACTCCCGTACCAATTCATCGCTCCCGCCCTGGCTGTCCTCAAAGAATCGGCTGAGCAGATGTTGAAAGACCAACGTCTCGCGTTTCAATCCGCCCGCACCCTGGGCACTCCACGACGATTGACGCTGGTGGTTGAGGGCCTCGCAACCCAGCAAACCTCGATGGTCAAAGAGGCGATGGGGCCTTCCAAAGCGGTGGCGTTCGATCAGGCAGGCCAGCCGACCAGAGCGGCGACAGGGTTTGCCGCCGGGCAAGGCGTGGCTGTCCAGGAACTGCAGATTCGCCTGACTCCGAAGGGGGAGTATCTCTTTGCGGTCAAGCAGGAACAGGGGCGGTCAGCCGATATCGTTCTGACAGAACTGCTCCCGCAGTTGCTCGCAAAACTTTCGTTTCCGAAAGCGATGAAATGGAATCACACCGGTGTCCGCTTCGCCCGGCCGGTGCGATGGCTGGTCGCGCTGTATGGGGGGGCCACGCTTCCCGTCGAAATCGCGGGGATCACTGCCGGGAACCGGACGGAGGGCCATCGCGCGTTGGGGAATGCGAAGGGGATTGCGGTTCGAGACTACGAATCCTATTTAAAGGGACTTGAACGTCAGGGGGTCATTGCGGATCCGCAGCGCCGCCGGCGTGCGATCGAAGATCAAATCGCTGAGATGTGCAAGAAGACCGGCTTCCGCTTGAACATCGATGCCGACCTGCTCGATCAGGCGGTCTACACGACTGAATGCCCCAATGCCATTATCGGATCCTTCAAACCGGCCTATTTGGAGGTGCCGCAAGAAATCTTGATCACCTCCATGAAAGAACATCAGGGATTTTTCTCCTTGATGAATAAGGATACGGGCAAGCTCGTGGCGCATTTCATTGCGGTAGCGAATAATCGAGCCAAAGACATGGGATTGATTCGCGAAGGCAACGAACGGGTTCTGGCCGCGCGTCTGGCCGACGCGAAGTTTTTCTTCGACGAAGACCGGAAGGTGAAGCTGGAGAAACGTGTGACGAGGCTTACCGGTGTGACATTCCATCAGAAGCTCGGAACCATGGCACAGAAACAGCAACGAGTCAGGGAACTGGCCGGCTTCATTGCGTCGAGTGTGCGGCCTCAGGACAGTGAACTGAAACACATCTGCGAGAGGGCAGCGGATCTGTGCAAGGCCGACCTTCTCACCGGTGTAGTCGGTGAGTTTCCGGAACTGCAAGGCATCATGGGGGGAGAGTACGCAACACATGACGGTGAGCCCGATGCGGTCAGTCAGGCGATCAGGGAACACTATCTGCCGCGATCGATCGAAGGCGACTTACCCAAGACCATCGCCGGTCAGGTGCTGTCGTTGGCTGACCGGCTGGATTCGGTGGCGGCCTTCTTTCATGTGGGTCTCGTGCCGACCGGATCGGAAGATCCCTTTGCACTGCGACGGAGTGCCACGGCCATCGTCCGGATTATTCTTGAGGGAAACCTGCGGATCAACTTGGGGCGCTACATCGATAATGCGAGAAACCTGGTCATCGGCGATGGCTTCAAGGGAGCTCCAGATTCTGAGCAGGAGGGGCGACGCCGGATCACGGAATTCATTTTTGAACGCGTTCGACATTATGGCAGGGTTGTTCACGCCTTGCGAGGCGATGTTATCGAAGCGGTGCTCAAGCCGGCCCATGACCAGGCGCTGGATCTCGTCGATCTCGCGCTGAGAATGAAGGCGCTGGAATCCGTGACGACAAAGCCGGAATTCGATCCGTTGATCGTCGGCTTCAAGCGCGCGCACCGGCTTGTCGAGAAAGAGCAGTGGGATCGCAAGCCGGTCGATCCGGCGCGGTTCGAGCATGCCACTGAGTCTGCGCTCTTCCAGGCCACGGTGAATGAGCGGGAGGCCATGGCGTCCGCGATGAAGCGCGGGGACTATGGCCAGGCACTGGATGCGCTGGTGCGTCTGAAGCCCGCTATCGATGCGTTTTTCACAGCGGTCATGGTCAACGCAGACGATCCGGCTGTCAGGAGCAACCGGTTGTCGCTGCTCCAGGAAGTAGACGACTTCTTCAACTCATTCGCGGACTTCTCGCAGATTGTGGTACAAGGAGGGTAAGATATAGACGGTCCGGTGAGTCCCCCGTGCTCGCTCAATAGAGGACTCTCCGGATCACCTATCACGTGAGACAGAACGAACAGGTGTGGGGATGGATCACTCATTGTCAGACGATCAGCGTCGGGCGAGGAAAATCCGTCGGTTCACCATCGGTGTGTCTCTTACTCTGATCGTGCTGTGCAACGCGATCATGTTGCTTGGGTTATGGGCCAGTGGGATCAACCTCGATGAGCTGGCAACGCCCCCCGATGCCTTCAACTCTAAACAGGACATTTGTCTCCGTCTCGGCTGGCAGTCCGTTACGGGAGTGGCGGAACCGGTGCGTCTCTGTTCCGAGTGGATCAATCTTTCCGATAAGTCCGGTAAGACTCATCAGCTTCAACAGGGCATCACGCTCCGGCATGGACCGGACGGGCAGTATTATGTAGATCGGGGGACTCAGGCCGACTATCGATTGCTGATCGTCGTGCTGGTTGTCATGGCAGTCATTGCATTCGGGTTGCTGGCGAAATGGTATCTGGTCGGCTGGTATCGGCTGCATCTCGAATCCGACGCCGGCCATAGAGCATCGATCGTTCATTGAATTGAACGGACGTCAACGCGAAGGAGAAAGCAGCGTGGCAAAGAAATATGTGTACTACTTCGGCGACGGCGTGGCCGAAGGGACCTCGAACATGAAAGAGCTTCTCGGCGGGAAGGGCGCCGGCCTCGCCGAAATGACGAATCTCGGCATCTCCGTTCCGCCAGGCTTCACCATTTCCACCGAGGCCTGCGTCGAATATTACAAAAACGGGAAACAGTATCCTCCCGGCATGTGGGACGCCGCATTGAAATCCCTCAAACGGGTCGAGCGGTCGATGGATATGGGATTCGGCAATCCCGAGCGGCCGTTGCTCGTCTCGGTCCGGTCCGGCGCCCGGGCCTCAATGCCGGGCATGATGGACACGGTGCTGAACGTCGGTCTGACGACCAAGACGGTCGAAGGACTGGCGGCAAAAACGCGCAACGATCGTTTTGCGCAGGACAGCTATCGGCGCTTCGTGGCCATGTACGGCAGCATCGTCATGGGTGTCCCGCGCGAACATTTCGAAGCGATCCTCAAGCACAAGAAGGCCGAAGTGGGCGTGCCGCACGAGACCCATCTCGATGCGCGGCATCTCCGCGAGCTGGTCGCCAGCTTTAAGACGCTTATCAATGAAGAGACGAAGAAAGAGTTTCCCGATGAGCCGCTCGAGCAACTTCGCCTGGCCGTCAACGCCGTCTTTTCCTCCTGGTTCGGGGCGCGGGCCGTCACCTATAGGCGTCTCTACGGGATTCCCGACTCGTGGGGCACGGCGATCAACGTGGTGGCGATGGTATTCGGCAACATGGGGGAGACGAGCGGCACCGGCGTAGCGTTCACGCGCGATCCGGCCTCCGGGGACAAGAACTTTTTCGGCGAGTGTTTGATGAACGCTCAAGGTGAGGATGTTGTCGCCGGCATCAGGACCCCGCTTCCGGTGAATGCGCTCGAGAAGAATGTGCCGGCGGCCTACAAGGAATTGGAACACACCTACAAGAGGCTCGAAAAACATTACCGGGACATGCTCGATCTGGAGTTTACGATCCAAGAGGGCAAGCTCTACATGCTGCAGACCCGGGTCGGCAAACGGACCGGCATCGCCGCCGTGAAAATCGCCGTCGACATGGTGAGAGAAGGCTTGATCACGAAGAAGGAAGCGGTGCAGCGGATCGGGCCGGAACAATTGGCGCAATATCTCTACCCGATTTTCGATATGAAGGAAGAGGCGAAATCCAACCCGCTTGGGAAAGGGCTTCCGGCCGGCCCAGGCGCAGCGGCCGGGAAGATCGCCCTCACTCCTGATCGGGCCGTGACGATGAAAGAGGCCGGTGCCCGCGTGGTGCTGGTCAGACAGGAAACGAGCCCGGACGATATTCACGGCATGGACGCGGCAGCGGGATTCCTGACGGCGCGGGGCGGCATGACGTCTCACGCGGCAGTGGTCGCCCGGCAAATGGGCAAGGTCTGCGTGGCGGGTTGCGAGGCGGTGGAAGTGCTGGACAGCCAGTCCGTTCGCATCGGAGCCAAAGTATTCCGCGAAGGGGACTACCTGTCGATCAACGGATCGACCGGCAATGTATACGAAGGGGATCTCCCCGTCGTCGAATCAGAAATCATTCAAGTCATCCAGGGTAAGTTAGACCCGAAGAAGTCGGACAAGTACCAGCGGTTTGCGTTGATTCTGTCCTGGGCTGACAGCGCGCGGAGGCTGCATGTCCGCGCTAATGCGGATGTGCCGGATCAGGCAAACATCGCGCGCGGCTTCGGCGCGGAGGGGATCGGACTCTGCCGGACGGAGCATATGTTCTTCGCCGAGGATCGCATTCCGATTATGCAGAAGATGATCCTGGCGCGGACGAAGGAGGAGCGTGAAAAGTTTCTCGATCAGCTCCTGCCGCTGCAGAAACAGGATTTCATCGGACTCTACAGAGAGATGGCGGGCTATCCGGTCACCATTCGTTTGCTCGATCCGCCGTTGCACGAATTTCTGCCGAAGCGCGAAGAGCTGATGGTGGAGATTGCGCAACTGGAGCTGACCGGGCGCGACGGAGCCAAGCTGCAGGAAAAGCGCCGATTGCTGGCTAGGGTTGAAGAACTTCACGAGTTCAATCCCATGCTCGGGTCACGGGGATGCCGGCTCGGGATTACGATGCCGGAAATTACCAGGATGCAAGCGCGGGCTATTATGGAGGCCGCGTGCGAGCTGGCCAAGGAAGGGAAGACGATCGTCCCTGAAATCATGATCCCGCTGGTGGGGATGGTCTCGGAAATGAAGGCGCAGAAAGACTTGATCCGCGAGGTGGCGCAGGAGACGATGACGCGGCACAACGTGAAGCTCACCTATCTCGTGGGCACGATGATCGAACTGCCGCGTGCCGCTGTGACGGCGGATCGTATCGCGACGGAAGCGGAGTTCTTCTCATTCGGGACGAACGATCTGACCCAAACCACCTTTGGGTTCTCCCGCGACGATGCGGCGAAGTTCATCGATTTCTATCGAACGGCCAATATTATGGAGGCAGATCCCTTCGCCGTGCTCGATCGAGAGGGGGTGGGAGCGTTGATGCGGCAGGCGATCATCGGCGGCCGGAAAACCCGCCCCGGGATTAAGCTCGGCATCTGCGGTGAACACGGCGGTGATCCCAATTCCGTCGAGTTCTGCCACGAACTCGGATTGGATTATGTGAGCTGCTCGCCCTATCGCGTTCCTATTGCGCGGCTGGCGGCGGCCCATGCCGCGCTGGCCGAAGCCGGATCGGGTAGCTCCCTTCCCACGCGTAAAGGCTCAGGGCCGCGCGCGAAGGCGAAGAAGGCAGCGACGAAGACCACGAAGACGAAGTCGGCTCAGCGGCCTCACAGCCGACCGCGCGTCACGCGCAAGACACGGTGACTGTTACCGCACCGCATCTCCACTTCATGACCCTGGCGCTTCGTCTCGCGGCGAAGGGCCGTGGCAAGACCAGCCCGAATCCCATGGTCGGCGCGCTCGTCGTCAAGCACGGACGCATCGTCGGACGCGGATATCACCACGGTCCAGGGCACCCCCACGCAGAAATTCTTGCGCTCAGCCAAGCGGGGATGCGCGCCAAAGGCGCCACGCTCTACGTCACACTCGAACCCTGTTGCCACCTCCTCAAGCGAACCCCGCCCTGCGTGCCGTCCGTGATTCAGTCCGGCGTGCAACAGGTGGTCGTGGCGATGGCCGATCCCAACACAATGGTCAAAGGACGGGGGATTGCCGCCATGCGCAGGGCCGGGATCATCGTCACGACGGGGGTGGCGCAGGAGGAAGCGGCAGCGTTGAATTGCGCCTACCTCCATTGGGTGACGACCGGACGCCCCTACATGACCCTGAAAGCGGGGATGACATTGGATGGAAAGGTGGCGACGGCGAAGGGAGAGTCCCGATGGATTACCGGTCCGCGCGCGCGGCAGGATGCGCACCGGCTCAGGAGTCAGGTGGACGCAGTAGTCGTCGGGGTCGGCACCGTGATTAAGGATAATCCTACGTTGACGGCTCGGCTGTCAGATCGTCCGCTCAAGCTGGCACCCCGGCAACCGTTGCGTGTTGTGCTCGATAGCCGGCTCAGGACACCACCGGTGGCGACGGTCTGTGCCAGGCAGGACCGGGCCAAGACCGTAATCGTGACCACGAGTCGAGCGCCCCGGTCGCGCCGCAGGCCATTTGAACGGGCAGGGGTGGAAGTCGTTTCTGTGGCAACGAAAAACGGACAGGTCTCGTTTTCAGCCCTGCTGACGATGCTGGGCAAGCGTGGGGTCACCTCCGTGCTGATCGAGGGAGGCAGCACCGTGAACGCCTCGGCGTTACGCGAGAAACTCGTCAATCATGTCGTGCTCTATCTTGCTCCGACTCTGATGGGAGGGCAGGATGCCAAGGCGGTGATCGGCGACCGCAGCCCGACGCGCCTGGCCCAGGCACTGACATTGCGCCATGTCACGATCCGCCGCATCGGGGAAGATATAGTGGTGGAGGGAGATCTGTGACGCGCAGGCTCCTCTGTGGCGCCCTTGTGATGATTCTTGCGGCGAGCGCCGGTGATGAAACGGGCGCGGCGGACCTGCCACTCCCGGTCGATCTCAGAACGCAGGTCTTCCGCTATCTGGATAGTGCGGATGCAGACGAGGCAGCTCGTACCCTTCAGGCGATACTGTCCGATCCATCCGTGACGATCGACCGGGTAGTACAGATCATTCAAACCGAGCGGGACTATCTTCCGCAGCCGACCGGAACCATTTCCGGCGAGCGGATCGACGTGCAGGGACGCGCCCATCACCTGGCGCTCTCCATTCCCCCGACCTATCAGCCGGCGAAGGACTATGGATTGGTGGTCTGCCTGCATGGCGCAGGATTTACCGGTGAGGCCTATCTGGAGCGTTGGCAGGTCCGGTTGGGGAATGACTATGTCCTGGCCTGCCCGACTGTGCCGTCCGGCGCATGGTTTACAAGAGGAGCGGAAGAGCTGGTGTTGGCGACGATTCATTCCGTGCAACGGCGTTTCCACATCGATCCTGACCGGATCTTTCTGACCGGCATGTCCAACGGCGGAATCGGCGCCTGGGTCATCGGGATGCACGATGCCCCCCTGTTCGCCGGCTTGGCCCCCATGGCGAGCGGCCTTGACAATGTGCTGATGCCATTTCTGGCCAACCTGCGCTCCACGCCGGTCTATATCATCCACGGAGCCAAGGATGAGGTGATGCCGGTGGAACTCAGCCGCTCGATTACGAAAGAGTTGACCAGGCTGGGCTATCCCTTTGTCTATCGGGAGCACGATCGCGAGCATCCCATGGCGGGCGGGCACTACTTTCCCAAGGAAGAATTGCCCGATCTGATCACCTGGTTCAATGCCCAACGGCGTAATCCCTTGCCGACAACCCTGACGGTGGTGCGTGAGGCGAGTCACTTTCAACCATTTGGGTGGGTGCGCATCGACGCGACCGATGCCATTGCCGCGTTCTCCGAAGATCTGGTCAGCAAGAAAGACGATCTGATCAAGCGCCGGGAGTATGCGAGATTGGACGCCTCCATCGTGGCGCCGAATCGCATTGAAGTCCAAACCGACCGGGTCCAACGCTACAGTCTCTTTCTGAACGAACAGCTCATTGATTCCACCAAACCGCTTGTAGTGCTCACCAACGGGAAGGTGTCTTTCGAAGGCTCCGTGACGCCCTCGCTTGAAACCTTGCTGCGGCAGGCGCGCCTGCGGCAGGATTCCCGGGCACTCTTTCCGATCCATCTCGCCATCCAGGTTCGAAAGCAGCCGTGATGATCCACGGACCGTCGTGTGCGCGCAGGGTCGCCCTCCTGTCTGTGCTCGTCGATAGGCCGCCGATGGCCGCTATGCTGATCAATCGGCTGGATCGTGGCCGCTGCAAATCGGAAGCGAGAGAACCAGCCCATTGTGGGGCGACGCAGCATCCCGCCAATCGGATTTCCTCTGTGGAAGGAACCAGCCGGAGAGTTTCACCATGACGACGTCGCGCAGCTTCACCCTGCTCTGCACCGTCGGCGTGTTCTGTTTTATCAGTTACAACATGGTCCGGATGCCGGTGCTGGCGCTGTTTGCGGAATCGCTGGGGGCCAGTCCTGAACGGGTCGGACTCATCGTGTCGGTCTCCACGCTGACCGGCGTGTTCCTCAAATTGCCGTCCGGCGCACTGTCCGACATCTACGGCCGGCGGTTTCTGCTGCAGATCGGCGTCGTGGCCTTCGGACTTCCGCCGTTTCTCTATCCCTGGATCACCGATCTCGATACGCTGACCGCCTTGCGGTTTTTTCACGGACTGGCGACCGCTATCTTCGCGCCGAGCGCGCTGGCGACCGTCGCCGATCTCTATCGAGAACGAAGAGGCGCCGCGCTCGGCACCTATACAGCCTCGACGCAATCCGGCGCCTTGCTCGGCCCGTTCATCGGCGGCTACCTGATCTACGCCTCGGGATTTCCGGTTGTTTTCGTGACTGCCGGCATCTTCGGCTGTATCGCCATTGCCATCTTCTATAGCCTGCGTCTCACACCGCCTCCTCCGCGCATTCAGGAGAAGGGGATGGCCCCGTTGATGGCGGAGATGTGGAAGGGTTTCAGGGTAGTCGCCAAGAATCGCAAGGTCTTGATCACCAGCTCGACCGATGCAGCCAAGATGATTGCGAACGGGGCCTTGATGGCCTTCCTTCCGCTCTACGGTGTCTCGGTGGGGCTGAATCCCGGTGAAGTCGGGCTGCTGTTCACGGTCCAGGCGCTCACGTCGCTCGTCTCCAAGCCGATTATGGGACGGGTGTCCGACAGCGTAGGGCGTCAGCCGCTCATCGTGACGGGCCTCGTGCTCTGCGCGGCGACTTTCGTCTGTATCCCTCACGTGTCGATGTTCTGGCTGTTATTACTGCTCTCGGCGGGATTTGGATTTGGCGAAGCCGTGGTTTCTTCCTCGTCGTCCGCGCTGGTCGCGGACAGTTCTGAGTTCAAGACGCTCGGGGCTGGGATGGGCATGCAAGGGACGATCGGAGACATCGGCCATGCCGCCGGGCCGCTTCTGGCAGGAGTCCTGATCGCGCGCCTGAACTATGCCGACGCGTTCGCCATCATCGCCGGGCTGCAACTCGTTGCGGCGGCGGTGTTCTGGGTGACGATGAGAAGATGACTCACGCGAGACGAGCGAGACTGGCGGGAAAAGCGCGATGTGTAGAGACAGCATTTCGTGACGAACCGTCATGAATATTGCGGGCTGGTCCTATATAATGGCTCGATGATCAAGGCCATCGCTACAGAAAATATCGTGATTGGTGTATTAGCCAGTATTGGCGTCGTCGTGCTGCTGGTGATGGTTGTCTATGTCGTGAGGCAAATGTTCAGTCAGAAAGAGGAATAGGCCTCAAGGAAACATTGTTCTATGTTCACAGGCATAGTTGAAGAGCTTGGCGCTGTCATCTCGATTGATAAGACCCTTGCCGGAACGAGGATGACGATTTTGGCTTCAGCCGTGATGAATGACCTCAAGATCGGAGATAGCATCAGCGTCAACGGCACCTGTCTGACCGTGGTGAACAAGGCCGAGCAGAACTTCTCTGTCGAAGTCTCTCCCGAAACATTATCCGTGACCACTCTGGGGCAACTCGCCGCCGGCGCCCCGCTCAATCTAGAACGGGCGATGAAGCTCAACGAACGGATCGGGGGGCATCTCGTGGCTGGTCACGTGGACGGCATCGGCACGATTCGCAATCGTCAACAGGACGGGAACGCCGTCCTCTTCATGATCGAAGCCCCGTCGGAGATTCTGCGCCACTGCGTCGTGAAGGGGTCGATTACCGTAGACGGCATCAGTCTGACGATCAACCAGGTGACCGATCGTGGGTTCTCTGTCTCGATCATTCCGCATACGGCGAAAGTCACCACCCTGGGCCTCAAGCAGGTCGGCGATCAGGTCAATCTCGAATCGGATCTGATCGGGAAATACGTCGAGCGGTTGCTCCAGGAACGGGGGCAACTCCCTGCCAAGCCGGCACCGGTTATTGATAAGGAGTATCTCAAGAAGCGAGGGCTGCTCTGAAATGGTGTTCCCGGAAAAAGGGGTGGTTTACTCCTGAAGCAGTCTTGATCTTTCCTCCTTCCCAGGCTACCCTTCAACACATGGATTGGAAGAGCCGCATTACCATCGATCCCGAGAAGCGTGGCGGCAAGCCATGTATTCGCGGTCTCCGCATGACCGTGTATGACGTGTTGGAGTATCTTGCCTCCGGTATGAGCGAAAACGACATTCTTAAAGATTTCCCCGATCTCACACGCGAAGACATCCGAGCCTGTCTAGCCTTTGCAGCGGATAGAGAGCGGAAGCTCGTGTCGATTCCACCGTTGTGAAGCTGCTCTTCGATCAGAATCTCTCGCACCGACTTGTCACAGCCCTCCAGCAGGAATATCCCGGTTCCCAGCATGTGCGGGATGTCGGGCTCAAAGATGCCGCTGACATCGCGATTTGGGAGTATGCCGCCCAACGGGAGTTTGTGATCGTCACGAAGGATGCTGACTTTCACCAACGCAGTTTTCTCTTCGGCCATCCGCCAAAAGTAGTGTGGATTCGTGCCGGCAACTGCTCGACAGCAATGATCGAAGCGCGACTGCGTCGCCGTGACCAAGAGGTGAGAATGTTCTCTACCGACCAGGAGAGTGCATTCCTGATTCTTGACTAGGACGCATGCCATTGGCCCATGTGTCACATCGTTGCAGAGCCGTACGCAATCGGTTGCGTGAATCGAACCCACCCCTGAATAGTAAAATGGTCCAAGATGGCAGATAAGGCCTTTACCGCAAAACGTCTCACTGTAGATCGGCTGCTGTCGAAGCGTGGAATTGCCTCACGTAGTACGAGCCAGGAATGGATTCGTGCGGGGCGTGTCCGTATTAACGGACGAGTCGTACGCGATCCGGCCAGGTGGGTGTTGTGGCCGAAGGATGCTGTCTCGATCGATGATCAACCGATTCAAGATTCGGTCAAACGGTTTCTCCTCTTTCATAAACCCAAAGGGGTGATCACGACGCAGAGTGACGAAAAGGGCCGCAAGACGATCTTCGATGTGTTGCCGGAGGATCTGGGATACATGCATGCCGTCGGAAGACTCGATCAGGCGACCAGCGGCCTCCTTCTGCTCACGAACGATTCGGCGCTGTCGAGTTACCTCACCGATCCGGGCAATAAAGTGATGAGGACCTATCTGGTCTCCGTGCGAGGATCATTCACTGAGGTCCAAGCCGCAGAGGCCGTAGTCGGAGTGGTCGATGGTGGCGAGCGCCTCCAGTGCCACACCGTAAAGATTCAGAAGAAGTCCGGACGCGAATCACATCTGGAAGTGGTCCTGATCCAGGGAAAGAACCGAGAAATCCGCAGACTGTTTCAGGCCTTGGGGCATGAAGTGACCAGGCTTAGGCGCATTCAATACGGCCCCTTCAAACTGGAAGACCTCCCATCGGGCGCATGGCGCGAGATCCCGATCGAAGACGTGAGAAAAGCCCTCCGGCAGTCTTGAACTGCCGCTTGTCTCCTTGCCCCTCTCCGCAGAGAGGAGTGCGAATCAGAAGGGCGCTGCTCGACGGAGGTGGCGGGGACAATTAGCTGTTGAAAAATCGTAGTGAGGTAGTACAATCGGCCCAGTCATCAGGGCGTATGCGTAGATAAAGACAAGGAGGCAGCATGGCGGGATTTGTCATGCGGAAGGGTCTACGGTTCAAGACCTTTGCCACGGTGAAGTATCGTGGGCCCAGGGTTGCCGGTGAAGGAATTATCAAAGATCTTTCCCTGACCGGGAGCTACATTACAGGAAATGTCCCGGTCTCCGTCGGAATGGTGCTTGCCCTACAGATGTTCGTGCCGGGAGAGCCGGAGCTGTTGCAGGTCGAGCGCGCCACCGTGAAATGGGTCAAGCGGGCTGAGTTCGGAGTGGACTTCGACAATCCAGAGCCAGAAGTGGCCGAGCGACTCACACAGCTCATCGCCACGCTGGTCAAGACGAAGCATGGGTCGGTGCCTCCGGCAAAAGAATAGGGGGATGGAGCCTGATGATCTTCTTTGCTCGCGCAACGCGCGGCCTCAGAAGGCCCTCGTTGGACGCGCGCAGTAGAAGATCAATCAGCCCCCATCCCTGAGAGAGAATGACCAAGACTCGCGCAGTTGAGGATCGGAGCGAGGAGCGGTCAGGTGCCCTTTTGCTCACAGAACGCGCACGATAAAACAGTGCTCGTCCGATGCGCGCAGTGAAGGGCAGCCTCGGCCACT
>CAZVEZ010000047.1:0-15263 GCA_964626135.1 uncultured Nitrospira sp.
ATTGTAACCGAGATAATAGGGATGTGTAAATTGCATCTCTCGTCGTCTTTGACTGTTGGCGTGGCAGAACCAGGTGCCGGAGGGAGATTTGGCCTGGTGTCTCTTGGGTACGGGAGTCCATATAAACAGCCTGCTAGTGGATTATGGTAGCTGACGGATTTCGCCTTTGTTTGAGCGTCACCCAATCGGAGACATAGGTGTTCATGCCGCATCTCGACAGACCAGCTTTGACTTGCCGGTGCCAGATGGGAGACAATCGAGAGATATAACAAGTGCTTCCTTCCAAGAAGCCGGAAATTATTATTTAGTTGTCGTGATACCAGTCTAACCTATGGACCACTCCTTAGTGGTGGTTGTATCGTATTGAGGTGTCGAACGGTGTCGAGAAAACGTTCCCGGATAACGCGACCTAAAAGGATTCAACCCTCCTGCAATTTCTTTTCTTCGATCCCGGTGGGATTTCTCCCATTATGCTCCAAACCGTCGCACTGAGTGGCAGTCGTGGGCAACGCCAGTTGTTCTCAGACGTCAGCGTGACGGTCAGGCCGGGAACCCTGTTGGCCATAGCGGGTGAGAACGGGAGTGGAAAAACCAGCTTTCTCCGCATTCTGTGCAGTCTGTTATCGCCTGATGGAGGCACGATTCTTTGGCAAGGGAAAGACATCCACCAACTCAAGGAGCTCTATCGTGCCCAGATCATGTATATCGGGCATCTCAATGGGATCAAGGATGAATTGACCCCGGCTGAAAACCTCACGCTCTCCGCGTGCCTGGCCGGCGATGACAGTTCCGGCGCAATGGTACAAAAGGCATTGGAGGCCGTCGGTCTCGGACGGCCGATTCATCTTTTGCCGACAAGGGTACTTTCACAGGGGCAAAAGCGCCGTGTGGCGCTGGCGCGTCTCTGGCTTTCCACCCGTCCCTTATGGTTCCTGGATGAGCCCTTTGCGTCACTCGATGCTGCAGCGACCACCTACTTGACCCAGCGATTGCAGTCCCACTTGAGTAATGGCGGCATGGTCGTCGTGTCCACCCATCAGGAGATTGCGCTTCCCACTGATTCCGTCCAGCACCTGAGGCTGACTCGATGAGCCAGCCCAGTCTGAGTGAGGCGTTGCGTGGGGTTGTCCGGCGGGATCTGTTATTGGCTATGCGGCACCGTTCGGATGTGGCGATGTCGATTTTCTTTGTCGTCATCGTCGCGAGTCTCTTCCCGTTGGGCGTTGGACCGGAAGCGGCGGTGTTGAGGGTGATCGGACCGGGTGTACTCTGGGTCACGGCCCTGCTAGCGTGCCTCTTGTCGCTAGGGCGCCTATTTACGGCTGATTATCTTGATGGTGTCTTGGAGCAGACGGCGTTGATTCCGCAGTCGCTGGCGGTGTTAGTCATTGGAAAGGTGTTCTCCCATTGGGTGATTTCCGGCTTGCCGGTGGTTCTGCTCTCGCCTCTTCTCGGTCTGCAATTCGGCCTGACTGGTGACACGTTGGGGGTATTGACGTTATCGCTCTTGCTTGGCACGCCAACGTTAAGTATGATTGGTGGGATTGGTGCCGCGCTGACTCTTGGATTACGCGGGAGTGGTTTGCTGGTTGCCCTCCTGGTGCTTCCGCTCTTTGTTCCGGTGTTGATATTTGGGGCTGGCGCTGTCACCAGTAGTATGGCCGGAATCGGGAGCGAAGCAAACCTGTCCTTACTCGGGGCCTGTTTCATGCTCTCGCTCGCGTTTGCGCCCTGGGCCACGGCAGTCGCATTGCGGATTGCATTGGAATAAGACGTTTCATACGCGTTATGGCTATTAACTGGCTCAAATATTCGTCGCCGCAAGCATTCCTTCCGCTGGCCGGGAGGATGGTTCCGTGGTTTTCGGTCGCCGCGCTTGCGTTGATCTGCGTTGGCCTATACATGGGATTCTTCGTTGCGCCGACCGATTTTCAACAAGGCGACTCCTACCGCATTATCTTCGTCCATGTGCCGGCTGCCTGGATGTCCATGTTTTTGTACGTCGTCATGGCCATTTGGGCCGGCATCGGCTTGGGGCTCAACGCACGCCCCTCGTTCATGATGGCGCAGGCCATCGCTCCTACGGGTGCGATGTTCACATTTTTGGCGTTGCTCACCGGCGCGATGTGGGGCAAACCAACCTGGGGTGCGTGGTGGGTGTGGGATGCTCGGCTGACGTCGGAATTGATTCTGTTGTTTCAGTATATCGGGATCATCTTATTACGCGCCTCGATTGACGACCTGCGCCGCGCCGATCGGGCGAGTGCCGTCTTGGCACTGGTGGGGGTGGTCAATGTCCCGATTATCTATTTTTCTGTGAAGTGGTGGAATACGTTGCACCAAGGGGCGTCCGTCAGCATGACGGAATCGAAGATGGCGACGCCGATGGTCGCGGCGATGCTGATCATGATGCTGGGGTTCTGGATGTACAGTTTTGCCGTCACACTCGTCCGCATGCGTTGCATCATTCTGGATCGTGAGCGACAACCGTCGTGGAGCAAGCCGTCCACGGTTCATGACGTGGCGGAGGCGCGCTGATGCAGTGGGGAAGCGCGAGTGAGTTTTTCGCGATGGGCGGGTACGGCCTGTATGTGTGGGTCTCTTTCGGCGCCACGGCTCTGTGTATGGCGGGAGAAGTGATTGCGGTTTGGCGTCGGCATGCGTCGGCTGTGGCAGAAAGCCGCGGCCTGTCTTAGGAGGATACTGATTCGATGAAACCTCGGCACAAACGGTTTATCTTTATCGGTCTCGGCCTGCTCGCGCTGGCGGTGGCGTCGATGCTGATACTGAATGCCTTTCAGAGCAATCTCGTCTTCTTTTATACGCCGACGCAGGTGGCAAACGGCGAAGGGCCGAAAGGACGCGGATTCCGTATCGGCGGGATGGTCGAAGACGGCAGCCTTACACGCGAGGGCGATGGACTGACCGTGCATTTCGTCATGACCGACACGGCGAAGCGCGTGCCTGTGACGTTCAAGGGAATCCTTCCTGACCTATTCAAGGAAGGGAAGGGTGCGGTGGCTCAGGGGCAACTTGGGGCCGATGGGATATTCCTTGCGAGCGAGGTGCTGGCGAAGCACGATGAAAACTATATGCCGCCGGAAGCGGCTGACGCGCTGGCCAAAGCCAAGGCAGCTGGAGCGCAGACCAGCGGCACGCTCGTCGTCAATCCACGCTAGGAGCCAACATGATTCCAGAAATCGGTCATTATGCGTTGATCCTCGCGCTCTGTGTGGCGGTGGTGCAGGGGACCATTCCCATTTATGGTGCCGCGGTCGGGAACTCTTCCTTCATGTCCATCGCGAGGCCGGCCGCGCGCGGGCAGTTTCTCCTGGTTCTGCTGGCTTTTTGTTGTCTGGGGTATGCGTTCGCAGCAAAAGACTTTTCCGTGCTCTACGTCGCGGCCACGTCGAACTCCCAACTTCCCCTTCATTATCGCCTCGCCGCCATCTGGGGCGCGCACGAGGGATCGCTGCTCCTCTGGGTATTCATCCTGACGATATGGATGGTTGCCGTTTCGTTTTTCTCGGCTCATCTGCCCGAGGCGATGCGCGCCCGCATTCTCGGCGTGATGGGGTTGGTCAGCCTGGGATTTCTCCTGTTCATGCTGACGGTCTCCAATCCATTCGAACGGTTAATCCCGGCCGCATTCGATGGGCGCGATTTGAATCCCTTGCTACAGGATCCCGGAATGGTCATACATCCGCCGATGCTCTATATGGGGTATGTGGGGTTCTCCGTCGCCTTTGCCTTTGCAATCGCCGCGCTCCTTGGGGGAAACCTGGACGCGGCCTGGGCGCGCTGGTCACGTCCTTGGACCACAGTGGCCTGGTGTTTTCTGACCGTTGGTGTCGCGATGGGGAGCGGTTGGGCCTATTACGAACTGGGTTGGGGTGGGTGGTGGTTCTGGGATCCGGTCGAAAATGCTTCATTTATGCCCTGGCTGGCAGGGACAGCGCTGATTCACTCGCTGGCAGTCACAGATAAGCGGGGCAGTTTCAAGGCTTGGAGCGTCCTACTCGCCATTCTGGCTTTTTCACTCAGTTTGCTAGGGACCTTCTTAGTCCGCTCCGGTGTGTTGACTTCCGTGCATGCATTTGCGACCGACCCAAAGCGTGGATTATTCATCCTGGTGTTTCTGGCAGTGGCGATCGGAGGCTCATTGATGTTGTACGCGTGGCGTGCGCCACGTGTTGGACTGGGTGGTGGTTTCTCGATCATCTCGCGTGAGGGGATGTTGCTCGCGAACAATGTGCTCCTAGTCGCAGCCTTGGGCTCGGTGCTCTTAGGCACGTTGTATCCCCTGTTCCTGGACGCGCTGGACCTCGGGAAGATCTCAGTTGGTCCACCCTATTTTGATACCGTCTTTGTTCCACTGATGACACCTGCCATCTTTTTGATGGGGATCGGCCCTCTGGCTCAGTGGAAGAAAGCCAGTCTGCCGGAACTCGCGATGCGCCTGCGTTGGGCATTCGGCGTCAGTGTTGTAACAGCCCTTGTGTTACCGATTGTCATGGGCCAGTGGACGCCGCTTATCAGCCTTGGTCTCTTGCTCGCAATCTGGATCCTGACAACGATTGCGGTTGATTTGCGTGAACGGCTTGCCCATGCGGATGGAAGCAGTCTCTTCGGCCGACTCGCCGCGATGCCGCGGGCCTATTGGGGTATGGTTCTGGCCCATTGCGGACTGGCCCTGTTCATCGTCGGTGTGACAATGGTGAAGGGGTTCGAAGTCGAGCAGGATGTTCGGATGAATGTCGGACAGACAGCAACGCTTGGTGGCTATACGTTCCGATTCGACGGAACCCAGCCGTATAAAGGACCGAACTATATCGCAGCGCGTGGGACAATTCATGTGAGTCAGGATGGCCGTGAGGTCACGGTGATGTATCCGGAAAAGCGTCGCTACACCGTTCAGAATCAGACTATGACCGAAGCCGCGATCTCTCCCGGGTTTCTGCGTGATCTCTATGTGTCGTTGGGTGAGCCGCTCGAAGATGGAGCCTGGAGTGTCCGGCTCTATCACAAGCCCTTTATCGATTGGATCTGGGGTGGATGTTTGGTGATGGCAGTGGGGGGCGTGTTAGCCATCAGTGATCGCCGGTATCGACTCGCGTGGCGCCGCAAAGAGGTCGAGGTGCCGGCAGGGACACAGATGGCTCGGCAGACAGTCTCATGAACCGGTTTCTCATCCCGCTCGGGATCTTTGTCGTC
Source organism: uncultured Nitrospira sp. (assembly GCA_964626135.1). GTDB lineage: Bacteria > Nitrospirota > Nitrospiria > Nitrospirales > Nitrospiraceae > Palsa-1315. The sequence continues at coordinate 5,215 of CAZVEZ010000047.1, forward strand.
GTGGTCGGTTTTCTCGGTATCGGGCTGACGCTCAACCCGCGTGAATTGCCGTCTCCCTTGGTCGGAAGGCCGGCGCCTGAATTTTCGCTTCCTCAGCTCCATGACCAGCAGAAGGTGCTGTCCTCCAGCGATTTGAAGGGCCAGGTCTGGCTGCTCAATTTCTGGGCTTCGTGGTGCGGTGGCTGCAAGACCGAGCATCCTGTCCTCATCCAGCTTGCACAATCGGGGGTCGTGCCCATTTACGGCATGGACTATAAGGATAAAAGGGACGAAGCCCTGGCCTGGCTGAAAGAGTGGGGTAATCCCTATCCGGTCGTTGCGGTGGATGAATCGGGACGCGCCGGGATCAATTACGGTGTCTACGGCGTGCCGGAAACCTATGTGATCGATAAGGCAGGGGTCATCCGCTACAAGCAGATCGGCCCGTTGAGCGGAGATGTCTTGCAAACAAAGATTTTGCCTCTGGTCAAGGAGTTGCAGAACCAATGAGATGGCTCTTAGTGGTCATTCTTCTCATCCCAGGTCTTGCGGCAGCGGGAGAGGCTGCCCCGCTTGCTGAAAATCCACAGGCTGAAGCGCGGCTGAAAGCGCTGGCCGTCGAGCTTCGGTGCCTGGTCTGTCAGAACCAGACGCTGGCCGATTCAAACGCGCCGTTGGCCGAAGACCTGCGCCGGGAAGTTCGAGAAATGATCGCCAAAAATATGAGCGACAAAGAGATTATCGATTTCCTCGTCACGCGATACGGTGATTTTGTTCTCTATCGCCCTCCGTTGAAAACCACGACTACATTACTCTGGGTAGGCCCCTTCCTTCTGCTGATCGGAGGTGCGACCGCATTGGTATTTGCGCTGCGCAGGAGACAAAAGAAACTTGCCGATGTGGCATTGTCTGAAGCAGAGCGTAACCGTGTTGCACAACTGCTTTCCGAAGGAGCGAATCGCCTGTGACCATCATATTCTGGGTGATCGCATCGACGATGACCATTCTCGTCCTCGGTCTCCTATTGTGGCCACTGCTGAAGCGCGCGCGGGGGGGCGCAACGGGGGAGGAGGAGAAGATCCTGTCGATCTTCCGGCAGCAGTTCGCCGAGTTAGCACAGGATCAGGCCAATGGCGTGCTCACAGACGAACTGTATCAGCAAGCGCGACGTGAGCTTGAACGCCGTCTCCTGGAAGAAACGGGCAGCACGGAGGCCACTCCTAAAACAGCGCGGCGACAGATGCATGGCACGCCGGTGGCACTTGCACTGGCCATCATCGTCCCGACTGCCAGCGGGTTGCTCTATTGGCAACTAGGGAATCCCCTCGCGATGACGGAGCCGCCCGCGGCGTCCTTGTCTGCGCAAGGGGAGGCAGAAGGTGCGAATCAGTTTTCTGACGGACTGAGTTCGTTGATTGAGCGACTCAAACAGAAGATGGAGCAGAATCCGAATGATGGCGTGGGATGGGCCTTGCTTGCGCGTTCGTACATGGGAGTGGGTCGTTACCCCGAAGCCGCGCTGGCCTACGAGAATGCCACCGCACTGATTTCTGATGATGCCCAGTTGCTCGCCGATTATGCCGATGCGATGGGGGTGCTCCATGGTCGCAAGTTGGAAGGGAAGCCTGAAGCCTTGATTCAACAGGCGCTGAAAATCGATCCACGGAATGTGAAGGCGTTGATGTTGGCAGGGACGGTAGCGTTCAATCGCAATAATTTTGCACGCGCGGCTCAGGATTGGGAGCTCGCTCGCGCGAACCTTCCTGCGGACACAGATCCGGAGATGACGCAGCAACTGGTGGCTGCCATCGAAGAAGCCAAGAGCCACCTTGGTGGCCGTCAGGACATGGTGTCGGCGTCTACAGAACCGGCGGCAGCGCCGGTTCTGTCAGCTGCGCAGGGCGGACAGCCGCGTACCATTAGAGGCACAGTGACAATGGCGCCGAGCCTCGCCGGCAAGGGGTCTCCGACGGACACGTTGTTTGTGTTTGCCCGCCAGATGAATGGTCCACCGATGCCAGTGTCGATCGTGCGGGCGACAAGGAAAGATCTACCCTTTACCTTTCAGCTCGATGACTCGACCAGCCCGATGCCGTCGAGAAAACTCTCCAGTGCCGGGCCGGTCGTGATTGTGGCCCGTCTGTCGAAGTCCGGTCAGGCGATGCCGCAAGACGGAGATTTAGAAGGGGTGAGCCAGCCAGTACAGTCTGGAGTGGATGGACTCACCGTTGTCATTGATCGTGAAAGACCATATGCGGAGTCGGCATCGTCGGCCCAGCCGGCTGGGCAAGTTGGGCAGCCACGTATGATCAGAGGTACGGTGACAATGGCGCCGAGCCTCGCCGGCAAAGGATCTCCGACGGACACATTATTTGTGTTTGCACGCGAGACGAGCGGTCCTCCCATGCCGGTGTCAATCGTGCGGGCGACGAAGAAAGATTTACCCTTTACCTTTCAGCTCGATGACTCGACCAGCCCGATGCCGTCGAGAAAACTCTCTAGCGCCGGGCCGGTCGTGATTGTGGCTCGTCTCTCGAAGTCCGGCCAGGCCATGCCGCAAAGTGGAGATCTGGAGGGGACGAGTCAACCGGTGCAATCCGGAGTGGATGGGATCACCGTTGTGATCGATCGTGAAAGACCGTAGTGCGAAGAAGTCCGTATGGCTCCCCACTGCCACTATGTTGTGTGAGTTCTTGCTGTTGATCCCTGAAAGCGTTTGAGAGTGGTTGTTTCCTGCTGTCAGGTATCAGATTTAGTATCCAAACCCCCTTGACATCTTCTGATGTAGGCTGAGATATATGCGCGCTATCCGCTGAGGGGTAGATGCATGCAAAACACGATACGATGTGTCTTCACAAACAGGGAGTATTGCACATGGTTGGCAAACACTGGTTGAGATGCGGTCTGCTGGTCTGTGGCGTGCTGATCGCTGCGACAGTGCCTGCGTATGCGGAACCGGCTGAGTCCGCCAAGCCGATTGGACAGGTCGCACAGTCGCTTGCGATCAGCGGTACGGTGTCGATGGCGCCAAGTCTGGCCGGTAAGGGATCTACGACGGATACGTTATTCGTGTTCGCCCGCGAAATGAACGGTCCACCGATGCCAGTGGCGATTGTACGGGCGACGAGGAAAGATCTGCCCTTTTCATTTCGGCTCGATGACTCGACCAGCATGATGCCATCCAGAAAGCTTTCTGATGCAGGCATGGTGGTTATTGTGGCCCGTATATCGAAGTCCGGCCAAGCGATGCCGCAGAGAGGAGACTTGGAGGGAATGAGTCAGCCGGTGAAGCCTGGAGCGGGTGGGGTCACCGTCGTGATCGACCATGAAAGGCCATAGTTGAGAGAGCCATATGGCGCGCTCTTCCGACACCACATAACAGACTCTTTCGCGGATCTTTGCACAAATGGAAAGGCACTAGACTTGCAGAATCGCCGGCGCATGAGATTTTTACATTTTCTTCATACATAACCCACTTAATATCTTGACAACTAATACATGCTGAGATATATGTGCGCGACGTGGGAATTAATAAATGCTAATAAACGCAGATACGCACTCAAGTTTATGAATTGGCCTGACGCGAATGAGCGGGGCAATTAACAGAGGGGGAGGTAGTAATGATCGATAAATTCTGGCTGAAATGTGGTCTGCTGGTTTGCGGAGTGTTGCTCGCAGGAACAGCGCAGGCGAACTTCCCCAGCGTCCCCAAGGAAACCTATGAGGCGTTGAAGCTCGATCGCTCAGCCGACCCGAAGCAGCTGCATGAGGCGTTGGTAAAGCGCTATCTGGATCCAGCTGAAGGCGCGGGAAAAGGGAAATACGCCGAGTATTGGGAGCCCCTACCTTTCAGTAAGTACCTCGACCCTCTTTCATTCTACAAACCACCGACAACGGTGAAGGATGTCGCGACGCGTGAGCAGTGCGTGAAGTGCCATGCCGATGAGTCACCGGGCTGGGTTATACTCTGGAAAAAGAGCGCACATGCCAATCTTGACAAGATTCGCAAGCTTACCCCCAAAGACGACACCTTTTACAAAAAGGCGAAGTTAGAGGAGATCGAGACGAACTTGCGCTCGATGGGCAAGCTTGGCCCCAAGGAGCAATTGAAGGAAGTCGGCTGTATCGATTGCCACGTTGACATCAATACAAAAAAGAAAGCAGATCACCGTGCCGATCTGCGGATGCCCACTGCCGATGTCTGCGGAAACTGTCATTTGCAGGAATTCGCAGAGCGCGAATCTGAACGCGACACGATCACCTGGCCACAGAATCAATGGCCCAAGGGACGTCCATCGCATGCGTTGGACTATAGAGCCAACGTCGAAGTGGAAGTCTACGCCGGAATGTCACAGCGAGAGATCGCCGATGGTTGCACCCTCTGCCATACCCAGCAGAACAAGTGCGACAACTGTCACACCAGGCACGAGTTTTCCGTGGCCAACTCACGGAAGCCGGAAGCCTGCGGTACCTGCCACAGCGGTGCCGACCATAATAACTGGGAGGCCTATAACGGGTCTCAGCACGGGTTAGGGTACCAGGAAGATAAAGGAAAGTGGAATTGGAACGTGCAGCTCAAGGATGCGGTAGCGAAAGGTGGACAAAGCTACCCGACTTGCCAGAGCTGTCATATGGAATATCAGGGCAAATTCTCCCACAACGTGGTGCGGAAGGTTCGGTGGGCAAACTATCCCTTCGTGCCCGGCATCAGAGAAAACATCAAGAGTGACTGGTCGGATAAACGACTGGATGCGTGGGTTAAGACATGCACTGGATGCCATTCAGAGCGTTTCGCCCGTGCCTATTTGGAATTCATGGATAACGGCACCTACTCAGGTCTCGATAAGTACGATGAAGCGCACGATGTCCTCCATAAGCAGTACGAGGCTGGGCTCCTGACCGGTCAAAAGACCAACCGGCCTGCTCCTCCAAAGCCGGTGGTGGATGGGTTTGAGCAATTCTTTCAGATCTATTGGTCAAAGGGGAACAATCCTTCATCAACAGAGCTCAAGCTCTTCGAAATGGCTGAGGACCACCTCGTGCAGCTGCACGTGAGTCTCGCCCATCAATATCCAGGGTTTACCTACACCGTTGGTTGGGCGGCGATGAACCGAATGTATGTTGACATCATGGACGAAGACACTCAATTGAAGGAAAGGATGGCGTTGGCAGAACGCGTCGCCAAGCTGGAGAAGAGCCGGACGAGCAGCTTGCTGGATTTTGACAGCACGGATGGCAAGTTGACGCTCGGAAGCGTTGGTGGCGGTATGCTGTTCGCCGGGACCCTGGCTCTGGCTGGATGGAGCAGACGCAAGAAGAACGGACGTTAACAGCTGGCGCAGCGCAGACGATGGAATCCGCGCTGACGCGACCGAACAACAGAATCCTCCCGTCGCTAGGAATACTCCTAGTGGCGGGAGGTTTTCTTATGTTTGGGTGGCTTGCCTATATATGGTTTAGTCCAGGGCAGGCTCCGTATCATTATAAGCTGGCAGAAGAGGGTGGCGTAGAGAAGTTCGACAAACTTGGGCTTGAGGCCTGGCCAGACCTCAGAATCAGCAAGCAAGAGGTTTTGGTCGATGGCGTGGACCAACCAGTCGCTGTGGCCCATCTTGCTAGTCGTGGCAATACAAAACCTGTTATGCTCGCTTGGGAGAATCGCACCGGCGAACCAATGGTTTTCGTCGATGGGAAGCTTTCCGAGTTAACAGCCTTGGCATCGGCGATTGCCAAGCATGTGCCGAAAGGCGCCCCTATTCTTGCCTGGTGGGATACGTCGCGCCAAATTCAGTTGCTGACCGGATATGAGACCATATTCACGTCACAGCATGGCGAACCGCTCATTACGCCTCAACTCTGGCAGCCGAGAATCGAAGCGATTAGGAAATATGAACGTGAGTTTTGGGGTACCCCGGCTAGCGCGGACGAAAGTCGAACGTTTCAACGGTTCGTTGATGCATTGACGATGGATGTACAAGAAGGCTCGGCGATGTTGCGTCAATTGACTGACGGTCGTGAAGGCTATGTCGCAGTTCACCTTTCGGATCTCTACAAGCTCGGGCTGATGCGCCCCGATCGAATCGGCGTCGCCTACAAGGACTTTCCCTTGAGGGGTGGTGACGTACATGGACTGAGCGGAATGGTCAAGCGCTGGTTGAACGATAACAACTACACATCCTATTCGGTGCATGGGGTCACGGAGAATTATGTGCGAGCCTATTTCCTCACCGATTCCAAGAGCGGCAATACGTTGCTCGCGCAAATGCTTCCCATGACCACATCGCAGCCTCTTGATCTGAAAGCCGTGCAGCTTGTCTATCAACAGGGCGGCTACTGGGTATACAAGATTCCGCCTAGTGAACCGTCCAGCAGTTGATTTCTAGAGTCGCGAAGTGGGAATATCCATTATTGTAAATCTATTGAGCTCACGATAGTATGGCTAAACTCAATTGGCTGAGTATGACCACGAATAGCTTTTCTATGATGAAAGGAGGATCCGTGAATCATCGTATAGTATTTGCCTTAGCCGCTGCGGTGGTATTCGCAACTTTGGCTGGAACTGCTGCCGCCGAGGTCCCGTTCGAAGGCCGGAAGAAATGCAGCTCGTGCCACAAAAGCCAGTCGGACTCATGGGTCAAGACCACCCACGCCAAAGCCGTTGACTCACTCAAAGCCGATAGGGGCAAAGAGAAGAACGCGGCGATGGTCAAGGCCAAACTCGATCCTAAGAAGGACTACACCAAGGACAAAGATTGTATCGGTTGTCATGTGACCGGGTTCGGGGCTGAGGGTGGGTATGAAATTACGGAACCGGACAAGTTCTTGATCGGTGTGGGCTGCGAATCCTGCCATGGGGCAGGCACTGACTATCGCAAGATTCACCGAAAGGCCGGGGAGGCGTTTGAAAAAAAGAAAAAGGTCACTGCGCGTGAGTCTCTCGTGGAGGCTGGCCAAGACTTTGAGTTCGCCGAAAAATGTAACGCTTGTCACCTGAATTATGAGGGCTCAGGATGGAAGGGTACCAAGAAACCCTATACCCCATTCACGCCCAAGGTAGACAAGAAGTATGAATTCGATTTTGAGAAGTCCGTGCGTAACAATAAGGCTATGCATGAACACTTCAAACTCGTGGGCACGTTCGAAGGCCCACCTACTCCGAAGTTTCATGAGGAGTTCCAAAAAGATGCCAAACCTGCAGAGATAGGCAAGGAGGATTAATGGCAGAGTGGGGTAGGGTATCAATCGGCGCCCTGATTCTCGGCGCAGCGATCGGGATCGGAACGATTGCGGTGGTATTCGGCGGCGAAGCGGCCATATCCAGGACCGAGTTCTGCGTGAGCTGCCATTCCGAGACCTATCCGTATGAAGAGTTGAAGAAGTCCTCACACTGGGGTGCGCTCGGCGCCGATCCCGGTTGCAAGGACTGCCACGTCCCTCAGGGGTTGAAAAACTTCCATCTAGCGGTTTGGACACACGTGGTGGATGGAGTGCCGTTCTTGATAAAGGAGTTCACGACTGACTACTCGACCATCGAGAAATTCAACGAGCATCGGCCTGAGGCAGCGTACAGGGCGCGCATGAAGTTGAAGGGCTGGGACAGCATGACCTGTCGGGAGTGCCACAAGAATACCAAGCCTCCCGGTGTATCTGCTAAAGCAGCGCACAAGAAGATGGAGACAGAGGGGGCCACCTGTATTGATTGCCATCAAAACCTGGTGCATAAGAAAGTCCCCGAGCATGACCTCAATGCCAGCCTGGCGCAGGGCAAGGCCGTGTTGAAGGAGGAGCCGAAGGATAAAGACGAAGATTGATCTTGGAGTCTGTCTGGTTTCTGGAATGTCTTCGGCCACAGATGCCGGCATCGGTCAAAGCGGTGCCGGCATCGTGCTGTGAAATGGATCTCGAACCCGGATCGAATGTGAAAAGGTGTGAGGGTATCCTGTGTCCCATCCCATTCTTGTACGATCGGATAAGTGTGTGTAAGCCTGGATGCAAGAAGAGCGGATGTTCCCGTTTTTCAGTTCACTGAGGTCGAGTATGTTCCGCCATTTTCCGAAATTGAATGTCACCTATCCCCACAGGACACGGGATTATGTCATCGCGGCATTTACGTTTTTTTCTGTCGCCGTCTGTTTGACATTTGAAGTCAACGCGAGTTTTGAGCGGCAATATATCCTGGGGGGTATCGCGCTTGTTTCTCTTCTCATGATGTTGCTCGGTGAAAGTCGAGAAACACGGCTGCAAGTATTCGTAGCGGTCGCGTTTGCCACATGGGGAGAGCACTTTGCCTCTATTTACATGGGTGGATACACCTATCGGTTTGAGAACGTACCGGCATATGTGCCGCCCGGTCACGGCATGGTGTATATGACCGCGATTGCGTTGGCGCGTTCCGGGCTGTTTCAACGATATGCCCGACAAATCACCGCATTTGTGATCGCGGTGTGCGGTGCATGGTCGGCGTGGGGAGTCAGCGGGTACCCGGAGCAGGCAGATGCACTCGGTGCCTTAATGTTTGTAATATTTTTGGGATTTCTCTTTCTTGGGCGCTCACCCATGGTGTATCTTGCCGCCTTTTTTATCACGACTTGGCTTGAAATAATCGGCACGGCAGTAGGGGCCTGGAAATGGGCGGCCATAGACCCAGTTCTTGGTTTGTCTCAAGCTAACCCGCCAAGCGGTGTCACATTCTGGTATTGCATCGTTGATTCAGTCGCGCTTGGTGGCGCGGCCCTATTATTGAGCGGCTTGAAATATGCCAAAGAATGGGTGACCTCTGAAGGTTCTTCTCCCATACGAGGGAGTCGATGGCCAGTGCTTTTAGGCCTTCGTGAACATGCACATGAAGATATTCAATCGCAGATACGCCTTACCTCGCAGGCCATCAGCACGTCATTGAAGAATCCCGACCTTGCTGTCGAGCCTATCGACAAAACATAGTTCGAATCCCGGCTGGGCGGTGTCGATCACAGCACCGCATCGGAACGACGCTCGACAGCCCAGGCTGGATCAGTGCCCGGCACTCTCCGCTTGCTCCCACCGTACCCCCCCCCTGAAACGTAACCCAGTCGAACGCATCCTGGCACCGGTGTGAGTCGTTCATCCACAACTGTTCTGTGGTGGCTCAGCTGCGAGAAAATCGCATCGGCATCCTATATCAGCTGAATGCCGTTCAGTTACACCGCGTGGGAAAAAATCCAGACGTCTCCCATAACATGGGCAATGGATATGGACAGGGCTCGTGGATTGGCCTAGACGGAAGGAGGAGTAACGGCTGAAACTTCATTTGAGCAGGGGCTTTCGAGCCCATTATAGGCACTGACAGTAAAATAGTAGCGGGTTTCAGGATCAAGGGCTGTGACGATGATCGAGGGAGAGTCCACAGTGATGATATTTTCGTATGCGCAGCTACCGAATTGGTTTGGTGATTGCCGGCCGTAATAAACATTGTAAGCAGTAACCGAAGGATCAGCAACCGGGTTCCAAGCGAGCGATACAGTGGCGCCGAGACTTCCGGGAGTCACCATGATGTTTGGATCGCTGCCGGCCTCCCCTCCGCCTCCGCACCCCGTCAGAAAAGAAAGAAGAAGACCTGTAGCGATGGTAGATAGGCGTAACGATACCCAAGCGGTTTTTATGACTCCGGTCCACAGTCTCAGATGTGTTTTGGTCAAAGCGGCCATGTGCTGCTCCATTAAGAGCCTGTACCGGCATCCTTATTTAGGTTCGATTGCTTCGCGCGTGATACTAGGCATGAAGCTGAACACAGCATGGCGAGAAAGCAAAGCTCGTGCCATAGCTCCTCGCTTGCATCAAGCGATTTGTCTGTGTAATCAAATGACAATGTTGTATTTGAAATTATCTGAAGTGTAGAAACTGAAGGAAGGACCATACATATTTTATTTTGCAAAGGAATGCCGGCGTATTCGTATCTGCGCATAACATCTGTGAGTCTCCATGAAGGATACTGAAAACTGGCAGGATGCTGAAAAAGTCTGCCAGCATCGTTCTCGCGTCGCTCAGAGGCTCAACTCTGAGTAATAGTGTTTCGGAGGCCGGAACCCTGGAGG
>CAZVEZ010000048.1:0-15214 GCA_964626135.1 uncultured Nitrospira sp.
GCCTTAGTGGTGATTTGTATAGATATGATCTCCGTAGAGGGTCCACACGTTGATTTGTCGTAACAGGATTGCACGGATACACTCCAATTCCCTTCATGGTCGGCGCCTGCGTCTTTGCAGGATATCTTCGTGGTACTTGCGGGAATGAATTGCACCGCTTTTTTTGCAGGCTGGTCCTGGTCGATCACCGTGAGTTGATACCCGGTGATTTTCGGGTCGTTTGTCTTATCCCAGGCGATGTTGCAATGGGGCCCTACGATTGTCGGTTGTTGTTTCAGCGGGGTTACGCAGCCGGAGCTCGCGAGCAGCAAGGTTATGAACGGAAGTACCACATATTTGTCGAAGACGGCAGTGGATTTCATCAGTCACCTCCAGGATAAACAGCGGCGAGAACAACGAGGCTTACGCATACACGATATAGATGTGTGTCACGTTTCACTCTATGCGTCTCACAAGTTATGGCTCGTTTTGAGCTGAGGCCCTGTAGGAAAAATAGAGTACGAGACTTCCTACCAGCGCGATGACCAGCGCTGCGATAAATTGGACAGTAAAGCTGAGCGCTGCGATGTAATGGTGGTACAGGAGAGGCAGCAAAATAGGGGCGATCACGGCGCTGGCAAGACCCAGTATGTGGCGCTTGAGATAGATCGGTTCGCCTGGTCTCCGCCCCGCGCGCTGCACGAGCACCTCCAATTCTCAATACCTCGTATTCTACGTCTCACAGGGTAGCTTGGTCGATCCTCATTTGCGCGCGTCAACGACCACCGCGTTTCTACTTTCTCCGTAAGGGCGGGCTCGATGGTCTCCTACTGCGCGTGTCCAGCGAATGCTGGTTCATCTGGTCTATCTCGTCTATCTGGTTTGTTTGGTTGAACGGACTGGAAATTCATTCAGAAGAACCAGACAGACCAGCCCGATCGCGTTTCACGAGCAAGGGAGACATCTAGTCTGCCCTCTCTTTCTCTATTTCACCAGAAACGGTTTTGAGTTTTCTCCGGAAGCGGTCGTGACGGTGAGGAGAACCAACCCTTTCTTTCCGTTGCTTGGCACGATTGTCGTAATACTGTCGTTCGTCTGCTTAAACTGAGCCGGGTGACCCGGCCCGAAGGAGACACCTCGTAAACAGGCTGCCTCGCCGAAGTTGCTTCCGGTGATGGTGACTCTGTCTCCGGCTTTTCCTTCGTCCGGCGTGAGCTTGTCGAGTGTTGGTGCTTCACCAAAACAGGATGGACCTGTTCCTGCGGTCTCTGCAGAGGTGAATTTTGGAGTGGCTGCTTTTGAGGCGAGCGCGCTTGTACCAGCCTGGGGCGGCGTTGTAGTTTTCTTTGCCTTCTTTCCTTGCTTGGCTGGTTCGGCAGCCCAGGTTCCGGCCGGGTTGATCGCTGACAGGCAGATGGCCAATACTCCGAATGCAATAATGCTGATTCTAGGACTTCTTGCCGTATACATGATCATCCTCCGGTCTTTTTGTCGTGCGTACGATGTTTCATCGATCACCGGCCTGAAAGCCGGTTAGATCACTCTTCGATCGTCGAGATATCGCCAAGGTCTTGTCCGAGCTCTTTCGCTTTGAGCACCCGCCGCATAATTTTTCCGGACCGGGTTTTAGGGAGTGAGGGCACGATGTCTATTTCGGATGGCACGGCGATCTTGCCCAATTCCTGCAGCACTTGATCCTTGATCGACTGGATCAGTGCCGGGCTCTCCACTTCCCCCTGTTTCAAAATGACGAAGGCTTTGATGGACTCGCCGACGAGCTTGTGTGGTTTGCCGATCACCGCAGCTTCTGCCACGGCGTGGTGACTGACCAGCGCGCTTTCCACCTCCGCAGTGCCGAGCCGGTTGCCGGCCACTTTGATCACGTCATCGGCGCGGCCCATGAACCACATGTAGCCGTCCGCATCTTTGTGGCAGACGTCGCCGGCGGTATAGCAGTTCGGGATCGTGTTCCAATAGGTTTTGTATCGCTCCGGATCTTTATAGATGGTCCGCATCATCGAGGGCCAGGGCTTTTTGATGACGGCAAGGCCGCCGGCATTGGCGGGGAGGCTGTTGCCCTTGTTGTCCACAACATCGGCTTCGATACCGAGGAATGGCCTGGTCGCGGAGCCCGGCTTCAAGGGGACGGTCGGCAGAGGCGTAATCAGGATGGCGCCTGTTTCGGTCTGCCACCAGGTGTCCATGATCGGTTTGTCTCCGCCTGCTGCGCGATGGAACCACTCCCAGGCTTCCGGATTGATCGGTTCGCCGACACTCCCCAGGATGCGGAGGCTGGACAGATCGTATTTTTTCGGCCAATCCTCTCCGTAGCGCATGAGGAGGCGGATGGCGGTGGGAGTCGTATAGAAGATTGAGACGCCGTAGCGTTCGATCAAATCCCACCAGCGACCCGGATTCGGATAATCCGGCTTGCCTTCGGCTGTCAGAATCGTGGCGCCGTTGAGCAGAGGGCCATACACGATATAACTGTGGCCGGTGACCCAGCCAGGATCGGCAACGCAGAAGTAGACATCGTCGTCCTTGAGATCGAAGACGTATTTTGTGGTGATGTAGGTTCCGACCATATAGCCGCCGTGGACATGAACGACGCCTTTGGGTTTGCCGGTGGTCCCGGATGTATAGAGGATGTACAACGGATGTTCTGCATCCAGATGTTCGGCCTCGCACACCGCGTTCTCGTTTTTGAGCCAGTCGTGCCAATCGATTTCTTTGGGCGCGGACAATGCCACTCCCGGCGTCTGCCGCCGTAGGACTACGACATGCTCGACGGTGGGAGACGTGGCCACGGCTTGGTCGACCACGGACTTCAGATTGAGGACCTTTCCTCGGTCAAACCCGACATCGGCTGTGATGATCAGTTTCGCTTCGGCGTCCTGAAGGCGGCTTGCGAGAGCCGGAGCGCTGAATCCGGAATAGACCACGCTATGAATGACGCCGATACGCGCGCAGGCAAGCATGGCGACGATTTGCTCGGGAACTTTCGGAAGATAGATCGTGACGCGATCTCCTTTCGTGAGCCCGAGTGTTTTGAGCGCGTTTGCGCAACGATTGACCTGCCGGTAGAGTTCGCCGTAGGTGATGACCCGTTCTTGATCGTTCTCGCCGACCCAGATGATGGCGACTTTGTTCTTGCGCCAGGTGTTGACGTGACGGTCCAGGCAGTTATAGGTCATGTTGCAGGTAGCGCCGACGAACCACTTCGCCCAGGGATAGTCCCACTCCAGGACCTTGGTCCAGGGAGAGAACCACTCAAGTTCCTTCGCGACGTCGCTCCAAAAACCGTCAGGATCGGCAATCGATTTCTTATACGCGCTCTCGTAGTCCTGGATATACGCCGCGGCTTTGGTCCGAGCGGTCGGGTGATAGACGCGGCTTTCTTTGAGGAGGGTATCGATATTATCCGCCATGGTTCGAATTTCCTTTAGTCGAAGTGGGTGGCCATACGGATGGCCATTATGCTGGAGGCACAAGGGGGAACTCAACCATACCTTGGTACGGGAGAAGGGATCATGGAGGGCAATCTCGTGATCCTGTACGTCCTCTTGACGTGCCGGTGGGACCCGGCGCCGCCGTAGACAGCGGAACCCATGCGTGCGATGCGGCTCCACAAGTTCGTCACAGACTATCACGAATGATGCGGATGAGGGCTGCCGTTTCTTGACAGTTCCGCAGGGTCGAGAGTAGGGTGAATTTATTACGCGTCACGACTTGAAACCGGCCGAATCCATGTGGACGATCAAGCCTCGACAACCGCAGCCGTTCTTTCTCGGGATGCTCGCATGCTTCCTGATGGCGATGTGCTGTCCGGTCTCGGCGTCTGCACAACTGGGGAAACCGGAGGGGCTGTACTACAAGTCGTGGGCGATTATCATCGGAGTGGACAATTATCTGTTGGCCCCGAAAATTCCCGGTGCGATCGAGGATGCCAAGGCGGTAGCCCAGATGTTCCGCCAACTGGGTTTCGACGAGGTCGTTGAACTCTACGACAAGGATGCGAGTGCTCGACGTCTGCAGCAAACGCTTTCGGATTTCCTGCCTCGAAAAGTCGGCCGATATGATCGGCTCGTGCTTTATTTCGTCGGTCACGCGGGTGTCACGCAGGATCTTGACGGGAAGGATCTCGGGTATCTGGTTCCCTGGGATGCGCAGATAGGGAATGTGTCGAAATCGGTGACATTCGAACATCTGAAGGAGTTCAGCCGGCGTAGCGCATCCAAACACACCCTTTTTCTGTTAAATGCCGCGGTTCGCGGGTGGGAGGTCAGTGAGGCTCAGCCGCTGTCCCTCGAAGGACGAATGGCTCCGGAAGACGATACAGAGAGGCGTGCTGTGCAAGTGGTGACGGCGGGGGATAAGGGAGAGTCCTTGATTCAGGAAAATGGGAAGAGTCTGTTTGTGCGAGTACTGATAGACGGGCTGAACGGCATGGCCGATCGCAATAAAAACGGATGGCTCATGGCCTCGGAAATCGGAGACTATGTGAAGCAACAAGTCGTGGAACGTTCGAAAGGCGCCCAGCATCCTTTCTTCGTGCAGCTTGAGGGGGAAGGAGATACCGTCTTGATCGAAGGGCGAAAAGCCGCCTTTGTGACGGGGGCGGAGCCTCAGTCTCCTGACGAACGACGACAGGCTGCAAAGACACTGTATGAACAGGCATTTGCGCTTCTTCAAACCGGACAATCGTCGGAAGAAGCGTTGGAGCGGTTGAATAAGGCGCTGGAATACGATCCTGTATTCGGTGACGCCTATGTGCTCAAGAGCTATGTGTTGCTGGAAGTGCTGCCGGATCTTGACGGGGCGTTGTCGGCTGCAAAGCTGGCGCTGCAGTATGCGCCGAACAATCCGGACTCCCAGTACACACTCGGGTTGGTGTATGAAAAACGCGGACAGTATGCCGATGCTGAGCGCGCCATGCGGGAAGCGCTGGCGGTTAATCCCAACTATAAGGATGTCTATTTCTCGCTCGGCATTCTCTACGCCGATGAGATAAATGATCAGCCGAAGTCGATCGAGGCTTTCACGCGCTATCTCGAACTCGGTGGGAATCATGCCCGTGCCAAGGCAGCGGTGGCACCGTCAATACCTGCGAAGCCTTAGCAGGATGCGCAAACTGGTTTGTTTTGTTTATCCGGTTCATCTGTTCTGTCCGGTTTAACCAAACAAACAAGACAAACCGAATAAACCAAAAAACAGTCTTTTTCTGCGGGCGGGATTTTTCAGCATCCTGCCGTTAGGCGCGTTCGCCTCCCTTAAGATATCCCAACCCGATCTTGACGGCTTTCCGCGTGATTTCCGCCCAGCGGACTTGAGGATATTCGGCGAGGACCGCAGCGGCTTTGGGATCTTGAACCTCCAGATTCAGAATCTTAATGATACCGTCATCAATGTGCACGTCTGCCATGGGTTTCCTCCGTGAAGGGAACAGTGAGACGGCCGGCCATCGGTCGGCTGTTTCGTTGACTGGATTAGGGGTGCATGTTAGCATGATTTCGCACATTTTCTTGAAGGTGTATCACCAGCATTCGCTGCTGACGCGTCGCCGCTTCACCATCCCGATCGTCACCAAGGAGGCATGCACATGAATAGGGTATTGGGGTTCAGGTCGAGGTTGGTCGGGGGAGGCGTAGCTATCGCCCTGATGATCGGGCTTGCTGCCTGCGGTGGTCCTCCGAAGTGGGTCAAGCAGGGGTCAGGGGCGTTTAACGAGAAAGATAGTAAAGGGTTTTATGGTGTCGGGGCGGTGGCGGGTGTTCGAAACGAGCCGTTGGCTTGGGATACCGCTGAGAATCGAGCCAGAGCGGAAATTGCCAAGACCTTTGAAACCTACACCGGCTACTTAATGCGCGACTATGCGGCTTCCACCACGGCCGGAGACTTTACGAAAAATTCTGAAGAGCAAAACGTCGAACGGGCCATCAAGACCGTGACAACCACAACCCTCAGCGGGGTGCGTCCGATCGATCGTTACAAGGATGAGAAGACGAACACATATTACGTGTTGGCCAAGCTGAATCTTGAGGAGATGAAGAATAACTTGGAGCAGGCGAAGGAACTCAATGCCCAGGTTCGTGACTACGTCAGACGGAATGCCGATAAGCTCTTTGAGCGACTTGAGAAAGAAGAAAACAAACGAGCGCCGCAGTAAGGGTTCCGGCTGATCGACCGCCGTTTCCGGTATCTGCAAGGAGGTATGGTGTGATCATGATGGATCGAGGACGAATCTGGCTCATGGCGCTGGCGGTAGTGTCGCTGGCCGGCTGTGCCCAGGAGACGAGAATAACCAGGGTCGATTCCGAAGTCGTTACTGATCTGAGCGGCCGCTGGAACGATACCGATTCCAGGATGGTTGCGGAAACGATGGTCAAAGAAGCGCTGGAGTATCCGTGGCTCAACGGATTTTCCGGCTCGAAACATCGCCAGCCGGTCGTCGTGGTCGGGACCATTCAGAACAGCAGCCATGAACATATCAACGTCAACACGTTTGTGTCGGACCTCCAACGTGAGCTCACGAACTCGCAGAAGGTCACCTTTGTGGCAGGAAAGGGCGATCGTGAGGAACTGCGGACTGAACGCAAAGAGCAAGCAATTTATGCGCGAGAGGATACGCAGAAAGCGCCGGGAAAAGAACTCGGCGCCGATTTCATGATGAAAGGCACCATTGCCACGATCCTCGATGAAGCCGACGGGACTAAAGCGGTATTCTACCAGGTCGATCTGCAGATGGTAGATCTGGAGAGCAACGCCAAAGTCTGGTTCGGTCAGAAGAAGATCAAGAAAGTCATCGAAAAGAAGCGTTCAATTTTTTAGGCTCTACGACCTCCGTTGAGTTCTCTTGCCTTACGCCCCACCGCCTTTGTACCGGCACGGTGGGGCGTTGTCATTTGTGCCAAGTCTCTCTTCGCCATCCTGGCGGTCGGACTGCTTATCGGACTGCTTACAGGATGCGGCTCCCCGGTCAACCGGTATCTCCTCATCGAAGAAAGTCTTCGCGCCAATGACCCGAAGGGCGCCGATGCCATCGTTCAACGGGATGAAAAGAAATATGGGGAGAAAAGCCGTGTGCTGTATGGCATGGATCGGGGAATGACTCTCCACCTTGCCGGCGACTATCAGCAGAGCAATGCCGTATTGGAGCAAGCGGAGGAGGAGGTGGATCGTCTCTATACCCGAAAGATTCGAACCGAAACTCTCGCATTTATGACGAATGATACGGCATTGCCCTATGAGGGCGATCCCTACGAACAGGTGCTGATCAATGTGCTGAAGGCGCTCAACTATGCGGCTCTTGGTCAGTGGCAAGGCGCGCTGGTGGAAGCCCGGCGTATCGATCACCGGCTCAACGTCTTGTCGGATCGAACCAAAGAGAAAAATGCCTATCGAGATGACGGCTTTGCCCGCTATCTCAGCGGCATCCTCTATGAGAGCACCGGCGATATAAATAATGCGTTTATTGCCTATCGGAATGCCTATGAAACCTTTGAGTCTACCCGCGCATGGTCGCATACGGCTGTTCCGTCCCAGTTGCGGGCAGATCTATTACGGACGGCCGAAGCTCTGCACTTCACCCAAGAATTAGCCGCCTACCGATCTCTATTTCCCGATACACGATGGGAAACCAGTCAGGCATTGCAGCAACTCGCTCAAGTTGTCGTGATCAGCTATAATGGCCGCGCACCACGCAAGGAGGATCAGTTTCTTGACCTGCCGATCAGTCTCGACGCACTCCAGTTGGTGCTTCTCAACCGTGGCTTCTCGCAGTCGAATCGGCAAGCCAATCGGGGTGTGGATACGGTCTTGTACGGACTCAACGGACGTGTCGTTCGCGTGGCGTTGCCACGGTTTGTTCCGCAGAAGACGCGCGCGCCTGTTGATAGGGTCAGTCTCGTCCCGGATGATGGCGCGAGGGTGACGGTGAACACTGAGCTGGTGCATAACGTCACGGCTTTGGCGGAAAAGGCTCTATCGGAACGAATGGCGGAAATAACCGTCAAGGCAGTCGCGCGTGCCGCCACAAAATTTGCGTTGGCTGAGGGAGCGACGAGAGGGGCTCAGCAGGCAGGGGGGAAAGATGCGGGGCCGTGGATCGGTCTTCTCGTTGGGCTGCTGACAAAAGGACTGGCGGTGGCATCGGAAGAAGCCGATAAGCGGAGCTGGCAGACGTTGCCCGATGAAATCCATCTTGCGCGGGTCTGGATTCCACCCGGACGCTATCAGGTGCAGAGTCGGTTCACCGGCGAATACTCTGACGCTCTCGGAGCTGAGGGCATGCGGATGCTGTCGCTTGGTCCTGGCGAGACCGCAGTGCTCATTCAACGGGTGATACCATGATAGCCGGATCGGGACCCATAAGCCGGCTTGGCGCGGTGTTGGCGGTGTCGCTCGCAGTATCCGGCTGCGCATGGGTTGGAGGACAATCGAAACCGGATTGGATCGATGGGGTGAGTGCCGCGTATCCCTCCGGCCAGTATCTCCTTGGCGTGGGTCAGGCGGAGAGCCGCGCAGTTGCTGAGGATCGCGCCTACGCCGCGCTGGCCCGAATTTTCAAAGCCGAAGTGAGTGCGCAGGCGAAAGACTGGGAATCGTATTGGCTTATCGAGCAGCGTGGACACAGCAGCGCCGAGCGCCGGTTGACGCTCGACAACCTGACCCGCGTGTCGACCGACAAGGTATTGGAGAATGTCCGGATCGTCGATCGATGGGTTGACGCACATGCAGGACTTCAGTATGCATTGGCGGGGATGCATCGGCCTCAGGCGGAAACCGCATTCATGGAACGGATTACTGAGCTGGACGGGTCAATCAGTGACGATGTCGAGGAAGCTCATCGGCCATCCGATAAGCTGGCAAAAGTCAAAGCACTGAGGCGGGCTGCCAGAAATCTGGTGTTGCGGGAAACGTATAATGCTGATCTTCGCGTGATTCGGCCGAGCGGGCAGGGCGCCGCTGCACCCTACCGCGTGAGCGAACTCACGCGCGAACTTGAAGAGTTCCTCGCCACAAATCTGGTGTTGGCGGTTGTGGTTACAGGGGATCAGGCTGAACCGGCACAACGCGCCTTGACGGAAGGATTGCTGAAGGAAGGACTGCAAGTTGCGAGTCAGCCGTGGAGAGAGGATTCTTCGGCCGGCGGCGATTCCAGCGCACCACCCCCGGAACTGTTCGTGCGGGGAGTGGTAAGGGTCTGGCCGATCGACGTGCGTGATCCACAATTCAAATTTGTGCGATGGTGCAGCGATTTCGAAGTCATAGATACGACCACCCGCCGGGTGGTCGGCGCCTTGTCGAAAGGCGGAAAGGAAGGCCATCTAACGGAGCGTGAGGCGACGGCCAAGGTTGTGCGTGTCATGCAGCGCGAGTTGTCTGCCGACGTGGCGAAGTCCATTGCGGCTCATGTGTATGGAGAAATGGAATTACCGGAACAGGCAACCCTGCCTGCGGGATGTCCGCGGGATGGGTTGGTTTCTGCGCCGGTTTCAGCGCCTCACTAAATGAGGGAAAGGGAGAGTATGCGCAAATTGAAATCAGAAACGGGACGAATATCGACACGTGCTCCACGCAGCCGTGGCCGCGGGCTGACAGTGACAAAACAACGGGTTCCCAGCCGCTTGGCGAAGCGCCGTCTGGGTGAGCGGCTTAAGCATGACACGGCGTCATTCAATCAGGGCAACCTGGCCGATAAGTTTCGGAAAGAGGGATATGACGAATTGCCGCTGGATGAACTCCAGGATCGGCTCTCGAAACTGTCGGGCCCGTTGGCTGCCATTATTCTGAAGGGGAGAGTGTGATCGTATGCCATACTACTATTTCGACTCAACCGCTCTGGTGAAACGGTACAGCATGGAACGCGGCACACGCATCATCAGCAGGCTCATGGTCAAGCGGAGCAAAGTGGCTATTCTGCCGACATGGTCCGTGACCGATTTTTATACGGTGTTCGCGAATCGAGCTCATCATGGAGAGATTACCCGGGACGATTGCTACTCGGTGATCCATAAGTTTGAAAAGGAATCGCAGGAGGGGCTCTACCACTTCATCGCTCCGACGATGCAGACGTATTTATCGACCAAAGAACTTGCCTTGGAGTATCCCGCGCTTCGATCGCCACAGGTTTTGCACTTGGCGTTGGCGTTGGAACTCAAGCCATTGAGGCTGACCGTCGTCAGCGCCGATGCGCAGTTGCTGACGGCCTGTCATTCGGCGGGTCTCCATACCATTAACCCCGAAGACGATTGATGGGATTGTGGAGGTTACGGCACAGGTAACTAACGGGTTGTCGGAAGCCCCGCCTGGAAGGGCGGGGCTTTTCTTGTGAGCAGGTGTTACAGGCGATCCTTTACGAGACCTGCGCCAATAGGTCCAGAACCGCTTCATTCCATCCCACCGGCCCTATTCCGGGCGCGCGAATCATTCCTGACAGCTGAATATCAGGGTCATAGGATCCGTCCGGCTTCTGTACGAGAATCGGGTAATTCACCATGGCGAGCAAGGGGGCATCGTTGATGCTGTCCCCGATCCCGACTGTTTCGATCCGTTCCTGCTGTCCGTTCATATGCTGCTGTCGAAGGTAGTAGCGCAGGAGTACGGAGGCGGCTGCTCCTTTATCGTTCTCTCCCATCAGGTGAAATAACCGTCCCCCTTTTGTCCATCGAAGACCCCGGGCGACGATTTGCCGGCAGACTTCTTCGATGAGCGCCTGAGGGCCTTGCAGGAGATAGGGCTCGTCGTACTCGCGTTGCTTAGCCAAGATAGCATCGGCATAGGGCAGCCCGGTTACCTGCATGACGTCTTCTACCGACATGTCGCCAAAACCTTGCAGAGGCGTTTCAATAACATCTTCGATTTGTTTCAGCACCTCTCGCAGCATGTGATAGGGAAGACCCAATTCAATGACCTGATACGGAGACCTGGTTCGCATGCGTTCCAAGGGAAAGTCGAAGAGGCCGTGAGGGATAAACACCGCGCCGCCGTTTTCAACAATGAACGGATCACGAAGGCCGAGGCGCTGTCGAAGGGGCTCCATTTCCGCGCGCGTTTTACTCGAGACCAATATCAGTGGAATGCCCTGCTCGCGGAGCGCAGTGAGGGCCGGCGTGGCTGCTTCAAAGGAGTAGGTCGTACTGTCCAGGAGGGAGCCATCCAAGTCTGTATAGACGATCAACTTGGGCACGGCCGTATCCCGTCACCAGTGATGGAGATCATCGCCCATGCTGGATTTAGGCCGGTTCCCCAGCCGGCGTTCCAAAAACCCTTTCGCAAGATCTGTGGCGCCGACTCCGAATGCAATCGCTCCCGCCAGCACAATCCCTCCCCAGGTAATCCCGAATCCCACGACAACGATGTGTTGAGCAATGCCGAGTTGCTCCAGCGCCATAGCTCCTGCAAGAACCTGGATTCCCCAACGGGAGCAGGCTGCGATGAGCCGGGCGGGGGGCAATCCGGCGTTGACGGCGGCAATCAGGACAGCTCGAGATGTAAAGTTCGAGAGAAAAAACCCGGCCAGGAGAATGACCGTTGCCGTCACCAGATGAGGCACATAGGCCAGCAACGACTGGGCAAATTGATTGATCGGAGTCAGGTTCAGAGCGCCCAACGCCGCGATCGAAGCCAGCACAAGCACCGTCCAGTAGATACTGCGTCCGACCAGACGAGAGGGATCGGTTTTGACTCCTCCGCGCAGGAGCGCCGCATTCATTCCCAGCCGATCACAGAGATGATCGAATTTGATCACGCGAAAGAGCCGTTCAACGAAGAAACCAAACGCCC
Source organism: uncultured Nitrospira sp. (assembly GCA_964626135.1). GTDB lineage: Bacteria > Nitrospirota > Nitrospiria > Nitrospirales > Nitrospiraceae > Palsa-1315. The sequence goes on from CAZVEZ010000048.1 coordinate 11,764, forward strand.
ACGCGGTGACGAGGCCGCCCAACAGGATAATGCCCATGGCCAGCACGTTGGGAAGCACGGTCAAGAGCTGATGTCCGAGGAGTTGTAACGGCTTGAGAAGCGCCTCGTTAATAAAGTCATTCATGGTCACCTCCTGCGGCAGCGGTCGTGTGGTGCAACAAAGTCGGCGTGACGGATTGCAGCGCCGGCGGTTGCCACCGTTCAATCAGATAGGGCTTCTTGTGCTCGAACGTGCGGCACAAGGCTTCGATTTTTTGCTCTGCTTCGATGGACGTGAGACCTTGGGTGGATTGGACGAAGGAGGCGGTTCGGCCCAGGTAGAGAGGAGTCAGAGCTTTCAATAAGTGATCGCGCGGCATGATTCGCTTGTGGTATGTGGTAGCCGCATCGTAGACGACCTGGACCCACAACTCATCGGGGATGTGACAATCGGTTCCTGTTGACCCTTGGAGTTGGCGCAGCTGCGTGAACGTGTCGTCGGTCAGGATCTGCCGCCAAATAGGCTCAAGATCGGTGAGACCCTGTCGATAGTGCGACACCATCCGCTCCACATTGACGTGGACCGGTTCGACCCCGACCTCGTAGGGAAATCCAAAGAGTGGAACGGGCTGCGATGTTCCCTGCCGGGACCAAAGGCCGTCATGCTGCTCCATCAGGGCAAAGAGCGCACCCATCACTTGCATCAACATAGCCGATAAATCGGCAGAAGGATCCTTGGGGTTATGGATTTTCGCCCCAAGGAAGCTTTGACAGACCCGTCCGCCGCTGGCAATGGCCTCCGTCGTCATCCAGATATCGATGCCGAACCGCGCCACTTCCGATTCCCAGACATGCTGGTCGAGATAGTGGGCGGCGAGTTCACCGGAAAACCCAAATTCTCCGCCGATGGGCTGGCGAATCCGTTGTCCATAGAGCGCTCTCGTGAGGGGGTAAGCAAGACTGTTCGTAATCGTGCCGTCGTATTTGTGGCGGAGATAGTAGGGAGCGACGTAGTCGAATCCCCCTTCCATAATCGGGCGGAGTAGCAGTTCCATCCATTCCGGTGAAATACTCCGGAGATCCGCGTCGACCACTGCGCAGGCCTTGGCTTTCAATCGTCGCGCAATCTCAAAGATCGTCCGGAAAGCGCTGCCTTTTCCGGGAATGCCATGGTACGGCGTCACGATCCGATGCAAGATGCTTTGCTGGTCGGCGATGAAGAGGTGTTGAAAGTCGATTGTGGTGCGGGCGACGATGGCCGGTGTCTCATCTGAAGAGCCGCCGTCGGAGTTGACCAGGACGGCCCGGCGACCAGGAAAGTGCTTGGCAAGTCCCACGCTGACGGCCCGCACGACGTGCTCGACCGTGTCCGCGTTGTTATAGCTTGGAATTCCGACGAGGATCTCCGCCGAGCCGATATCGTGGATGCGCGCTTCGGTCGGTGTCGTGAGTGGTGTGAGGCCGGTGCTCATGACGGTTTGGTTGCCGCTTCCGATTTGGGATCCCAGGCATAATCTGTTTCGACGGCGTCGATGAGGCGATCGAAAATATCGGGGACGGCATGGGTCACACGACTCCAATTGGAAATCATGGGGACGCCGAGCGGATCTTCGAGAAACCCATCGGTGGCCAGCTTCATACCTTTCAAGAAGACTTCGACCGCCGTTCGTTCTTGGTGCCGGTCGAACGTGAGGCTGTTGATAGCCGCGTCGTTTTCGTAGCGGCTGATCGCTTCTTGCGCAGCCTGCAAGTACGTCGCCCGCAAGGTTTTCAGGACTCCGTCAGAAAGGATGACGCCTTCGCTCGCCAGGTTCCTGAAGAGCGACTTCGTGATATCGGCGCACATCTTGAGAAGGCCGGCGTCGGGATCGTGATCCGAGAGTTCTTGATGTTTGTGGTCATAGGCGTCCGCAATATCGGCTTGGCATATGCGGCGCAAGGCACAGTTCCGATACACCTCCGCGAGGACACCGATTTCGAGACCCCAGTCGCCTGGAAATCTGTTGGTCCAGGCCAGGTCCCGTACCATGGCGAACTCGCCGGCCAGTGGATAGCGAAAGCTGTCGAGAAATGTCAGGAGCGAGTGAGGTCCCACCAGTTGTTGGAGACTTCGAATCAGAGGGGTGATGAACAGGCGTGTCACCCTGCCATGGAGACGGTCTGTCACGCGGCTATAATAGCCCTTGCAGAATTCATAACCGAGATTCGGATTCGCGATGGGGTAGCAGAGGCGCGCCAGGTATTCCCGATTGTAGCTCGTGATGTCGCAGTCGTGGAGTGCAATGACCTGGCTATTGTTTCTGGCCAGCACATAACCGAAGGCAGTCCAACAGCCTCGTCCCTTGCCCTGCATACCGATATCGAGGTTATGATCGACCAAGAGCTTGAGGATGCCTTGAATGCGCGCGCCGTCATTCCAGATAAGTCGCACCCGCTGAGGAAGCACGGAAAAGAATTGTTTCGCCATGCGAAACTCCAAGGCCGAGGCGCGATCCAACGAAATGACGATTTCGTTCAAGTAGGACACACTTTCGAGAGTTTCCACGATATCCTTCAAAGCGGGGCGGCCCAATTCTGAATATAGAGAAGGAAGGACTAAGGCAATGGGATTGGCGCGTCCATAACGCGCCAATTCTCGCTCCAATTGATCGAGGTTCGATTGTCCGAGGCGATGAAGCACTGTGACGACGCCGTTTTGGTAGAAGTCTGACATGGGGTAGGGTCTCCTGTGAGAGCGGCTTTCCTTCCGGGTTCAACAATGATAGTCAGTGCGATCACGAGTGGGCATCAACGACGGAATCCGCATGCACCATGGCGCCGGCGCATCAGCATAGTACACTAATCCATGCGATAGATGTGCAGCCAGGGAATGTCCTATGTATTGGGCATTCAGGGAGAGAGCCAGTGGGGCGGTGAAAAAGGCGATAGCAAAGCCCGTCACTCTCAATAGTCTCAGATAAACATTACGAGGTTTCTGGTTCATCCAGCCTGCCCGAGCACACGTTGTTCACGGCTGCAACAATAGTCTGGTCCCGCTCATTGTATATGCGCCTTTCGGGGAAATCCAAGTATCAACAATTTGGGCAAAGCCGGGTTTTTGCTCAAGCGTGGCACAGGAAATGTGTGTAAAAGCGACGACGGGCAACGGGACATTCATAGCTGTGTACAGTTAATCCAGGATCATTCAGTGGGTTCGAAGATCCACGCGTTCCAAGAGTCTGATTTTATAGACCGACTCGATCATAAACAATGGGGTACCGATGCTCCGGCGCCTGGCACAGAGGGATCTGCGTATGACGGATGATCCAGGTATGACCCGAACTATCGTATAGATAGCCCTGGTGCCGATACTATTCATGCGAAGCTTCGAGTAGCTGTACCCCTATTTCACCCATTCAGCAACATACTCGAGTTAAGCCTTATCGTAATGGGGGAAAACATGAGAAGACCAGTTGAAACATTTCCCGAGCAA
>CAZVEZ010000049.1:0-14957 GCA_964626135.1 uncultured Nitrospira sp.
CGCTCCCCCTCCGCCGCCACCGGTCATCTCGCGCCCTCTCCCCCCGTTGATCCTCAACCGCGGAGAAGAACCGGCCGCCCCTCAGACTGTTCAGCGGAGCGACGACAAAGTCGGCCGCAACGACCCCTGCCCCTGCGGCAGCGGAAAAAAATACAAGAAGTGCCACGGGGCGTGAAGAGGGGGATCACAAGCCCTACGCTGCTCCGGCGCTCCAGCCCGACCGTACCAGCCGCCAGTTGCTTCGGCGCGGATCCTTAGTTGGATGACTTGCCCAATTTTTCGCAACCTTTCAAGTTCGCTTATTATTTCTTCAGGGATGGGGGCTGATTGATCTTCCACTGCGCGCATCCACGAGGGTTACCTCCTCACCAACATTCGGCAAGGCGGCTGGTATGGTCTCCACTGCGCGCATCGAGCGACCACCGTTTTATCGTGGGGGCTCTGCGAGCACAGAGACCATGCCAGCTGCCTTGCTCTCCTCCCCCTCGAACAGGAAGATTCTCCTGAGTTTCCAATACTCTCCGCCTTGACTTAACAACGATTCCGAGGCTAATCTACGCCAACTTTTGGCCTCTGTTGGTGTTTCAACGGGGATGGGTGGGGTGTACCCTAGGCTATTCGTGTCACTTTTCTTGTATTCTCGATGAGATAAGGGGAATTGCTTGTGACAACCGGGCATCCTGAACTCATCGCTGCCATATCGTCCGAGATCATCCAGAACGGACCGATCCCCTTCGTCCGGTTCATGGAACTGGCGCTCTATCACCCTCAATTCGGCTACTACATGCGGCGACCGGAAAATATGAACCATGAACGCATCGGCTGGTCCGGCGATTTCTACACCAGTTCGGATGTGCACCCGATTCTCGGCCGCGCGATTGCCGCGCAAGCCAGGCAAATGGATACATTGGTGGACTGTCCCAATCCCTTCACGATCGTTGAAATGGGCGGCGGCAAAGGTTTATTTGCCCGGGATTGCCTCACGGCCATCCATGCTCAACAAGAAAGCTTCGCATCGCGTGTCCGTTATGTCTTGGTTGAGCGGAGCCCTGTCATGCGGGAACTGCAGCGGCAGAACCTGAGTCCCTGGCTTGGTACGCCGGGCCTTGTCACCTGGGTGGAAGGCCTTGATGGGCTGGCTCCACAGAGTGTGACCGGTCTCTTTTTCAGCAATGAACTGGTGGATGCTTTTCCGGTGCATCGAATTCAAGTCACGGCTGGACGAACCGAAGAGCTCTACGTTGACTATCGAGATGGACGATTTGTGGAATGTCTGAGGCCCCCGTCGACGACCCGGCTCGCGCAGCACCTGGAGAGACTGCATACCACGTGGCCGGAAGGCTATCGAACCGAGGTGAATCTCCACGCGATAGATTGGATGGAGCAGGTGGCGCAACGGATCGAACAAGGATTTGTCGTGACGATCGATTATGGCCATACAGCGCAAGATCTCTATGGACCGGAGCGGAAAAACGGCACATTTCTCTGCTACGCTCAACAGTTGACGAACGAAGATCCGTTCATTCGAGTCGGCGATCAGGATATGACTGCTCACGTGGATTTTTCGAGCCTCGCTGCTGTCGGCGAGGAGCAGGGACTCCATGTGACGGGGTTCACGAACCAAATGAGTTTTCTGATGGGGCTTGGCGTCGAAGACATGATCGGGGAATTGGAGCCGGAGAGCCGGGAGTTTTGCGCTGCGATTCATCTCCTGAAGCCGGATGGCATGGGGAGCACATTCAAAGTGCTCGTTCAACACAAGGGAATACGTCATCCGGAACTGGACGGCTTGAAATTCAAACCCTTCTTTGGCGCGGCGCTGGCCGCCCATTCCGCAGCATGAGTATCCAGCTGACATGGTCTATGAAACCGGAACTGTTCCCTTGCGTATCATGTCTCACATTTCACGCGTCACGGGTTCTACATGGGTAACATAGGGAATACGGCCGTTCCGGAGAACTACATACCGATTCTGTTATTTTTCGGCATTGCTCTCGTCGCTGTCGCAGGCCTGTTGCTCGTCGGTTCGTTCCTCCGGCCGAGTCGCCCCTATCGAGCCAAGCTGACTACGTATGAGAGCGGCAGTCCGTTGTTTTCCGACGCGCGCATCCAGTTTCCCATGCGCTATTACATCATCGCGATGCTGTTCGTCATTTTCGATGTCGAGGTTATATTCATGATTCCCTGGGCCGTCAGGTTTCAATCGCTCGGTCTGGTGGGACTCATCGGAATGGGAGTATTTCTCATCATCTTGTTGATCGGTTTCTGGTACGAGTGGAAGAAGGGGGCGCTCGAATGGGACTGAAAGGGGCGTGGGGGGGCAGGCTCTGTGCTCGCGCAGCGCGCGGCCTCGGAAGGATGGGAAGGGCAGCTTGGTTGTCCTCCTGCTCGCGGAATGCGCACGATAGAAATGTGCTCGTTCGACGCGCGCAATCGAGGATCAATCAGACTACCATTGAAAGTGCCATGGGAGGATTGGGATAACGCACGCAATGAAGGGCATCCTGACAATCCCCTTCGATTTGGGGAAGTAAGGGTAAAGCACAGATGAGTTTTGCTGAGCGGCAAATTGAGGCGAATATTCTGACGACCAATCTGGATGCGCTTGTGAATTGGTCTCGAAAGTCGGCGTTGTGGCCGATGACGTTCGGCCTGGCCTGCTGCGCCATTGAAATGATCGCGACAGTGTCGTCGAGGTACGACCTGGATCGTTTTGGCGCCGGCGTCTTTCGGGCTTCACCACGTCAGGCCGATCTCATGATCATCGCCGGCACAGTGGCGCGCAAGATGGCGCCGGTGATCCGCCGTATCTACGACCAGATGCCGGAACCACGGTATGTCATTTCTATGGGCTCCTGCGCCACCTCAGGCAACCACTACAACAGTTACGCGGTGGTTCAGGGCGTTGACCAGATTATTCCCGTGGATGTCTATGTGCCGGGCTGTCCACCACGTCCCGAAGCGTTGCTCGACGGAATACTGAAGTTGCAGGAAAAGATTCAGCGAGAGAAGGTGTTCGTAAAATAACCCGCGAGACGGGCGAGAGAAGCGAAACAAGCGAGTCTCGCTTCTCTCGCGAGTCGCGCCCGTCTCGCAACCAGAACCATGCAAGCACTACTCGACAGCCTGAAGACGAAATTCCCCGATGCGATCCTCGCGACCCGCGTCGACGCCGCGCGGGCCGAGACTTCTATTTCCGTGGCCGCCGTGCGCTTGTTGGATATTGCCCGCTATTTGCATGATGCGCCGGAAGCAGCGTTCGACCATTTGACCGATATCTGTTCCGTCGACTATCCCGAGGACCAACTGCGGTTCGAAGTCGTCTATCACTTACACTCGCTCCCCCTTCAACAGCGTCTTCGCCTCAAGGCGCGCCTCGCGGAGGACGATCCGACGGTCGCGTCCGTCACCGGAATCTGGAAGGGGGCCGACTTCCTGGAGCGAGAAGTCTACGACATGATGGGCATTCGCTTCTCCGGCCATCCGGATCTCCGGCGAATTTTGCTGCCGGAGGATTATGCCGAGGGATATCCCTTGAGAAAAGACTTTCCGGCGGAAGGACGAGGCTGGCGAAGCCAGTTCGACTTCATCCCGAGATTCGACGAGACCCCGCTCGATGTCATTGAGAGCGAGATTCCCGAGGAAAAGAAAAGCACTTTTCGACTTGAGTCCGGCACGCAAGGCCCTGGACGGAAAGAGGAATTGCTGTTGAACATGGGGCCGCAGCATCCAAGCACTCATGGTGTGTTACGGGTCGTGTTAATGTTGGACGGAGAACGTGTTGTGAAAGCCACGCCGGACCTCGGTTATCTGCATCGAGGCGTAGAGAAGTTGGCCGAGGGACTGACGTATATGCAGATCATCCCGCACACGGACCGGCTCGACTATGTCTGTGCCATGTCCAATAACTACGCCTACGTGCGCGCAGTAGAAAAACTCCTCACGATTACGGTGCCGATCCGGGCCGAATATATCCGGACCATCGTGGCCGAGATGCAACGCATTATCGGGCACCTCTTTTGGCTCGGCACGCAGGCCCTCGATATCGGCGCCATGACCGTATTCTTCTGGACCTTCAGGGAGCGTGAAGTACTGCTCGACATGTTTGAAAAACTCTGCGGAGCCCGCCTGACTTTGAACTACTACCGTATCGGCGGTGTCGATAGCGATTTCACCCCTGAGTTGGTCCAACGGATGAAGGCGTTCCTCGAGGTATTTCCCGAGAAGGTCAAGGAATACGACTCACTCATCGCGTCCAATCGTATCTGGCTCGGTCGCACGAGAAACGTGGCCGTGCTTTCGGCCGAGGACGCGATCAACTTCGGCTGCACAGGGCCGGTCCTGCGCGGGTCGGGTGTCGCCTACGATGTCCGCAAGGCTGAACCCTACGGCGTGTACGACAAAGTCGATTGGGAGGTGCCGATCGGCAAGAACGGCGATACCTACGACCGGTACTGGATCCGCATGGAAGAAATGCGGCAGAGCGCCAGGATCATCGCGCAATGTCTCGATCAGCTCCCGGACGGACCGATCATGGCCGAGGCGCCGCAATATATCCCGCCGCCCAAGGAACTGGTCATGCGTGACATGGAAAGCTTGATCCATCATTTCATCATTTACACGCAGGGCCTCAAGCCGCCGAAGGCCGAGACCTACTGCTCGACAGAAGCTCCAAAAGGCGAATTGGGGTTTTTCATCGTCAGTGACGGCAGCGCCCGTCCCTACCGACTGAAGATTCGCTCACCATCATTTGTTCATATGGGCGCTTTCGATCACATGGCGCGAGGCTACCTGATTTCCGACATCATCACGATCTTCGGGACCTACGATGTCGTGATGGGCGAGTGTGACAGGTGAGGGCTCGGGGGATGGGACCCTTGCTCGTGCAACGCGCACGATGAAACGCGTGCTCGTTGGACACGCGCAGTCAGCCCCATCACCCCGTCGCCTCACTGTTGGGGAAGTGGAATGTTAAGGGAAAAGTACCAGAAGGAAATTGACGAGATCATCAGCCGGTATCCGGTGAAGCGTTCGGCGTTGATTCCATTGCTGTATCTGGCGCAACGGGACGAGGGATTCGTGTCCGAGGCGGCCATGACGGAGATTGCGGGGCTCTTACGCCTGACGCCGCCCCAAGTCTATGAGACGGCTACGTTCTATACGATGATCAATCTTAAGCGCGTGGGGAAGTTTCATCTCCAGGTCTGCAAATCCCTGATGTGCGCGCTGGCCGGGTCGGATACCGTCATCGGGTGGGTCAAGACGAAGCTTGGAATCGGACCTGGTGAAACGACCGCGGACGGACTCTATACCCTTACTGCGGTCGAGTGCCTGGCCGCCTGCGGCACGGCGCCGATGATGCAAGTCAACGAAGACTATTATGAGCGGCTCACGGAGGACACGTTCGACCGGATCCTAACCGACCTGAAAAAAGACGGGACCTGTTCGCTCAAGACCGGCCCGTTTATGTGGCCGGAACCTCTTAGCGGTAAGGGGTGAACGGTGAGGAGTGAAGGGATGTTCATGACTCGTGGGCTCGTTTCCGCTATCCCTGACCCCTTACCCTTCACCCCTCACCATTTGGATTGAGATGCCCAAGCACGAACCGATATTGCTCAAAAACATGATGCAGCCCGGCTATACCGGTTCGCTCCAAGAATACGAGCGCGCAGGCGGCTACCAGGCGCTCCGCAAGGTCGTAGGAAACGTGCCGCCGGCCGACGTCACCATGGCGGTGATGAAATCAGGGCTTCGGGGGCGCGGCGGCGCCGGTTTCCCAACCGGTGTGAAATGGGGCTTTCTACCCAAGGACTATCAGGGTCCGCGCTATCTCTGTTGCAACGCGGACGAAAGCGAACCGGGCACGTTCAAGGATCGTCAGCTCATTGAGCGAGATCCTCACCAGCTCTTGGAAGGTATCGTGCTCGCCTGCTACGCAATCGGAGCAGAATCCGCCTATATCTATATACGAGGAGAATTTGTCCTGGGGGCCAAGATTTTAGAACAGGCGATCGCCGAAGCGCGGATCGCCGGGTATATTGGAGCGCAGATCCTGGGCACGGGAATTACCGTCAATGTGTGGGTGCACCGGGGCGCCGGCGCCTACATCTGCGGTGAGGAAACGGCATTGCTGGAATCGCTCGAAGGCAAACGCGGCTTACCGCGCGTCAAGCCCCCCTTCCCTGCCACGCACGGCCTCTACAATAAACCGACGGTGGTAAACAACGTCGAGACCCTGGCAAATCTTTCTCATATCATCAACCGGGGGCCCGAATGGTTCGCGTCGATTGGGTCTCCGCCGAAGAGTACCGGCACCAGAGTGTTCTGTGTCAGCGGCCACGTGAAGTCACCGGGGAATTATGAAGTGCCGATGGGGGTCACCTTCCGCGAATTAATTTATGAGCACGCTGGAGGCATGCGCTCCGACAAGCCGCTTAAGGCATTCATTCCAGGGGGAGCGTCCGCGCCATTCCTCACACCGGACCAGCTCGACGTCAAACTCGATTTTGAATCAGTTGCCGCCGCAGGATCCATGCTCGGCTCCGGCGGGGTAACCGTGATGGAAGAGGGCACGTCCATGGTATGGGCCGCGCTCCGCCTGATGGAGTTTTTCTATCATGAGTCTTGCGGCAAGTGCAGCCCCTGCCGGGAAGGAAGCTCATGGCTGGTCCAAACCATGCGCCGAATCGTTGCGAAACGGGGACAGATGGAAGACCTTGAAACCTTGGTCGATCTATGCAAGAACATCGAAGGCCGAACGGTTTGCGCGTTCGGAGATGCGGAAGTGGCGCCGATCATGAGCACGCTCAAACATTGGCGGCCTGAGTATGTCACGCTGATTCACGAAGCGGAGGCAGCGAATCTCATCAAGCTCGCGCCGGCAGGGGCGAGGCATTGAAGCCGTGAAACGCGTATTGTTATTCGCAGGAAGGTTAACCGTGAACCGGTATTCGTTCATCGCAACAGACAAATTCGGTTCTTGCGTTTCACGTTTCACGTTTGACAAATAACGAAACCATGGCCGACACGACGACCGAAACTGTCCGCGTGACGATCGACGGCATTCCCATCTCGGTGCCGAAAGGCACCCTGGTGATCGAAGCCGCCCGCCGGGTCGGCGTGATGATTCCGCACTTCTGTTACCATCCGAAGCTCAAGCCGGATGCGAATTGCCGCATGTGCCTGGTCGAAGTTGAACGAGTGCGAAAACTCCAGACCTCCTGCAGCACCGTGGCAACTGAGGGCATGGCTGTTCGGACCGCCACGACGGTCGTCAACGACGCCCATAAGTCGGTGCTCGAATTCATCCTCGCGAATCATCCGTTGGATTGCCCGGTTTGCGATCAAGGCGGGAAGTGCGACCTCCAGGACTTCTCTCATCAGTACACCGCGACCAGCCGATTTATCGAGACGAAGCGCATTTTCCAGAAGGAATATTTCAGCCCCCTGATCGAAACGCAGATGAACCGTTGTGTGCAATGTTTGCGCTGTGTCCGCTATTGCGACGAGGTCATGGACGTCAAGGCTCTCGCTCCGATCGGCCGAGGCACAATGACCGAGATCAAGTCCTTCGGCGCCCATCCCTTGGACTGCGAATTCTGCGGCGGCTGCGTGCAGATTTGCCCGGTCGGCGCGATCACCAGCCGGCTCTCGATGTACGAATATCGCCCCTGGATGCTCAAACGCGCCGATACCATCTGCGCATTTTGCGGCGACGGCTGCCAGATCACGGTCCAAACCAAGGACCAGGAGCTGATCGAAGTGAGCAGCTCCCATGGCGGCGGCCGGAACAACGGCGACCTGTGCGCGCGGGGATTTTTTGGGTTCCATGCGACGAGCCATCCCGACCGGGTGACGCATCCGATGATCAGACGAGACGGGGTGTTGGTCGAAGTCACATGGGAAGAAGCGTTGGAGTTTGTGGCTGAACAGATCAATCGGCTCAAGCTGGCACATGGCCCGCAGGCCTTCGGTGGGCTCATTTCCGGCCGCTGTACCAATGAAGAGCTCTATCTGTTCCAGAAGTTCATGCGTCTTACGATCGGAACCAATAACCTCGATAGCAGCGCACGATACGGTCATCTCAACGGAGTGCAGGCGATGCGACGGGTGCAGGGCACGCATCGTTGGACCGTGTCGTTCGAGGACATGACGCAAGCGGATGTGCTTCTCCTGGTCGGCACCAACATCACCGAGGCCAATCCTATTACGGGACTGAAAGTAAAAGAAGCCGTCAAGAAACACGACGCGACCCTGTTGACGATCGAAGCGATCCAGCCCGCGGTCGGCACGATCAGCAACATTTCCAATCTGTCGCAGCAACACTTCTGTGTGGCGCCGTCCCAATTCGGCGCAGCCGTTCTGGGCCTGTTGAAGGCTGTGGCCGAAGGAAACCATATCGACAGTGCGCTCCGCCAACGGGCGCCGGACTATGTCTCGGACGTCTCTCAAGCGGTTCAGTCATTGGCCTGGGACGATCTGACGCTGAGCACAGGAGTCTCGCGCGAATCGTATGCTCAGATGGCCGCCTCCGTGGCGCGAGGACGCCGTGTCGTGGTGCTCGCCGGCCAGACTCTGTTACGCAGCCAGGGCGGTTATGGCATCTGTCTCAATCTTCTCGATCTACTTCTCTTGACCGGAAAGTTAACTGCAAAGGGCTGCGGCTTTGCTCCCTTGGCGGAAGAGAATAATGATCAAGGAGCGGTTGAAATGGGAGCGGTCGCGGAACTGCTGCCGGGCGCGCTCGACCTCGCCGATCAGGACGCGCGCGACAAGATGGCTCGCGCCTGGAAGGAGGACCTTCCTCTGGTTCCGGGAAGCACGCTTGTCGAGATGATCGACCGAGCGAGCGCCGGGATCATCAAGGCTCTGTTCGTCGTCGGGGAGAATCCGGTCGGGAGCCTTCCGCCCCAGATCAAAGCCAAAGAGGCGCTGAGCAAATTGGACCTTCTTGTCTGTCAGGAACTGTTTCTCACGGAAACGGCTGCGCTTGCCCATGTGCTGCTCCCCGCAGCCCCTGCTATGGAAAAGTCAGGGACCTTCACCAATACCGAAGGCCACGTCCAGGCCGTTCGGCCCGCGATCGATCCATCGGGGGACAGCCGTCCGGACTGGGAAATCCTGTCGGCGTTTTCGGTCTTTCTCGGCGCGCCGTTGGAATATGGCGAGGCCAAAGAACTTCTCAAAGAGATCCGGTCGGTGATTCCCGGCTACGGATCGATCGGCCCATCGCCGATCTCTCCCACAGTAGATCCTGCCGCCGTCGACCGGTATGTGACCGAGGGGTACCGCCATGACGTGGCGGCTCGGTATACGCTGCCCGCGCGAGTCGCGCGTCAGGAAGGAACCGTCCAGCTTGGGCTGGTCCAGAGCCTGTTTCATTCAGGGAAGCTGTCGACCCGTTCGAAGGGGCTGCTTCAGATCGAACCGAGCGGGTTTTTGCAAATGAATCCCGTGGATGCCGCCAGATTTTTCCTCGGCGCAGGGGATCGCGTTCGCCTCTCCAACACACGGGGGGAGTTCACGACCACGGTGAAAGTGTTCGATCGAGTGCCCGAGGGATTGGCCTGGATGCCGGATCACTTCGCGCAGGAGGCCCTGCATCTTTTTGACTATGTCATCGATCCGGATACGAAGGTTCCGTCTTACCGGACGGCATCCGTGTCCGTGATGAAAACAACGTGAACGGACGAGAATTCATGGTTTTTGTACTTCATCATCCAGGAGCGCTGCAGTGACTGAGTTAACCTTGCGACTTGCAGTTTCATTTGTCCAGATACTGGCGGAGGTCAGCATCGTCATGTTGACGGTCGCGATCATGACCCTGGCCGAGCGGAAAGTGCTCGGCTGGATGCAGGATCGTATGGGCCCGATGGAAGTCGGTCCCTACGGAATTCTTCAACCGCTTGCCGACGGCGTCAAACTGTTCTTCAAGGAGGACATTGTGCCGGCCGGCGCGAACAAAGCGATGTTTGCTCTCGCGCCGATGCTGACCATGGTGGTCTCCCTGATCGGATTCGCCGTCATCCCCTTCGGCCCGAACATCACGCTGGATATCTATGGGCTTACGATCAAACCGTTCGTCATCGCCGACATCAATATCGGGATCTTGTACATCCTGGCGATTGCCTCGATCGGCGCCTATGGCATTATCCTGGGAGGCTGGTCCTCCAACAGTAAGTACTCACTGCTGGGAGGCCTGCGTTCCGCAGCCCAGGTGATCAGTTATGAGTTGAACGTCGGGCTGGCCCTCGTCGGCGTCCTGCTGTTGTCAGGATCTTTGAGTCTCGTGGAGATTACGGAGGCGCAGGCAGGCGGCTTCTGGCATTGGTTCATCTGGGGAGCGCGTCCCGACGGCTACTTTCCGATTCATACACAAATCTTTGCCTTTGTTGTGTTCCTCATTTCCGGCGTGGCCGAGACCAATCGTATTCCGTTCGATCTGCCGGAGGCCGAAAGCGAGCTTGTGGCCGGATTTTTCACAGAGTATAGCGGTATGAAGTTCGCGTTCTTCGTCAGCGCGGAATACGCGAGCATGGTCCTCGTGTCCTGCGTAGCCGCATCGCTGTTCTTGGGCGGCTGGAACGCTCCCTATCCCGGCACGATCTTCGAGTATGTCGGCCTGGAGGGGCTGGCCTGGATAGAACACATCGCGTGGTTTGCAGCGAAAGTCTATTTTTTCCTCTTCGTTTTTATCTGGTTACGCGCCACGCTTCCCCGGCTGCGCTATGATCAATTGATGCGATTCGGCTGGAAGGTTCTGTTGCCGATTGCCTTAGCCAACATCATCATCACGGCTCTCACCGTGTATTTCTTTCCACGGGGCTAAAGCGGGAATGCAGAACAACTAAACAAACCAAAGAAACCGAACAAACGAGACAAACCGGACAGACATGACTTTCAAAGCGTGGATCAAGACCATCACCTTCTACGAGCTCATTGTCGGGATGAAAGCGACGATGTCGCATCTTCTGCATTACAAGCCGATTACCCTGCAATACCCGCATGAAAAGCGGACGCTGCCGGACAACTATCGCGGGATGCTGGCCTTGCTGCGGTACGACGACGGAACGGAAAAATGTGTCGGCTGCGATCTGTGCGAAGCTGCCTGCCCATCGCGGGTGATCCGTGTGGTCAGCGCGGAAGTGCCCGGCGAGCCGACAAAGCGCTACTCGAAAGAATATTACATGGACATGACGCGCTGCCTGTTTTGCGGGATGTGCGTCGATGCCTGTCCGGTGGATGCCCTCGGCATGACGCGCGAATTCGAGTGGTCGGTGTACGACAAGCGGCAGCTGCACCTCAATAAGGAACAATTGCTCGCCATCGGTGACCGGTCGTTTCCGGTTCGCGAGAAGCAGTTGGAACTCCAACATCCGAATGTGGCGTTTTTCAACGTCGCGTTCAAGCACCTGCCGCAGAAACCTGATTGAATCCGCTGCGCTCGGCTTGCCGTACTGTTCGAGGTCGCCGAGTAGGATGGCCCCGCGAGACGGGCGGGATGGGCGGGAAATGCGCGCCAGGACAGTGGCGCGGTGGAGTGTAGTCAGGGCGGATGAGCAGAGCGAATGGTGAAGTCTCCGGCTAGCGGCTCAGAGGAAGCTGTGTGATGGAACAGGCATTCTTTTTCTATTTCGCGTTCGTGATCGCCGTGACATCGGTGCTCGTTGTCGCGCTGCGCAATCCTATCTATTGCACGATAGCGCTGCTGATTATGTTTGTTCACGTGGCGGGACTCTATGTCACACTCCACGCAGAATTCCTCGCGGCAGTGCAAATTATCGTCTACGCCGGCGCTATCTTGGTCCTGTACCTTTTTGTCGTCATGTTGCTGAACTTGAAACAAGATGTCCGCTACCATCGGCAATGGCCCATCGCAGCGGCGGTGGGCATGACGCTGATTATTGAAGCGATCATTCTTACGGCGATGAAGGGCTGGACGGCTCCTGCCGTGGCGACCGGAACAGAAACGGCCGTCAGCGGCTCCGGCAATACCGAGGCGATCGGTGACGTCCTCTATACCACCTATTTGTTTCCTTTCGAGGTGGCGTCCCTGATTCTACTCGCCGCGATGATCGGGGCGATTGTTTTGGCCAAGAAACACATGGGGGGGCCTGCGGAGTCATGACGGTTCCGTTGTCCTACTATCTCGTGCTGAGCGGCATCATGTTCCTGACGGGAGTCGTCGGGGTGCTCCTTCGGCGAAATATCATCATCATCCTGCTGTCGGTGGAATTGATGTTGAACGCAACCAACATCAATTTCGTCGCCTTTTCGCATTACTTTCACCATGTGGCAGGGCAGGTCTTCGTCTTCTTTACTCTCACCGTCGCGGCGGCAGAAGTCGCGGTCGGGTTGGCGATCATCATTGCCTTGTATCGAGCGAAATCCACGATCAACATCGACGAATTTCAATTGCTGAAATGGTAGGTCCGAACGCGATGTCGCATGATGAATATTCAGTGTTCAGCACGCGGATTGTATTACGGGCATGGCAGTTGACAGTACGCATTGAACATTGAACGTTCCTCTGATGACGCACGCACTGATTCCACTACTTCCCTTCGCCGCCTTTCTGATTCTCGGGATCTTCGGGCATTGGATTAAGGACAAGGCTCATCTCGTCGCCGTCCCGGCGGTCGTGGTGTCGTGGCTGCTCTCGCTCATGGTCTTCTTCGACGTGGCCGACGGCCACCAGACGAGTTTTCCTCTCTACACCTGGCTGACCTCCGGCCCGCTCGATATTCACATCGGTTTCTCCATCGACCGACTCACTGCCGTGATGCTGCTACTCGTCACGACCGTGAGCTCGCTCGTCCATATTTATACGATCGGATACATGCACGGAGATTCCGGCTATGCCCGCTTCTTCAGCTATATCGCCCTCTTCACCTTCTCGATGCTGATGTTAGTGATGGCGGACAACCTGCTTCAACTCTTCGTGTTCTGGGAAGCCGTCGGTCTCTGTTCCTATTTGCTGATCGGCCACTGGTACGAGCGTCCGGCTGCCTGCGCTGCCGCCACGAAGGCGTTCGTCGTCAACCGCGTCGGCGACTTCGGTTTCATGCTCGGTCTCCTGTTGGTCTGGTACAGCTTTGGCTCGCTCGACTATTCCGAAATCTTTGTTCGTGCGCACGAGTCTGCAGGCGACGTCATGAATGTCCTCGGCCCGTTTGGAGGAACCTGGGATGTCTCCGTGCTCACACTCATCTGCATCTTGTTGTTCATCGGTGCAATCGGCAAGTCAGCCCAAGTGCCGCTCCATGTCTGGCTGCCGGATGCGATGGAAGGCCCGACCCCCATCTCGGCGCTCATTCATGCTGCGACGATGGTGACGGCGGGTGTGTTCATGGTCGCGCGACTGGCTCCGCTCTATAATCTGTCCCCCACCGCCATGACGCTCGTGGCGATTACCGGTGGAGCGACGATGCTCGTGGGGGCGACCATCGCCTTGACTCAGACCGATATCAAACGTGTCGTGGCCTACTCGACGGTCAGCCAGCTCGGCTACATGATCATGGCCTGCGGTCTCGGCGCCTATGCCGCCGGGATGTATCATCTTCTGACCCACGGCGCCTTTAAGGCCCTCCTGTTTCTCGGTTGCGGGTCCGTCATCATCGCTCTGCATCACGAACAGGATATGAGGCGCATGGGCGGGTTGAAACACAAATTGCCGATTACCTATTGGACGTTCGTAGTGGGCTCGCTCGCGCTTGCAGGATTCCCCTTGACGTCGGGATTCTTCAGCAAGGACCATCTGCTCGTTTCGGCGTGGTCGGCCGGTCCTCTGGGTCAGGTCTTGACCATACTCGGCCTCGTAACGGCGTTGATGACGGCGTTCTATAGCTTCCGGCTGGTCTTCGTCACGTTTTGGGGGCCCTCGCACGTTGATCCTCATCATGCAGACCATGTGCACGAGCCGTCGAACACGATCACCCTGCCGCTGATCGTCTTGGCAGTGCTCAGCATCGTCACAGGTTATCTGGGGATTCCGGAGTTTCTTGACCCCATGTTCGAGTCAGGCCCAAGCGAGCCTGCTCATGAGGGAGGAGCCTCCATCGGCATCATGGTGTTGGCCACGGCGATGGGATTGCTCGGAATCGCCGGCGCCTATTATGTCTATGTGCGCAACCCGGCGCTGCCCGATCGATTTGCCAGACAGTGGCAATCGTTGTATCAGGCCTCACTGAACAAATGGTATGTCGACGAAGCCTATGATCGAACGATCGTCCGCCCGACTTTTTTCGGCGCAACCGAACTGTGGAAGCGTGTGGATGTGAACGTGATCGATGGCGCGGTGAATGGAGTGGCCCGTGCGATCGCCTGGGGAGGGTGGCTCTTGAGGTTCACGCAAAGCGGGCAGACGCAACATTATGCGCTTGGTATGGCCGTTGGGACTGTGGTTCTGTTGACGATGTATTTTTTCTTGTGAGGGAGCGCAATGGTCGACGATTATCGGTCAATGGGAACAACGAATACCTGTTCTCGTGCCGATGACAATCGACGATTGACTGACAATCGATGACCAGTTCCTTTCCCTGGCTCTCACTGCTTCTCGTGCTTCCCCTTGCGGGCGCTGTCGCGCTGGCGTTTGCGACGGAATCGGCCGCTCGATGGATTGCGCTGGTCGCGACGTTGGCAGATCTCTGTATCGCCCTTCCGCTCTGGTGGCTCTTCGACCCGCAGGCCGGCCAGATGCAGTTTACCGAACATATGGCCTGGATCACCGCCCCCCCCATTTATTACAGCCTGGGCCTCGACGGAATCAGCCTGCCTCTCGTGTTGATGACCGTCGGGATTATGCCCCTTTGTGTCTTGATATCCTGGAATGCGATTACCACAAGAGTTCGGAGCTTCATGGCCATGATGCTCATCATGGAAACGGCTATGGTGGGAGTATTCATCGCGTTGGACTTTGTCCTGTTCTATATCTTCTGGGAAGCCATGCTGATTCCGAT
>CAZVEZ010000050.1:0-14591 GCA_964626135.1 uncultured Nitrospira sp.
AGTATCCAGACCTTGCGTGCCTGTTCTGCTCCAGTCGTTTGTCAACACCCTGCTAGAAGGAGTAAGCAGATTGTTCTTCACTGTGCGCATCGAACGACCGTCATCCATCTAATTGATCCTTCCAAGCTTGCTCGTTTCACTTTCCCAGGAATGGCACCCGTGTTGGGCCCACTGCGCCCGTCGAGCGAGCACATTCTGATCGTGCGTGCTCCGGGAGCAAGGGATCAGCATGGGTATCATTCCTCCCCCCTCCCTCTGCGAGCAAAAAGGGCACCTGGCCGCTCCCTTACTCCTCTTCGCCGCCTGACCCTTCTCTCGCCGAGGGAATGCCGTAGCGTTTGCACTTTTCCCAGAGGGCTTTTCGCGAGAGACCGAGAATTTTCGAAGCCGTGGTCCGGCTCCCCTCAACCTTCCCGAGGACCGACACAATATACTCACGCTCGAACTGCTCCCGCGCGGTCGCCAGCGAAGTCAGCGGACGCTCCTCGCGCTTCTGCCCAGTCAGCCCTTCGCTACAGAATCCACAGGATTCTTGCGGCGTCCCGCCTGTAAACGGACATGATTGAAACCCGCATAGATCGAACGGTTGGATCACTTCACGATCCCGCCCCAACGCCACCGCACGCTCGACCATGTTCTCCAACTCCCGCACATTCCCGGGGAACGAATAGCGCAGCAGCACTTCCCGAGACTGAGAGGAAAACCCCTTCAGTGTTTTGTTCATCTTGGTTGAGCAGGTCTTGAGCACATGGTCGCCGATCACCATGATGTCTTCCTGCCGTTGACGCAACGGTGGAATGACCACCTGGACAACGTTGAGCCGATAGAATAAATCCTCGCGGAACCGCCCTTGTGCGACTTCTTTTCGCAAGTCTTTCTGTGTCGCGCAGACCAGGCGGACATCGACATCGATCTTGTCATTCCCCCCGACACGTTCAAACTGCCGTTCCTGGAGCACCCGCAATAATTTCACTTGAATAATCGGTGAGATCTCACCGATTTCGTCCAGGAACAACGTGCCCCGATGCGCCAGCTCGAATCGTCCTCGCCGTTGACGGAGCGCTCCGGTGAACGCGCCTTTCTCGTGGCCGAACAACTCTGCTTCGAGCAGCGTTTCCGGCAAGGCGGCGCAACTGACCTTGATCAGCGGGTGATGGCTCCGCGGACTATTCTGGTGGATCGCGTTCGCGACCAGTTCTTTACCGGTCCCGCTTTCTCCGAGAATCAAAATCGTCGAGTCCGTTCCCGCTACGATCTTGATCTTGTCCAGCACCGCTCGCATGTGATTGTTCGTTCCAAGAATACCTCCGAAGCTGAACTTGTCCTCCAGCGCTGCCTTGAGATCCTGATTCTCGCGCCGCAATGCGACCACACGACCCACCCGTTCGACGATCAACAGCAATTCGTCCATCTGGAACGGTTTTGTGATGTAGTCGAAGGCGCCGAGCTTCATCGCGCCGACCGCCGTTTCCACCGAGCCATGGGCAGTAATCACGACGACTTCCGTATGAGAGGACTGCGCTTTCGTCGCGGTGAGCACCGTGAGACCGTCTGCGCCGGGCAACCGCAGGTCTGTGATTACCAGATCAAACGGTCGTTGACGAATGGCTTCGATACCTTCCGTGCCGGATGCGGCCGCTTCGACGTCATGGCCGACCGTCTCCAATGCATCGATCATTGAAAGCCGCATCAACGGCTCATCGTCAACAAGTAGAATCTTCAGCCCTTTCATAACACCCGCTCCATCATCGAACGTTCACGAGAAACAGGAAAACAGAGCGTGAAGATCGTCCCCTTTCCGACCTCGCTGTCCACCAAAATCTTTCCTCCGTGGCGCTCGACGATGCCCAGACTGACCGATAGGCCGAGTCCGGTTCCTTCGCCTTCCCGATTGGTCGAAAAGAAGGGGTCGAAAATCCTCGGCAAGACCGCCGGAGGAATCCCCGATCCCGTATCGCACACCTCGATCAGACAGACCCCTTCAACCACCGATGTACGAATCGTCAGCTTCCCGCCGTCTGTCATCGCTTGCACCGCATTCAATACAAGATTCATCAAGACCTGTTCGATCATATGTCGATCGACCATGACATTCGGCAAGCCTTGACTGAATGCAGTTTCCAGCGTGATTCGCTTCGGAGCAAAGAGATGAGTCGTCAGGATCAGGACACGGTCGACGACGTGATTGATATCCGTCAGCGCGAACTCCGGCTCATGCTGCTGGGAGAAATCGAGAAGCTGCCGAACGATCTTCTGCACACGGCGCACACCGTCTTCCATCGACACGCGATATTCCTCTTGCCGGCTTGGCGACAACGTTCCCTTCCGCAAATTATAGAGACAGTTGAGGATGCCCCCAAGGGGATTGTTGATTTCATGGGCGACTCCAGCGGCGAGCCTTCCGACCGAAGCCAGCTTTTCTGAATTTCTGATCTGTTGCTCCAGCTTCTTGGTCTCGGTCATATCACGCGCAATGCCCAACACGCCCAGGATGGCTCCCTCGGCCGAATGCAGTGGCGATACACTGACCATGACAGCCCTCGGCTCCCCTGTGCGCGTGACGACTTCAACCTCATAGACCTGTTTCGCCCCGATATCCAAGGTGTTCTTGAGACGTTTCCCTCGATGCCGCTTGGAGAGCAGGACGAGGTATGGACGCCCAAGCAGATCGTCTTTCCGGTAACCCCAGGCTTCGATTTTTCCGTTGACGTAGGTAAACCGTTGCTCGCTATCGAGCGTGTAGATGACATCGTTGGCGTTCTCGAGCAGATTCTCAAGATATTGCTTGGTCTCTTCGATCTCCCGCGTGCGCTCTCGCACCTTATCCTCCAACTCCTCCCGGTAGATTTCCAGTTGCTGCTCAAGACGCTTCCTGTCGGTAATGTCCCGTAACTGTACCATGACCGATAGTTGATCGGCTTCTCCGACACGGATCAGAGCCATTTCGGCCGGAGTTTCCAGTCCGTCGGCATGGCGCACCATGATCTCCTGGGTGGGCGCTTTCCACTGTCCTGAAATAATGTCGCGCAGCCACCCGCGCAACGCGTCGTGATAGCCCGGAAGAATGACTTCGAGCAGACTGCGACCGACCACATCCCGCTCCGCATACCCCAGAGCCTGCTCTTCACGTTTGTTGACAGCCACGATCATCCCGCTCGGATTCACCATAAATACCGAGTCCGCCACTGAATCGAATAACGCTTTGTACCGCGCCTGCGAGGCCATGAGCTGTTCTGTCCGCTCCGACACGGCATGTTCAAGTTTCGTCGTGTGCTCTTGCAATCGTTGTTCAAGCCGGCGCCGTTCGGTGATGTCTCGCACAAATGCGCGCGAGTGGACCAGTCCGCCCCGCTCTTGATCAATCAACGCCGTCGCGTGAATCTCCACGTCGATCAGGCCTCCATCTTTCGCCAGAAACACCGTTTCCATCGAGCTACGCCCTCGCGCGACCAATCGTTCTAGATACTGTAAAACGAGCGGCTCCTGGCCGCGCGGCACTAGATCCCAGAGCTTCATCGACAGCATCTCATCGAGCGTGTATTTCAGCTTCTCGAGCCCCGTCTTGTTCACATGAACGAATCGGCCGTTCCGGTTCAATTGATAGATCATCTCCGGAGAATGCTCGATCAAATCGCGGTACTTTTCTTCCACGCGGTGCACGTCCTCCATACGTTGCTCAATCTGCGCAAATGACCGTTGGAGATTTTCCGCCATCTGATTGAACGCACTGGCAAGCCCTTCGATTTCATCGCCGGTCTTCAGCTCCAGTCTCCTGTCCAGTCGTCCGCTGCCGATTTCGCGGACTCCGTCGTGTAACACCTGAATCGGATGGGCAATTCGGCGCGCGACGAGCATCCCTGTTCCCCAGAGCAGGGCAAGCACGAGCACTCCACAAAGCAGCACTTTGACCACGAGTTCGGCGAGCCGCGCATAGGTCTCCTGCGGGTCCTGCCGCACCACGGTGATCCACTGATGTCCTCCGAGGCTCCCCGGAGTTAACCCCTCGCTGAATCGAACCGGAGCGAATCCAATCAAGGCGTTCCGGCTCCCATGCGAATCATCTTCGGCAACCGTCCAGCCGGCCTGCAACCCGCCAAGGGCGCTGATCAACTCGGGCCGCACCGTATGCTCCTCCGGTGCCAGGACCGGACAGATCAGCGGCACGCCATCGGAACCGAACAGCATCGCATGGCCGGTTGCCCCGATGGCGACCTCGGCAATGGCATGGAAGATCGTGGCTCGCCGTAACAGAATGGTGACTACCCCGATTACCGTACCCTTTGTATCGTCTAGAATAGGCGCTGCCACGACAACCACGTGAGTCCCGAACGAGGGATCAAAGGCAATCTCGCTCACATAGCCCCCGAGACCTCCTCCTTTCATCACGTCTTGCCACCATGGTGTCTTCCCGTAAAAATATTCCACTTGTGGAATCGAGCTGACGACCAGCGCCCCCTGCTGATCGGTCAACAGGATCCCGACATAGTCCGATTTGCGGATATCGTGCCATCGGATGAGGTAGTTCGTAACGATACGATTGATGAAGAGAGGAAACTCGCTCTGCTTATCGCGCTGACGCCACCGCTGTTGCCAATCCTTGATCATGCCCTGGATATTGCGCGCGTCCTTGCCCTCATATGTGCGATTGGCTTCGGTGACGGCGGTCCTGAGAAAGGGAGTCGCGGCGAGTTGTTGGGCTTCATTAATCCCGCGGCTCACCTGCATTTCGATGCGGCGAGCGGCTTCCACAGCAGCTTCCTTGAAGTTGACTCCGGTCATTTCACGAAGAGCGCGCCGCTCCTCGAAATAGGTAAACGCGAGCAGAAGGGTCAGGGGCAGAAGGCCGACCAGCACAATCGCGGTGATGATCTTGCGCTGGAGGCTGTGAGAACGGCTCCAGAGTGTCATGGGTATGTTCCGAGCAGCAGGATACGGCAACCTGTGCTACATGCCGCGTCCGAAAGGATCTTCCGGGACGAGCGACGAACTGTTATTTCACCATCCGGCTAACTCCGCTTCAAGAGTCCCCCTGCCGTTTTCGGCCAAAGTAACAGCAACGGACTTGCAACGAAGACCGACGAATAGGTTCCGAAAATCACCCCCCACAACAGGGCGAGAGAAAAATCGTGTAAGACCTCGCCGCCGGCTACCGTCAGCGGAATCAGCACTAATATCACGGTTAAACTGGTGACGATTGTGCGGCTCAAGACTTGGTTGACCGCATTGTTGATGATCGTCTCTTCGCTCTCCCGCCTCCGCATCCTGAGATTCTCCCTGATACGGTCGAATACGACGACCGTATCCGTCATCGAATAGCCGGCCAACGTGAGCAATGCCGTGACGACGAGTAAGGTAATTTCCTTGTCCAGGATATAAAAGGCGCCTAACACCGCCAACACATCATGGAAGGTCGCGAGGGCCGCAGCGATGCCGAAACGAAGTTCGAATCGCGCCGCCACATAGAGAATGATCCCGGCAAACGAAATGAGAATCGCAATAAGGGCATCCTGCTGGAGCTTCTGTCCGATAGCCGGCCCGATTTCCGTGCTGGAATCGACGACGAAACGATTTGCGGGAAACTCTTTTGTAAACACTGCGACGACTCGGTCGGCAATTTTCTCTTCAATGGTCGTCGAGGTCTTCAACCGGATCAAGAGCTTGTTGTCCTGACCGAACTCCTGCAGCTCAGCATTAGACAAGCCGTTCGACTCCAACACTTTTCGCGCTTCGTCGATCCGGATCGATTGGTCGAATTTCAACTGCACCGCGGTTCCGCCGGCAAAATCGATGCCGAGATTGGCAGACCCACGGGAAATCTGAACGATCGCCACAATGCCGAGCAGCACCATGATGCCTGAAAAGAGAAAGGAAAAGCGGCGCTTTCCCATAAAATCGATATTGGTTTTTCTGAGGATCTCTAACATGCCGACTCCTTAGAACTAGATGCTTAACTGTTCCACTTTCTGCCGTTGATTCAAGAGGTCGAAGATAACCTTGGTGCCGATCAACGCCGTAAATAGATTGATCCCGATTCCGAGGCACAGCGTCACGGCAAACCCTTTGATCGGCCCTGTGCCGAAGAGGAACAGCGCCACTCCCGTAATCAGGGTGGTCACGTGAGAGTCGACGATCGTCAGCAACGCCTTGTCATACCCTCCGTCCACCGCCAGCCGAACGGCTTTCCCTGATCGCAGCTCTTCCCGGATACGCTCAAAGATCAGGACATTCGAATCGACACCCATCCCGATCGTGAGCACGATTCCAGCAATCCCCGGCAAGGTCAAAGTCGCGTTGAGCGCAGACAGGGCGCCGATCAAACACAAGAGATTGAGCGCCAGAGCAAAATCCGCAATCACTCCCGATACCCGGTAATACACGATCATAAACACCACCACCAGGGCGCCGGCAAACAACGTGGCCTGCACACCTTTCTCGATCGAATCCTTCCCCAGCGATGGTCCGACCGTCAGGTCTTGAATGATCTTGAGCGGAGCCGGCAAGGCGCCGGCCCGGAGCACGATGGCTAGATCGCTTGCCTCTTGCATGGAAAAGGTTCCGGTGATTTGCGCGCGCCCACCGGAAATGCGGTCTTGAATCACCGGCGCCGAGTAGATCGTGTTGTCGAGCACGATGGCCATTCGCTTCTTGATGTTGTCGCCCGTAATCCGCTCGAATTCACGGCCGCCCTTGGAGTCGAATGTGATCGACACGTAGGGATCGTTGAATTGACCGATCTGAACCACTGCATCGCTCAACACATCGCCGGTCAACATAACCCGTTTTTTCACGAGATAGGGAATACGATATTCCCGTCCGGTGTCTTTTTCGATAGCCCGTTCGAAGAGGATCTGGTCACCGACCGGCAGCTTTGCCTCGACCTGTTGCAACAGCTCGGCTTCTTTGTCTTTCGGAATACGGGCAGGCAGATCGAGCGTCAGCTGGTTGTCCTCGTCAAGCATCTTAAATTCAAGCAACGCCGTCTCTTTGATCAGATCCCTGGCGCGCTTGGGCTCTTTGACTCCGGGCAACTGCACGACGATCTGCTTCAACCCCTGCCGTTGCACGATCGGTTCTGTCACGCCGAACTGGTCGATGCGATTCCGGATCGTCTCCAGCGCCTGGTTGATCGTAGAGTCCTTGATTCGCTTCACCTCGCTCTCCCGTAACTCCCACACCAACCGGCCGGCCGACCCAGCGGACTCTGTCTCGCTGAAGGTCGGATAGTCGTCGATCATCTTCTGGATCTGTTCCTTGAGTTCGGCATTCTGAAACTGGATCGTGACCTGCGCCTGTCCCGAGCGTATTACAGACTCGACGGGAATCTTCTTGTCGACCAGCCAGTCTTGCAGGGACACGACCGATCGATCGACGGCAATCTCGACTGCGCGATCTTCGTCCACTTCCATGACAAGGTGAATCCCGCCTTGGAGATCCAAGCCCAGCGTAATACCTTTGCTCGGCATCACCTGCTTCAGCCACCCGGGCAATGCCTGATAGAACGGCTGATAGGACGGGATAAAAAATATCACCGACATCACCGACACCAACACCAACAGTACTAACCGCCCACCCACTTTTTTCATGTCTACTGTAACCCCTTTGTCACTTGCACCTTATCACTCCTTATCCTTTTCCTCTTCGTCACCGCCGCGCAATCGAGCAATCTGGTCCCGTTGTATCCGAATCTTCGCCGTATCGGCGATCTGCAGCGTCACTGTTTCCTTCCCGAGATTCGTCACGGTGCCCCAGATACCCGATGCTGTCACCACCTTGTCGCCCTTCTTCAGAGCCTCCCGCAATTCCTTCTGCTGTTTCGCGCGCGTTTGTTGCGGCCTGATAACCAGAAAATAGAAAATGACGAAGATCAGCAGGAATGGAAGGAGGGACAAAATCGTACCGTACGTCGAATTCGCACTCGCACTTCCTCCGAGCCCTTGAGCCCATGCGACCGATTGCATAACCATACGAACCCCTCCTCGACCTGGTTAGTCCCATCCGGAATGCCGACGCGCATCAATCTCGGCCATGCCAACAGCCGAGGCATCCGATGCTGCCCGGTCACGGGACCGGTAAAATTCGTCACGGAACGACCGTAACCTTCCTTGTGCGATCGCTGACCGTAGCCGGCCCATCAGATCGGCAAAATACCAGAGATTGTGAATTGTGTTCAGTCTCGACGACAGCATCTCTTTCACGTGAAAGAGATGATGCAAATAGGCTCGCGAGTAGCGTGCGCAGACCGGGCATCCGCACGCCGGATCGATCGGCTGTTCATCGCGAATATACTTCGCTTGTTTGATCACCACGCGTCCGAAACTGGTAAAGAGCGAGCCGGTCCGACCATGCCGTGACGGCACCACGCAGTCAAAGAGGTCAATCCCGCGCACGGCGCCTTCGATCAAATCCTCCGGCATACCCACTCCCATCAAATATCGCGGCTTCGAAGCCGGCAGCTCCGGCACGGTCACATCCAACATGGCATACATCTCTGCCTTTGATTCTCCCACCGAAAGTCCTCCGACCGCATAGCCATCAAAACCAAGGCTGACGAGGTCGCGCGCCGAGGTCACACGGAGATCGACATCCAATCCGCCTTGCACAATCCCAAACAACGCTTGATCCGTACGGCGCCGACTGACCTGACAACGTTGTGCCCAAAGGGTGGTGCGTCGCACGGCACCGCGCACGACCTCTTTCTCAGCCGGCAAGGCCACACAGTGATCGAATGCCATCATGATATCGGCCCCTAATGCTTCTTGGATCTCGATGGCGGTCTCCGGCGTGATGAAATGCATGGACCCGTCCAGATGCGATTGGAAACTCACACCCTCGTCCGTCACGTTGCATAATTTAGCGAGGCTGAAAATCTGAAACCCACCGCTGTCCGTCAAAATGGCTCCCGGCCACCCGGTGAACCGGTGCAATCCACCCATCTCAGCCACAACCTTATGCCCAGGCCGCAGATACAGATGGTAGGCGTTGTTCAGCATGAGACGGAAACCGAGCTGCTCTAGGTCGGCAGGATCAATTCCCTTTACCGGCCCCAACGTTCCAACCGGCATGAACGCCGGCGTATCAATCGCTCCATGAGCTGTGCTGAGCCTCCCCAACCGAGCCCTCGTCTCACCAGCTGCCTGCTGCACTGAAAAATCCACGGCCCCTCTTGCCTCTTACATCTGCTCCGGTGCAGAGACCCCCAGGACACTGAGTCCATTCTTCAGGACCTGCTGGACTCCCCGCATTAACGCCAATCTCGCCGCAGTCCGCTCTGGAGTCAGCGCCTCCTGCCCTTCACTTGATGCTAATCCTTCAGGCGCCATCGCCAACAAGTCGCGGTCCGCAGCAGGAGGCAGTATCCGGTGCTTGTTATAAAACGTATGCAGCAGCCCGGCTAGTTGCTGAAGATAATAGGTCATCCGATGAGGCTCATAAGCCATGGCACTGCCCTGCAGAACTGAAGGATACGCCGAGAGCTTGCGAATCAACCCCAATTCATCCGGGTCCGTCAGCACCGTCAAATCTGTCTCGCTCGGCAGTGGGGATGCAATGCCGCGCGCAGCTGCGACACGCCAGAGGCTGGCGATCCTGGCATGGGCATATTGGACGTAGTACACGGGATTATCGGATGACCGTTGCTTGGCCAGTTCCAAGTCAAAATCCAGATGCGAATTGGAATCGCGCATCAGAAAAAAGAACTTCGCCGCATCGGCCCCGACTTCATCGATGACTTCCCGCATTGTGATGAACTCACCGGCCCGTTTCGACATTTCCACTTTCTTTCCGGCGCGCAACAGATTCACCATCTGGACCAGCACAACCTGGAAGCGATCTTTCGGATACCCATAGGCCTGCACGACTGCTTGCATGCGAGGAATGTATCCATGGTGATCCGCGCCCCAGACGTCGATGAGGAGATCGTACCCGCGTCGCAGCTTATCCTGATGGTAGGCGATATCCGAAGCCAGGTAGGTGTATTCGCCGTCCTGTTTCCGTACGACACGATCCTTCTCATCACCGAATGCCGAGGATCGGAACCACCAGGCGCCTTCCTCCTCGAATAGGACGTCGTTCGATCTCAATTCATCCAAGACCCGTTGGACGGCCCCTGAGCTTACGAGAGACGCTTCGCTGAACCATGATTCGAACTCGATCCCGAAGGATTTCAGATCCTCGCGAATCAGCGTTAGCAGTTCCTGATAGGCGAACGTTCGACAGCGTTCCTCAACCTCCACTGGCGAACGTCCAACTAACTCGGCCCCGATCTGAGATTTCACTCGTTCGGCCACTGCAGTAATATAGGCTCCGTGATAGCCCTCTGACGGAAACTCCATCGGCTGGCCCATCAACTCCACATACCGCGCATAGACGGATGTCCCCAATAATTTCATTTGCCTGCCTGCGTCGTTGATATAGTACTCACTCACGACGTCATACCCGACCGCTTTGAGCATGTTCGCGACAGCCTGCCCGACCGCAGCGCCACGCCCATGCCCCACATGCAGCGGACCGGTCGGATTCGCACTGACATATTCCACCAAGACACGCTGTCGATGCCCCACCTCAGCTTGCCCGTAGGCCGAACCTTCCATCTCGATTTCTCTCAGCACTTCCTGCCAAACGACGGGCTTGATCGTCAGGTTGAGGAAACCGGGCTTGGCAATCTCAACTCGCTCGAAGAGCTGCTCCTGCTGAGCGAGATTGTTGAGGATAATTTGGGCAATGTCGTGAGGTGCCCGTTGCTCAGAGGCCGCGAGAGACATCGCGACCGTCGAGGCGAGATCCCCCCATTCAGACCGCTTGGGAGCATCCAGACTCAGTTGAGGCCAGGATTCTGTCTTCAGTAGGCCTTTTTCTTTGGCCCCATTGAGCGCTTTAAGGAGCGCACTGGTGACCTTTTCTTGAACGAACCCGCTGGACAAGAAAAAAACTCCTAAGTCCTTAGCAATGAAAGGGAAAACGAACTGGCCACTCTAGCATACGGGGTAATCAGTGACAAGGCGCTGAACGGAACTCTCTATCGAACCACTGCCTCCTTGAGATGCGCAAGACAGTGCGCCAGAAGATGATCGTATGACATATCGAGACAAGGCTTGTTCTCACACCGTCTAACGTCGCCCCATGATCGGCAGAGACAAGGCGCGCCTTGCATCACGGTCACATGAGTGCCATAGGGAGCCCAGCGATCAGGGTCAGTCGGTCCAAATAATGCCACCGTACGCACTCCCATCATTCCCGCCATATGTGTGACTCCTGAATCCTGCCCGACAAAGAGCCGTGTCTGTGCCAATACACCGGCGACGGTAAGGATATCGAGATCCCTCAAGACGGTCGGTGGATTGGCACATAACCGGAGCAGACGCTCGGCCGGCCCCCGGTCTGCCGGACCTTCAAGGACTAGCGGAGTCGCCCCGTAATCTCGAAGGGCGATAATTACAGATGCAAGTGTCTCTGGTGCTACACACTTATGGGCGCTCCCACTTCCAGGATGAATCACGACAAGATCCTGTCTGTTCGCGAGGCCTTTCGCCTCCAGACAGGTTCGCCCAAGATCGAGAAGCGGATTCGTCACCGTCAACGTGGCCTCCGCTTCACCATCAAACAGCGCCTCATTGATCGTTTCAAGAAATCGATCGCGTTGATGTATGGGCTGAATTGCCGCCGAGAACGGAGACCTCACGATCGCCTCTCGGGCGCCGACCGCCTTCAGTGTCTCCTCCAACTTGCCATCGAGATCTTGCAACCAACCAATGGCAAGGTCACAATCTTTAAACCAACCCCGCAACTGACCTGTAATCGAATCTGCGCCGGTGAACAATTGCGCACAGACTTGCCCCTGCGCCGGAAACCAGGCGTCAATAATGCCGCACGCAAATAGCAATTTCGCAGGTTGGTCCTCAGCGCAAAGCACCAGCCAATGCATAGGAAAGCGGGTCCGCAACCGCATCATAGCCGGGACCGCTAAGAGCACATCGCCAAGGCCACCTGGATGGATCATGACGATCGTTCTTCTTACTGTACGCATTATGGTTGTTCTGGGGGATGGACCTGCGCCAGCATGGAACAGGCTGCCTCAAGATCCGCCGGTGTATTCACATTGTGAAAAGAACGCCAAGAAGGATCGATGATAAGCAAATCCGCTTCGGTAATATATTGCACTCGAAGGGGCTCGTGGCACACCAGCTCTTGGATCTTGAGCCGTTGTGCCAGAAACATCTGTTCCATAACCGGCAGACACCCTCTCCCATACAAGGCATGCATCGGATGCAATCGTGTCGCGAGTCTCGCCATCACAATATCCGCAGTAGCTCTCCGGCTCGTGAATTGCGCAATGACTGCCTGATTCAGAAACGGCATATCGCATGCCGCAACGAATATACAGGAGGTTGTTGCTTGAGTGAGCCCTGTGTAGATCCCTCCGAGACTGCCGCAATCAGGTACTAGATCTCGCACAACCCTGGCGGCGATATCGAGCGGAGGGCTGTCCTGCGCAATAACGACCATCACTTCCTGAAACATTGACTGAAGCACATCCAGTCCTCGCTCAAGGAGAGTCTGTTCTCCCACAACGAGATACCGTTTGTCTTCGCCCATCCTTAGACTTTTTCCCCCGGCGAGAAGAACGCCGGTTACTTCAGTCTCCACAATGCCCTCGATGCTTGGCCAAAAAGAAAGAGGGGGTGGGTCGCCCCACCCCCTCTTCACAGATCACACACGATCTGTTCAGGATAATACTAGAGAGTCTTACCTTTCCGCTTGTTTGATCGTCTGGTCAATATCCAGCCTTCCAGAAGAACCACGCCAGCCGCGATCACAACCGGATAGATATAGGCTTCTCGCGGTGTCGGCGGCTCCAGGAAGGTATAGTAGAAGGCTGACACAGCCATTTTTCGCCCTGCATCCCCATTGTGACCGTCCCAGGCAAAGAACACTGTGGGAATATATTGCCCCACTTCAAAAAACGTATCTTCATCGTAATCCTGATCCGTCTTATTCCCCAATGGACGCTGAATCATGACTGTCCATTGGCCATTCTTCCACTCTGAATGCAGAACCTTGATTTCTTCTTCATAATTGAAACGCTCTTCAAAGTCCTGATCCCATCCTGTCCCCTTGAAGGCGCGGAGCGAACCGTCTGCTTCCCATTTCAGAATATCGACAGGGAATTGTTCATTGCTCCCCCATAAATACCGAGGTTTTATCGGCGCGGGAAGTTCTTTCCATTTCACAGCAGTTTGAACCGCGACCGCATCATTATAAACCGTGTAGTTGTTCTGATGAGATGCAATAGAGCCTTCTTCGCCGGTTTTCGGATCCTGCTCTTTCACATCTACATTGACCGAGGTTGGAGCCCACGGCAGCTTTCCTTCGGCGACACTCTTCGTCCGGTCGTCCCACTGAAACATGAACACGACATGTTGATCGTTGTAGAGCGCTTTCACCCAGATATCGTCAATCCGATTCACGAAGTTTCTTGGCTTGTGGGTGATTTGACCACCCATCGCAACATATCGCCTGACCCGTTTCGTCCACAATTCATTCTCGGGATCTGTCGGAATTTCTCCTTCGACTACCCCTGCAGGCAACACAAAGTTAATCTTCGGCTTGTCTGCCAATGGATCAATTTGCAAGGGCGTTCCATCTGCTTCACGTTCACAAAGCGAATTCACAAAATTCGCAATATGCCAACGTTCCTCAACAGTCGTGTTATCAGCGAATGAAGGCATCGGAGTGCCGTTGACTCCGGTCGAAAACGTCCGGAAGATATTGCTGACGTTATAGGGATCCTGCCGGCTCCCTCTAAAGTTCCAACACTTATGCCAGTCTGCAGGCTGTATCGAAAAGCCCCAATCATCTTTCAAGTTAAACGCATTGCCGTCACCACGACCTTCCACACCATGACATTCGATGCACTTTTTCTCTACAATGAGCTCGGCCCCTTTTTTCAAACTCTCTTCGTTCGCAGGAATAGGTTTGAGTTCGCTTAATTGCAAAATGCTTTGGCTTTCTGACTGTTTATCTGTAAAACTTCGATCTTTCACAAGCTGAGTGGTAACGAATGACAGCACCTGAAGCCTTTGCTCCTCCGTCAGAATACCTTCCCAGGGTGGCATTGCAGAGCCGGGTAGACCGTGCGTAACAGTTTCAAACAGGTCATTTTGTCCTGGAACCGGTTTCTTGGCATCGAACAACGGCAACTCACCACTAGCCGTGTGGCGGATTTTGAACGTCCCCTGGTTGAAGTTGCGGGGGCGTGGCCAAAGACGATCGGCACCTGGTCCATCACCCGCGCCATCGACTCCATGACACCAGACACACTTGGTAAAGTAGACCCGCTTCCCTGCTTCGATCATATCGGCAGAAGGCTCAGGCGCGAGCTGGCCAGCTTTGAAGCCTGCAGGAAGCGAATCTGCGGCGAAGGTTAAATCTCCTGCGTTTCCGGAGACCAAGATGATTCCAAAGGCAGTCATCAGTAGCCCGCCCGCCTTCAGACTAAACGAATTCTTCATGACTTCCTCATTCCCTTATATCATCAATCCGATGTGACAATAATCTTCAACGAATGACTAGTCCCAGGTTCTAGGGTAATACCC
>CAZVEZ010000051.1:0-14352 GCA_964626135.1 uncultured Nitrospira sp.
GCATTCTCAGACGAATGGACTTCTTGGCATAAGGCCGGCCACGCCTGATCGCTCTCGACAATCCAGTCTATCTGGTCCGTCTGGTCTATCTGGTTTGTTTGGTATATGCGTGTAGTCTGGTTCAACCACACACAAGATAGACAAGATAGACCTATCGTATTTTTGAGGAGGTGCAGTGGATACTTCGCAGACAACAGATGCGCCATCACAGACCATCCCATCCGGGCTCTCACGTCTCAAGGAGCTGGCGCTGAATCTCTGGTGGAGCTGGAATCCTGAAGCCCGCCGGCTGTTTGAACACATCGATCCGACCCTCTGGGTGCTGACCCACCACAACCCCGTGAAACTTCTAGCCGATGTCAGGCCTGAGCGGCTCATACACTTGGCTGAGGACCCCTCGTATATGCGACTCTACTCAGCCTCTCTCAAAATCTTCGACAAGTACCGTGAGAATGGACACAGTTGGTTTCAATCGCAGCACGGCAATTTGAGCGCCCTCACCATCGCATATTTTTCGGCGGAATTCGGTCTCCATCGATCCATTCCGATTTACAGCGGCGGTCTCGGCATTCTCGCCGGAGACCATTGCAAGGAAGCCAGCGATCTCGGCGTGCCCCTGGTGGGAGTGGGATTCATGTATCCCCAAGGATATTTCCAGCAGCGGATCACGGCGGAGGGATGGCAGGAAGCAGCCTATGCCCCGTTCAACCGGACAGAGTCGCCAATTGAACCCGCGCTTACGCCGGCAGGAGAACCCTGTAGGATTACGGTGGAGATCGGAAGCCGGATTGTGGCTGCGGCAGTCTGGAAAGTACTCGTCGGGCGAGTCACCCTCTACCTCATCGATACGGACGTCCCTGAGAACAGTCCGGAAAATCGGGCTCTCTCGGCTCGACTGTACGGCGGCGATCAGGAAACGCGCCTCTGCCAGGAATTCTTGTTGGGCATCGGCGGCGTCCGCATGCTTCGCGCCTTGGGCATTGCGCCGACAGTCTGGCATGCCAATGAAGGACATTCCGCCTTCCTGACATTGGAGCGCATTCGCGAATTGGTCCAGAAAGGATCGACGCACGCGGACGCCTGCGAGACCATCCGCCAGAGCACGGTGTTTACCACCCATACACCGGTGCCGGCCGGCCACGACGTCTTTCCCCATCACCTCATGGACCGGTATTTTTCCGGCTATTGGGAGCAAGTGGATCTTTCACGCGAAGCCTTTCTGCGGCTGGGAGATACCCCCGAATCCCAGGGGCACGGTTTCAACATGACGGCGCTCGCCATCCGGATGGCCGCCCACGTGAACGGGGTCAGCCGTGAACATGGACAGGTCTCACGAGGGATGTGGCGCCATATGTGGCCCGGCCTGTCGATAGAGCAAGTTCCGATCCGCAGCGTGACCAACGGCATCCATGCGCCGACTTGGATCGCGCCGGAACTCAACCAACTCTACGGCAAGTATCTCGGCCCCGAATGGGCGGAGAAATGCGACGATACGGCCATGTGGCAACGGGTCATGGATATCCCCGACCAGGAACTCTGGATCGTGCGCCAAACGATGAAACGCAAACTCATGAGCTTCATCCGGGAACGCGCCAGAAGCGGGTGGATACAGGGGCATCTCCAACCTTCGCAGGTCTTGACGCGAGGCACGCTGCTCGATCCCGAAGCGCTCACCATCGGTTTCGCCAGGCGCTTCGCCACCTATAAGCGGGCGACCCTGTTGTTCCGAGACCTCGAACGGCTGAAACGGTTGCTCCATAATCAATGGCGTCCCGTCCAATTGATCTTTGCCGGTAAAGCCCATCCGGCCGATGAACCAGGCCGTTATTTCATTCACGAAGTGTTGAGCTTTTGCGACGACCACAAGTTGGGCGGCCATGTGGCATTCCTGGAAAACTACGACATGCACATGGCGAAGTTCCTCGTTCAAGGGGTCGACATTTGGCTGAACACTCCGCGTTTTCCCTTGGAGGCCAGCGGAACGAGCGGGCAAAAAGCCGCGCTCAACGGCGTCATCAACCTCAGCGTCCTCGATGGATGGTGGAAAGAGGGTTACAGCGGAGCCAACGGATGGGGCATTGAACCCTTAGCCGGGAATCAGGA
Organism: uncultured Nitrospira sp.; assembly: GCA_964626135.1. Classification (GTDB taxonomy): domain Bacteria; phylum Nitrospirota; class Nitrospiria; order Nitrospirales; family Nitrospiraceae; genus Palsa-1315. The sequence goes on from CAZVEZ010000051.1 coordinate 2,104, forward strand.
CGTTCAAGCCCAGGACGAGCATGACGCACAGCAGCTCTACCGCACGCTGGAGCAAGAAGCCATTCCCCTCTTCTATCAACGAGACCTGGACGGAATACCCCGAGGCTGGCTGCAACTCATGAAGGAAAATCTGCGGACGAATGCTCCCCGCTTCTGCACGAAACGAATGGTCAAGGAATACGTCGAAAATTTGTATGCGCCGGCCATGGTCCGTACACCTTCGATATGGTAAACGACCGTCGATTCCGGCCCTTGCACACAACCCGCCACGGCGCCCCCACTGCACCGTGTCGGATACTCTTGCTCCTCATTATGGCGACGATGGTCGTGGACATGCCCCCTGCGGAGGCGGGCTCCCCGACAGCGCCGACCACCTCCGCCCTCGAACGTGAGGCCACCGACGCATTCAACCGCGCAGAATACGACCGGGTTCTGAAACTCTGGCGCTCGCTTCCGGCTGAAAGCACGGCATCGAAACCGCTCATTCGCCTCGCCTTTCAGAGTTCCATCAAACTTGGGCGACCGGAAGAAGCCCTTCCCCTTTATGAACGGCTCGTCCCTCCGGATCAACCGGACGATCCGGCGCTCCTACGGCCCTTGGCGCTCAGCTTTTTAACCAGCCATGTCCGCGACCCCCAGGAGTATGTGCGGATTATGGCCTATACGATGCTGGCTGAACTCGGCCTCGCTGACACACAGGCTGTCTTGGAAGACGGGCTGCTCGATGGCTCGGTCCTGGTACGGGCTCGCGCCGCGGACGCCATCGGCAAGGCCGGACTCGCAGGAAAGTCCGGCCCCTTACGACGGGCCTTGACCGATGCCATGCCGGCTGTGCGCATTGCCGTGATGAACGCGCTCAGCGAAGCCAACGTCACCGACATCAAGCCCTACCTCATCGACGTCGCCAGAACGGATGACGGACCGGAATCTGTATTTGCCTCTGCCGCGCTCTACCGGCTCGGCAAACAGGATATGCTGATCGATATCACCGGAGCGGCGACGCTTCCGGACCCCGACGTCCGCATGGCAGCCTTGGGGATATTGGGGCAACTGAAGCGAGCATCGAGTCTGTCGGTCCTGAGCCAGGGCGTGTACGACCCCGAACCGTCGGTTCGCGCATTTGCCGCCGGCGCATTGGGAGACTATGGGCAAGCCGGTAGTGTCGCGCCGTTAACTCATGCCCTGGGGGACGACAACGCGCGTGTGCGCGCGGTGGCCTCGACAAGCCTGGGGCGACTGGGGATTCGCGACAACTACCCGTTGCTGCGGGCGCTCACGCGCGATGCGGATATGCTGGTACGGGCCAGCGCGGTGGAAGGACTGCTTCGACTGGGCGACACATCGGCTATTGGGCTTGCCGCAGACCTGGCGAAACACACGAACCCCTCGGTCCGCGCTGCCGCTGCCCATGCGCTAGCGGCGACCTCCGACAACCAAGCCGTGACCATCTTGCAGACACTGTTGAAGGATCAACAACCACAGCCACGGCTCTCCGCCGTGAAGGCCTTGGGCAAGAGCGGCGCACCGGTGCTGCCGTTGCTCAAGCAAGGGCTGCACGACACAGATATGACCGTTCGCCTTGCTGCCGCAGGCAGTCTTCTCCAACAACTCCGCCGTCCCACGACCGCTCCCGTCCCCAAAGCTCGTTAGCAGGACCCGGAAATAGTCCGCCGACCGGTCCTGTTGAACTGGTCTGTTCAGTCTGTCTGGTCTCTCTGGTCTATCTTGTGTGCTTGATTAAATCAGGCCAAGCGGATACACCAGATAGACACAACAGACGAGACAGACCTGAAAGGCCAGAAACGTTGTTCGCAGCCTGTTAGTCCAAGGAATCGCATCATGTGGAAATTTTTCGCCATACTGATCCTGATCGCCGTGTCGTTCGGTCTCGGATTTTACTTCGGCCAACGCCCGGCCGGCACGCTGCAAGAAACGGCGGTGAGCCTCCAACATTCGCTCAAAGACACCTCGCTCAACATCATCGATACCACGATGGGAATCGAGCGGGACCTGCGCAGGCGGCAGGGACTGATCGACACCAAATCGCGGGTGGTGCAGGCGAAGTCGGAACTGTTTGATAAAAACTTCGGGGAAGCCGCCAAGCAATTAGGCGAGGCGGCTGAGACGCTGGAGCATGCGACGAAAGGCGCGAAGCAAGATGAATCGATCCTCGCCCTGCGGACGCTGACCGGAACGCTTCGAGAAGTGAGACTGGAATTGTCGATGGGGAAACCGGTGTCGCTGAAGAAGCTCGACGAGATTCAACTGGAGGTCGACCGGCAACTGAATAAATAGCGTAACTACTCAGGTCGATAGGCTGAAGGCTTTTAGGGTCGGACTTCTCGTCGAAACCGAGAAGGCGTTAAATGGCTTATCCTGCCTTGCGAGATCTTTTATAACCTTCAGCCTTCAGTCTAAACACCTGAGTAATTACCCAATCACCTCAGGCAGGCTGTTTCTTCCACTTCGCGAGTATCCGCTCCACCCGCATCCGCACCACCAGATCCGGGTCCTTCATCAACGGCTTGATCGCATCACGGCCCCGGCTATCGCCGATCGCCTCGAGCGCCGCAGCGGCCGTCAATCGGGTAAACCAATCGCTGTCGGCGAGCATATCGATGAGGGGGTCGATCGCCTCGATATTCTTGATTCGCCCTAAGGCCAGCACCGCCTGCTTCCGAACATTTTCGTCTTTGTCTTTCAGCGCGTTGATCAATCGCGACACCGCCGGCTCACCCAACTCGACCAATGCGTTGATCGCATCGTCCTTAAACTCATCGTTCCGCAACTGCAACATGAGGGGATCGAGCACTCGCTCGTCGCGAATCTTCCCTAACGCGGCAATCGCGTACTTGCGAACGTCCCAATCGCGGAGCAACTTGATCAACTGTTGGACAGCGGGAGAGCCGATTTGCCCCAGCCCTTCGATCGCGACTTCCCGAACCTGCCAGTCACCGTCGCGCAAGGCACGACACAACGGTTCCACACACCGTTCATCGCCCATTTCTCCGAGCGTGATGGCGGCTTCCCGGCGGACCACCCAATCGGGGTCCTTCAGCAGATCGATCTGGATCTCGATCTCGTCCTTGACCTTCTCTTCGTCAAGGACAGCCTGTTCAGCTGGTTCCACTGCCGGCTCAACGCGCACCGCCTGCTCTGCTGTCAAGTCCGCCGCTACCCGATCGGTGAATTCATCGGTCACCACCGTCTCTGAAACGGCTGGAGGAGCGGCCTCGTCTTTATTATGTGGTGATTGTTCCATCGGTATGACCTGAATACGTCACTCACCCATCGGCAACCCTGATACGCGGGTTAGTGAAAACGTCCGCCGGATCCTTACTTTGCGGCGGGAGCGGCTGTCTTCTTGCTTGCGGAATTTTTTTTGCGCAGCGCTAAGGCGCGCCGTTTCCGTTGTGTCCGTCGCAGCCGCTTCTTGAGCGAACGAAGGGCTTCATCGACAGTGGAACTCTTGTCGGCGGTCGCTTTCGCCGCGACCTTCTTTTTCAATCTGGTTTCGTCCGATTCACTTGCCATTTTCTTCGCCATCCGGATTCGGGCCTCCTTGTCTACCTCATTGATCGAATCTGTCTCGTGACTCTCAACGTAAGGGGGAAGTCTAGTAGAGAGTTTCACCCCCTGTCAACCGGAGCCGCATGCGGCCCGTTCGTTAAACGTTACTCGTTCAACGGTAAATGTGAGAGTCCTGACGATTAGCGAATACCGTATAACAATTAACGAAGTGGAGTCCTCCCCTCGTGAATTGACACCTTCGCCTGCTCGTCTCTAGAATGCCGCCATGATCAACGATCGTTTCCTGAAAGCCTGCAGGCGCGAGCCGGTCGATTGCACGCCGGTCTGGTTCATGCGCCAGGCGGGCCGCTACATGGCCGAGTATCGGTCTCTCCGCGCCAAACACTCGATGCTGGAGTTGTGCAAGACGCCTGAACTGGCGGCTCAGGTGACGCTCCAGCCGATCGATCGTTTCCCGCTCGATGCCGCCATTATTTTTGCCGATATCCTGTTGCCGCTTGAACCGATGGGCCTCAGCCTGGAGTTTGCGGAAGGCGAGGGGCCGGTGATCCACAATCCGGTGCGGGATCAGGCGGACGTCGACCGGCTCAAGGTCATCGATGGAGGCGAGCTTGAGTACGTGGCCGACGCCATCGGTCAGGCTCGACGCGCCTTGAACGGGCGAGTGCCCCTGATCGGATTTGCCGGGGCGCCGTTCACACTCGCCAGCTATGCAATCGAAGGCGGGAGTTCACGAAACTATCTCCTCACCAAACAGATGATGTACGGCGAACCGAAAATGTGGCACCTGCTGATGGATAAGTTTGCGCGGGTAATCACCGGTTATCTGCGAAGACAGATCAAGGCCGGAGCGCAAGCGATTCAATTGTTCGACAGCTGGGTGGGGTGCCTCTCGGTCAGCGACTATGTCGAGTATGTGATGCCGCATGTCCAATTGATATTTGAAGGGCTGAAGCGCGAAGGCGTGCCGATGATTCATTTCGGCACAGGCACCTCGGCCATGCTCCGCCAGATGCGAGAAGCCGGAGGAGATGTCATCGGGATCGACTGGCGCATCCATCTCGACGAGGCCTGGTCCACCGTGGGGCACGATGTGGCGGTACAGGGCAATCTCGATCCACTCGCATTGTTTGCCCCGTTGCATGAAATCGAACGGCGCGTGGCAGATATTCTGCGCCGGGCCGGCGGACGTCCGGGTCATATCTTTAATTTGGGCCATGGGATTTTACCGACGACACCCATCGAACATGTGGCCGCAACCATCGACATGGTCCACAAGCTGAGTCAGCGCTAGCAGACGTTATTCGTCAAACGTGAATCGTCCTCCGAGAGGTTCCATCCGTGTAACGATTCACGAATAACGAGGGGAAGTCATGCCGGTTTCGCAATGTTCCGTTGCAGCACACGAATCCTTCCTCTGCCCTACGTCGTGAGCAATCTCCGTACTGTTGCCGTTATCGGTGGTGGGATCTCCGGGCTCTCGACCGCGTACGCCCTTCATGAACAGGCGGCGGCAGCCGGTATCCCGATCCGCTGCACCGTGCTCGATGCCGCCTCCGACTGGGGAGGGAAGATTGTCACCCATCGGATCGGCGATCTCATCACGGAGGCCGGACCTGACTCCTTTCTGTCTCAGAAACCGGCAGGCCTCGAACTCTGCGGCAAATTGGGGCTGACAGATCAGCTCATCAACACGAACGACACCGGGAAAAGGGCCTCTGTCTACTCTCGCGGCCGCCTGCACGAACTGCCGGAGGGGCTCGTCGTCATTGTCCCCAGCCAGTTGGGGCCCTTTCTCCGAAGCGGCCTCTTGAGTTGGGCAGGGCTCGCACGGATGGGTCTGGACTTGGCCATATCGGCGAACCGGTCGTCAGCAGACGAATCGCTGGCATCGTTCTTCCGTCGGCGCCTCGGCCGGCAGGCGTTCGAGCGGATGCTGGAACCCTTGATGGCCGGCATCTACGCGGGAGACGCGGAGCAGATGAGTGTGCAAGCCACCTTTCCACGGTTTGTCGAGCTGGAACAACATTACGGGAGCGTGATTCGCGGGATGATGGCGTCCCGGAAGGCCGGTCATTCCGCCACGCACTCCGGTGCACAGCGCACAATGTTCGTCAGCCTGAAGAACGGATTATCAGATTTGGTCGCCGCGCTCGTCCAGCGATTGACAGACCACGACGTCATACTCAGGGCAGGCTGTGCCGTCGATGCGCTGCGTGTGCGATCCAACCAACCCGGCCGTTGGATGTATGACGTGATCCTCCATGACGGTTCGGCCTTGTCCGTCGACAGTCTCGTGCTGGCCACCCCCGCCTATGTGTCGGCGGAATTGGTTCGCCCGCTCACGCCAATCGCCGGCGGGCTGCTGGACATGATTCCCTATGCTTCCACCGCGACGATCGCAATGGCGTATCCTCGCGCGACGGTGTCCGATGCAGTAGAGGGATTCGGCTTTGTCGTTCCGCGGGCAGAGGGGCGCGATCTCATTGCGGCGACATGGACATCGCTCAAGTGGCCACACCGCGCTCCACCGGATCAATTGCTGGCGCGTTGTTATGTCGGCGGAGTCGGGCGAGAGGCTATTTTAACGTTGGATGATCAGGCATTGGTGACACGGGTCAGGGGCGAATTGGCCGATATGTGCGGTGTGACCGCAGAGCCTGAGTTTGTGGAAGTGAACCGCTGGACCAGGGCCATGCCGCAGTATACGTTAGGACACCTCGAACGGCTGAACCAGATCGAGGCGGCACTCAGTCACTATGGGGGACTGATCCTCACAGGAGCCGGCTATCGCGGCGTCGGAATCCCCGACTGTATCCGTGACGGGGCAATCGCAGCCAATCGTGTCATGCGCTATCTGTCCGGAACACGATCGTAAGCTGAAGAGGGGAGATCGGATGGACACCAGAATGAAGATTACAGATGTGACTGGTCCCTACCGCGAACCACGCGAACAGGTGTTTTCCTACGACTATTCGACCCAACGGGCGTCCTGGCCGACTGCCCAGGCTGTTCGGGTGAAGGTGGCCATTCCAGAAGAATTGGATGTGCTCCGCAACAAGATTTTAGGGGCGGTCGTAGGGACACCAGGCCAGCAACTCATGATTTCGAAGTTCCTGTCGAGGCATATCGCCGATGAAAAAATCCGCATCGCCGAGGCCGACGGCATGTTGTCGGAGCGTCGCGATACTGTTGTGTCCCCCTTCACCGGTCCTTTCGCGCATCTGTTTCCACGACTCGATGCCTGGGCGACCGAACAACAAGAGACATTACGGGCAGAAATCAAAACGCTGGTGGGACTGTGATCAGATCGCACATTCAGGAATGCGAGGCCACTCTTCATCTACCAGACAGGCGGACGGGGCAATGAGTCCATTCGTGTCATCTGAGCCAATCGCGCTGATTGAGAAGAGTCCGATCAAGACGAGGAGGGAAATTGACTTCTCCTCCTCCCTCCAGTAGGCTTAGCGACAGCACACTCCATAAAAGAAAAAGACCACAAGCATGACCACGGCTACAGGTCATCCCTACATTGTCTGCACCGAAGATATTCTCCACGGAGCCCCCATTGTGACCGGAACCCGCACTCCGGTGCGCGCAATCGCCGAGCTATGGAAATTCGGCGTCTCGCCAGAAGAAATCATCGGGCGGCTACCTCACCTTACACTCGCCCAAGTCTTCGATGCCCTCAGCTACTACCAGGAGCATCAGGATACGATCGACGAGGACATCCATCGGAATCGCGTTCCTGACGAAAAGATTCACCCAAACCTCCAGTGACCGAATCCCCTCTCTTCATCCGACTGTACCTTGATGAAGATGTGTCGGTCTTTGTCGCTCAATTGCTGCGCCCACACGGGTTTGATGTGCTCACCACACGGGACACGCAGAATCTGAGTCGCTCTGATGCCGCGCAGTTGCAGTTTGCGGCAGCCCACCAGCATGCAATCCTCACCCACAATCGTTGCGACTATGAACGACTGCACGAAGCAGCGCTCCGCGAGCATCGCTCCCACTCAGGAATTCTCATCGCAAACCGCCGCGCCTCCGACTTCGAACTCGCACGGCGGATCATGACCGTGCTCAACACCTTCACCGCCGAAGAGATTACCAACCAACTCCTCTACCTCTAAGAAGACTGTGGTGCGTCTGTGACCGCACAGGCGTGTGCCTTGTGTGACAAACTCTGATGTGCTTCGCGGCAAGATTCTTGAGGTCGCCGCAGGGACACCGGGTCAGCAGCTCATGATTTCAAAGTTCCTGTCGCGGCATATCGCGAACGAAAAACTCCGCATCGCCGAGGCCGACGGCATGTTGGCCGAACGTCGCGATACCGTCATAGCTCCCTTCACAGGCCCATTCGTTCACCTATTCCCACGACTCGATGCCTGGGCAGGAGAACAACGAGACGCATTGTGGGCAGAAATTAAAACCCTGGTCGGACTATAGCTGGGCAGGGCCTTTCGGGAAGGTTGAGACTGAGGTTGAGGTCGAGCGTGGAAACAGATGGCGAGTCGACATCAAAATTCCCTATTAGATGGGCAGACGGGACAACAGACCAGTCATCTGGCTTGACGATTTTGAGGACGGCTGGTACTGTGAGCACAGTTCACGAATAGAATGGATTGGCCTATGTCCCACGCGGTTAAGACGGAACATTGTTATGTCCACAAAGATCTTGCGATCTGCGGAGGTGATCCCGTTATCGTGGGTACCCGCATCCCTGTGCGCCTCGTCTACCAACGCACACAAGCCGGTGATTCGGTGGAGATGATCCGACAAGCCTATCCTCATCTGACCCCTGCACAGATCCACGATGCCCTCAGCTATGCCTATGATCATCTCGAAGAGGTCGAACAGGAGATCCGGCGAGAAGACCAGGCCTACGAGCACGGAAAGACGCAGCCATCCCACTAACCTTCTTCCTCGATGAAAACATCGATGCCGCCTTGGCGCCGCAATTGCGGGCACGGGGCATTGATGCCCACAACGTCTACGACAACCGGCAACAAGGTTGGGCTGATGCTGCGCTGCTCCAATCCAGTGCGGCCGACGGACGCGTTGTCGTCACCCACAACATTCGTGACTTCATAGCGCTGCATCGCACCTACCTAGCCCAAGGACGCTCCCATGCAGGAATTGTGGTGTCGCCGGTGCGCACCATTGGCACACTGCTCACTCGCCTGATAACGCTCCACGAGACCACCACCGTTGAGGAGATGGGCAACACACTACGGTTTCTCTAAGTCCCCTCTCCTCGTCCTTGGCTTCTCTCGCACCACTCCTTCCAAACGTGTCTCCCGAATGACGGGATGTTGTCGGAACGTCGCAATACGGTCGTGGGCATCTTCACAGGGCCACTGACTCATTTGCTCGTGCGACTTGATGTCTGGGCAGTTGGGCAAAGGAAGACGTTGCGGGCAGAAAAAAATACTGGTAAAGGCTGTAGGTGGGCAGCGCCTTCCTGGAAAGTTAAATGCGAGGGCAGCTAGATCATTCCAAGACTTTCACCGTTTGAACACCTGCCGAAGGGGTGGTGTGAGAGCAGTTACGACCTTGCCCGAGGCAACCGTCAAGATTCACGGTGCAAAGTCAAGCAACGACCCCAGCTCTTTCTGAACTGTCTAGGCATATCGCAGACGAAAAATCCGCATCGCCGAGGCCGACGGCATGCTGGCGGAACGTCGCGACACCGTCATTGCCCCCTTCACCGGTCCATTGGTTCATCTGTTCCCACGCCTCGATACCTGGGCAGGAGAACAGCGAGACACGTTGCGGGCAGAAATCAAAACATTGGTCGGGCTGTAGCCGGGCAACTGGGAAGGTCAAGGTTGAGTGTGAACACAGGTGGCGAATCGAACCGGAATTCCCTACCTGACAGGCGGCCGGGACAGTTTGTTCTTTCTTCTTGAGAACCATAGCCCTAGTAATGGACTTGCAGCCAGATTCAGTATCACTGCGCCAAGCATTCCAGTATAAGTCAGAACGGCTAACGGTCCTGTAACTCCAATAGAGAAGATCTCCCAGAGAAAATCCGATGCCGTATTCAATGAAGGACTGCTTCTCCACGAAGGGACGACAATCGTGACCAATGAGTAAACCCACGTCCCAAGCAAGGGCCCGAGAACGCCTACAAACACTGCCGGCATAACGCCAGACCGTTCGCGAGGAAGAATTTTGTCATAGAGCACATATATCACTGCCCAAGTGCTCATCGGCGCAATGATCGTCAAGAATCCAACGGACTTGCCGCCATACTCCACCCCAGCGATGAGCTGAACAAAAAGGAAGGTGAGCCAGAAAACCAGCGCCCCGAGAGCTATGCCAGTTACTTTTTGAGAAAAAATCACAATTTTCTCATCCTCAGAGGGGTTCTAAACAGTGTTAGGTCTTGTAATCACACATGAACCCCAAGACTTAGTGCTACAGGGTAGCCTGATGGTAGATTCTACAGATTTACGCACCGCAGGCAACGAGAATGCCGCTTCGATCATTCAGAGCGTAGAAGTGGAGTACACGACCTGCCGAACTAATTAACGGGCTTCATCCGAAACGGCCAAATGTGTGAGTGCAAAACCTAAACGCGTATCTGTGACTCGACCCCCGGTCAAATGTGCCGCGGGAATCGTTGTGGACAGAAATCAAATCGCCCAAAGAGTGTCAGGTCTTGCAATCACACATGCACCCCTACTGTTCATGCTATGGGACAGTCTGACGGCAGATTCTACAGGTTTCCGCACTAGAGGCAACGAGAATGCCGCATCGCATTGCCAAGAGAGAAACAGAGGATACGATATGCCGAACAGCAGGCTGCTCAAAAAGGCAGCCAACAAGGCCGCAGGTGAGAGAAAACCGGAGGCGTACCCTTGGGGTACGTTGAGGATTTTGTCGAACTGAGAACGAAGTTGGCGGTCTTTTTCAGCAGCCTGACTGTCAGAAGATTTTTCGATAGTGCCTGGAATGCACCCCCGACTCGTCGGCAAAACCGAGTGAGGCGCTGTCGGGGTTGCCGGTGTCGTTGAGATCGATACGGTAGTGCCCGCGGATGGCTTCCATAGCCACCTCAAAGGGAACGGCCTGAGGATAGAGGTTGCCCGGTGCGTGAGCGCCGCGGGTCAGGATGCGGATCACGTCGGCCTGGGCATACTTCGCATCGGACACCACATAGATGTTAGCCACAGCATGATCTCCCAATGTGTGACCGGGCGTGGTGGCGGGAAGGAGATCGGTCAAGGTTCCGGCGAGCCGGTCCTGTTTAAACCGCTTTAAGAGACCGGCAACTTGGCTGTCGGTCGCTTCCGGAGGAACGGTGAGGCTGATGGCATTCATGTCCGAGACGGTGGCGTACACTTTGAAAAGCACGGGCGCAGCTTCGGGATCTTCGAGGAGCACTCCGGTCGGTCCTTCCGTGCCCACCACTTGTTTGTTCTTCGAGCTGGGCACGATGAGATAGACAAACAGCCAGAGTCCGGTGAGCACGCAGAAAATCACGATGAGGGGATGGACTCCGGCGCGCTTGCCTTCCTCGTAAGGCTCCTGCTTCTCACTCATGATGGCGTTTCCCGGTAGCTGTCGCAGGATGCGTCTTTTTGGCTTCTTCCCACATCTGATCCATTTCTGCAAACGAGAGATCTCCAACCACGCGGCCTGATTCAACCGCCCGGGCTTCGATAAATTGAAACCGTTCGACGAACCGGTTGACGGCTTGCCGCACAGCGTCTTCAGGGTTCACTTTGATGAAGCGGGCGAGATTCACCAGTGAAAACACCACGTCGCCGAATTCCGCGACAATCTGCGCTTGTCGCTCGGTTGACGCCGCGGTGTCCGGCCCCGCCTGGTTCGTTGCAGGGGATCGAATCGCGGCACGAAGTTCCTGAATTTCTTCCTCGATCTTGCCGAGTACCTGATCGAATCCTTTCGCGTCGTGGGTCCAATCGAAGCCGACGCGTGAGGCGCGGGCTTGAATTTGATAGGCTCTCAGAAGAGCAGGCAGCGTCTGCGGCACACCGTCGAGCACCGAGTCCGGCCGGCCGGAAGCCTGCCGCTCCGACCGTTTGATCTCTTCCCAACGCATGACCACCTGGTCGGCATTCGTCGGTGTCGGATCTTCCGATCCATTTTTAAATACGTGGGGGTGCCGCCGAATCAGTTTGTCGGCCAGTTGCTCGAGCACGTCCTCGATGGTAAAGGCGCCGGCCTCCGACGCGATCTGACTATGGAAGATGACTTGCAACAACACATCGCCCAGTTCCTCGGGAAGTTTGGCGCGGTCCTGCCGGTCCAGAATGTCCAGGACTTCATAGGTTTCTTCGAGCAGGTAGGGCTTCAGCGATTCGTGCGTTTGCTTACGATCCCAGGGGCATCCGTCCGGCGCGCGCAATGCGGCCATCAACTTGACGAGTGCATGAAATCGTTCCGACATCGTAGGCCTCATGGTCACAGACGGTTGGATGCCCATTATACCCGGTTCCCGGCACGCTTCAATCGGTCGACGGGCTGTGGGAAAACTATTGTGGCACAGTGAAATTTAATTACCCACGCAGGATGCTCAAAAACCAGACTTCTCACCCACCCACCCAATGGCACGCCGGGACGTGCCATTTACCCTGGCGAGGGCCTTCCGTATTTCTTATGCCTTTCTTGGAGGGAGTGGCCAGGCTGTACTTCACTGCGCGCATCGAACGAGCACATTCTTATCGTGCGCGTTCTGCGAGCAAG
>CAZVEZ010000052.1:0-9279 GCA_964626135.1 uncultured Nitrospira sp.
GCTTGCGGCATGGTCCAGCCAGGAACAGACGTCCCTGTCTGAGTGTTCGTGGGACGAACCAGCGGAGAAGGCATGATCGAGCAGCAGCGGCTGAAGCGTCAACACCAGCAATATATAGGTGGCAATGAGTCCCCACCGGCTTGTCGATATGACAAACTGCTTCATCGGCATTGCGGACACCAACCAAAAAATTCTAAGGCGTGCCCTTCAACGGCAAACTGCGTTTGCCGTTCGACGAGATCGGTCAGCCTTTTTATGGGACACAACAGCAAATCGACAATAAGACCGCAGCCTCGGCATTGAATATGGTGATGGTGCTCCCGGCCATGACGTACTTCATATCGCATCTGCCCTTCATGAAGCCCGACTGGATTCACTAAACCAAGCTCTTGAAGCATGGTGAGATTCCTATAAACCGTTACCAAGTCAGCGGCATGACGCTTTTTTCTGAGGCGAGCATGGACCTCTGCTGCCGTAATAGGCAACGGACTGCTCTCAAGAATCTCCAGGAGGGCCTTTCTGGGCTTGGTGAGCTTTTTCCCACCGGATTTCAAACTTTCCAGAATGGACTCGGGCATCAACGATCTCCTAATTGCAAGTAGGCTGCATTTAACATCACGATGAAAAAATTGTCAATACTTCATCGCCGGCTCGAAATCTGCTCGTCAGGCATCGATACGCGTGGTAGGATGCCGCACAATGCTGATCGACACTCATACCCATCTCGACGACGCCCGCTATAACAATGATCGGGAGGCGATGCTTGCCCGCGCCAAGGAAGCCGGTGTCGAAGCCTTCATTACCATCGGCTGCGATCTCACCACAAGCCGATCCGCTGTCGCACTCGCTGACCAGCATCCTTTCATCTATGCGTCGGTGGGCGTTCACCCGCATGAAGTGAAACATATCCAGGACAACTGGTATGACGACTTCCGCCAGTTGGCGCTGAATAAGAAGGTGGTGGCTTACGGCGAGATCGGCCTTGACTACCATTACAACCATTCGTCACCGAGGGAACAGCGTGAGCGATTCCGCGAACAGGTTCAGCTCGCGCGCGAACTGGCGCTTCCGGTGATCATTCACACGCGGGAAGCCCAAGACGATACGATAACGATTTTGAAGGAGGAACGCGCGTCAGAAATCGGCGGGGTGTTTCACTGCTTCTCAGGGGATGCCTGGCTGGCGAAGGATGCGCTGGACTTAGGCTTTTACCTCTCGTTCTCCGGCATTCTCACGTTTCAGAACGCGACGATGCTGCGGGACATTGCGAAGACTGTTCCGCTCGATCGGTTGTTGATCGAAACCGACTGCCCCTACCTGGCACCGATGCCTCACCGGGGTAGACGGAACGAACCGGCCTACGTGTCCTTCGTCGCAGAAAAACTGGCGGCACTGCGCGCCGATGCGCCGGACATGTCCGCCGATACCATCGGACGCATCACGACGGCGAATGCGAAACGCCTCTTCAAAATCGCTTGAGCCGGCGGCTGCGCTGCCGGAGCGCCTTGGGTAACTTTCTCGGATTTCCGCGTTTTTCAGAGCCTCGCTTCGGTTGACGATCCTCCCCCGTATCCAGTTCTTTGTGCGCCGATACCCCGACTGAGTTCAGCCCCTCACGCAGTTTCGCGGCAAACTCCTGCGCTGTCATCACGAAGGCTCCCTGTGCGCGCACAAAGTCGGCGATCTCACGATCGGAACTCACCACCGCGCAGGCAGCTCCAAATTCGGCAGCCAGCCGTTGAATTACCTGATCGGCTTTTTCTCCACGCCGGGAGAAGACAATCTCAAGACCGAGCCGATGCTCCCGTTGTTCCGTGCCCCACCCCTGCTGCCATCCGTCAAAAACCACCGTGATCGCATGGGATTTGCGTTGACGATAGGCTGCCAAATCGCGCAACAATGCCTCGCGCGCCGTTTCGGAATGCAGACTCGTTCCCCCGCCGATCCGGCCCGTCTGAGCCAAGAGGTTGTACCCATCGACGATCAGATGGAGTGCCATGACTGAAACTACCGCTCGCGATGCGCCCTGTCAATTGGCGCGCGACAAGCGCGAGGAGCGAGACTCGCGAGACGTGAGCAATGCGGGACGAGCGCGAAAGTCGGGACTCGCGCAACAAGGAAGAGATAGAGGTTCGAGGTTTCCGGAACTTCCAACTCAGAACTTCGTACTTCATGTCAATCAGTCGCGCTTTTCCCGCCAGTCTCGCGCGTCTCGCTCGTGAATGGCCAATCCCCTTGACAATGGCGTAGACATTTGAGAAAAACTCAATACCCCATCACATGCAACGAACACCCATGTCGTCAGTCTCGTGGCGCATTCTTACCATCGCCTTCTTAGTCGGACTCCTTAACCTCTCCGGATATGCCATAGGCCCGTCTGACACAGACCAGGCATTTGCGGCGACAGGCGCCGCCCGTCAGGAGTCCGCTGCCAAGTCCAAGCGGTCACGCACCTCGCCGATACGCATGGCGCCCAGCGCGCTCAGCCTGACGACGATCCAGAACCTCCGGACGGCCAGCTCGCCTGAGGCGATACGGCTCGTGCTCGATCTCGACGCGAAGGCCCGCCCCAACAAACACCCTCAACTCCAGGCCAATGGAGTAACTATCGAAATTCCCAATGCCACATTGAGCCCATCCGCTAAAACGAAACTTGCAGCTGGGAAAATTGCCGGGCCGTTTATCATTACCCAGTCTTCTGAACGATCCGTTGAAATCTCTCTACCGGCCGGCTCATTTCAAAGCTACAGGTTGTTTACATTGGCGAATCCTCATCGGCTTGTCGTTGATATCGTGCCTTCCAGCGGGGCTCTACCTGCTGAATCGACACCCGACCAGGCATTTCCCCTCCCCACGCCTCTCCAGCCCGTTCAGCCGCGAGCCAAGTCGTTTAAGACTATCGTGATTGATCCAGGACATGGGGGGAAAGATCCCGGAGCACGTGGGCAGCATGGGACGGAAGAAAAAGACATTACGCTCAAGGTCGCGTTGAAACTACGCGATCTCTTGAGCAAGCAATCGGGAGTCCGCGTCCTCATGACCCGTGAACGGGATCAGTTCGTCGAATTGGAGGAACGGGCCAAGTTTGCCAACGGACAGGAAGCGGATCTCTTCGTATCCATCCACGTGAATTCACACCCGCAACGCTCCATACGAGGGATTGAAATCTACCACTTCGGAGAAGCCAAGGATCAACGGGCGCTCGAAGTGGCGGCTCGCGAAAATGGAACACCACTCAACAGCACCGGCGTGGGATGGGAATATCTCGTCGCTGATCTCCTGACGGCAAAAAAAATCGAAGCCTCCCTCGAACTCGCCTGGACCGCCAAGGAGGCCATGGTGACCAATCTGAACGGCCACTACACCCTGGTAGACCACGGAGTGAAGACCGCGCCCTTCTATGTGCTCCGCTTCACCAGCATGCCCAGCATCCTGGCTGAAATCGCGTATATTTCGAATTCTGCCGAAGAAGAACTGCTCCGAACCGGGCACTTCACCACACGCGTCGCAAAAGCGCTCGAGGAAGGCATCAACACCTTCCTTGCCTCTTCGAAGCTCGCCACGCGATGACGTCCGCAGAGCGCGCGTCTCCACGTCGATGTCCACAATCAAGCTAATCGTAGAATACGATGGAACCTGTTATGCCGGTTGGCAGCGCCAGCCCGATCACCCCACGATCCAAGACGCTATCGAGCGAGCCATCCACCAGGTCAGTCAGGACAGGGTATCGGTCGTCGGCGCAGGCCGGACAGACTCCGGTGTTCATGCGCGCGGGCAAGCGGCAAGTTTTCGTACGGACCGGGATTGGCCTGCGTCCAGCTGGATGCGGGCGCTTAATGCCGTGCTGCCGAACGATATTGCGATTCGTGCTTCCGCTATCATGGCCGACCGCTTTCATGCTCAACACGATGCGCGAGGCAAACTCTACACCTATCGGATTCTCCATCGTCCGGCGCCTCCGACTATCGATCGCGCATTCGTCTGGCACATCTACAGACCGTTGAATGACGCAGCCATGCAACAGGCAGCCGCGATGCTGCTCGGCTCACAGGATTTTTCTTCCTTCGAGGGAAGCCTCACGGATAACACCAATCCCATCTGCCATCTACAGCGGCTCGCGGTCGTCCGTCACGACGACCAGATCCTCATCGAGGCCTACGCCGACCGGTTTCTGAAACACATGGTCCGCGCGATTGTCGGAACGGTGGTCGAGGTGGGGCTGGGCAAACGGACTCCCGATAGTCTGGCAGGAGTCCTGCTGGCCCGGGATCGGTCTGCAGCAGGCCAGACCGCCCCCCCTCATGGACTCTGCCTCATGCGTGTTGACTATGAGTAACAGAGGAAGCACGACGAGCGGGAAAGGCGGGACGGGCGAGACGAGCAAACTAAGCAGATGAACTAAACAAACCAGATAAACCAAATCAACTTGCCGCGCCGGTCTCGCTCGACTCTGCCTTCAGTGTTCTTCGACCTCCAGCCACCCCCGGCACTTCCCTGACACACATGGAAGGATACCTAAAATATATGGAGACAAACATATAAAGGTATGCTATCTTTCTCGCGTCTTTTCGGCCTTTCCACTTTCACAAAAGGAGACGCATATGACGAAGACAGCCTGCAGCATAGTCGTTCCCTTCATTGTGCTCGGCCTTAGCGTCGCGCCGATTGTCATGGCAGCAACCCCGAAGCAGGCCAAGATGACGGCCTGCAGCGACCAAGCGAACGACAAAGGATTTGGTGAAGAAATGGGCGAGGAGCGAGAGGCGTTTATGAAAGCCTGCCTCTCCGCAAAACCGGTGAAGGCGGGCGGGACTCAGCAGAACAAAATGAAGTCTTGTAACAAAGAAGCAGGCGCAAAGAGCCTGAAGGGGGAAGAGCGCAAGAAGTTCATGAGCGCCTGCCTGTCGAACTAACGCGAGCGAGACAAGCTGGGCAGATGCGACAGGTTCATCTGGTTTGTTTGGTTTATTTTGCTCGAAACACGAGAGGAGCCACAGAAACAAGCCGGGTCTCGCGAGTCGCACGCGAATAACATGATATGCATGCCGGGGGGCATCGGGACAGCAAAAACAGTGGCTGTCCCGATTCGGACGGGGACAGACACCACGCCCAGACGCGGGGAAAGGTGTCAGTCCCCGGGCTCCGCATTCCCGTCACGCAACGCGACTGCGCGACGAACCGTCATGAATGATGCGGGTTAAAACCTTCAGCCTAACCGCCTGAGTCGTTGCCTGCCTCGATCAAACAGACAGCCTGGGCGGCGATTCCTTCCTCACGGCCGATCATACCGATTCCTTCACCACTCTTCACCTTGACATTGACGAGGTCAGGATCGACCCCGAGCACCTGCGCCATCTGTTTCTGCATGGCAGCCAAATATGAACTGAGCCGGGGGGCCTGCGCGATGATGACCGTGTCGACGTTGACGATGCGATAGCCCTTTCCCCGCATCTTCCCGACCACATCTTCCAACAGCTTCAGACTCGAAATATCTTTAAACCGCTGATCGGAACTGGGATAGTGCCGGCCCAGATCTCCTTCACCCATCGCTCCAAGCAGGGCATCGCAGAGCGCATGGACCAAGGCATCGGAATCGGAATGTCCTAACAAACCCTTGCTGTGAGGCACCTCGATTCCGCCAAGAATCAGCTTCCGTCCCGATCCCAATGGGTGGATATCATAGCCGCAGCCCACTCGCATCGTCATAGACTCTCCTCATTCGTCAACGAGACGACCGAGACTGGCTCAACAGGCGAGACTTACTTTTCCCGCTTTTCGCGCTCTTCGCGCTCTTCCCGCCCGTTCCGCTTCCCTTCGTTCGTGCCGCCAGAATTGCTTCGCCGATCACCAGATCTTCAGGTCTTGTCACCTTGATATTCTCTCCGCTCCCCTCGACCACCGCCACCGAATACCCCAGCCACTCCACCAGGAATGCGTCATCGGTGGCCTGCACCCCTTCGGCATGCGCGCTTCTGTGGGCAGCCTCGATCCAATCCCGCCGAAAGGCTTGCGGAGTTTGCGCGAGCCACAAGGGCGCGCGATCAACCGTTCGTTCGATCATCCCGTCCGTCCGCACCTGCTTCACCGTATCCCGCATCGGAAGCGCAACAATCGCCGCCCCCTCCTTCCAGGACACAGCCACAACGTCGTCGATCATTCGCTGCGTTACGAATGGTCGCGCCGCATCATGAATGAGCACGATATCGGTGTCCGGGGGAACCTGTTCGAGCGCATACCGTACCGAATCCTGACGTTCGGCTCCACCCGCCACGACCTTCGTCACTTTGGTGAATCGATGCCGTAAGACGATTTCATTTTCACAATATTCGATGTCTGCAGAGGGAACGGCAAGGATGATCTGACCGACCACGGGAGCCGCTTGCAATATCCGCAACGATTGAACGATCAGCGGCTCTCCACCGACTGAAAGAAATTGTTTGGGGACAGATCCCCCCATCCGAAGCCCCCGGCCTGCGGCGGGCACAAGCGCCACCACTGAAGGAGTCCGGTGAGGAATCGGTTCGACGCGAGATGCGCGATTCGTGGTCATATCTTGTCATTCACGCAAGACTCGCGAGAGTTGCGAGAAAGGCGAGACGGGGTCGGAGGTTTCACTTCACGAGTCGCGCTTGTCGCGCGCGTCTTGCGCTTCTCGCTTTCGGCTTAGGGCCTCAACGTGAGATAGATCGTCTGACCTTTCCGTTTGAGCAACAGGAGGACCCCCTTATCCTTGGCAATGCTGGAGGCCGCTTGTTCATAGGATTTGAGCGAGGTGACTGCCTTTCGATTGACTTCAAGAATGATGTCGCCTTCGCGCACCCCCATTTCCTCCACCGCGCTTCCGGACTTGACACCGACCACTATCACGCCACGCTCGGTGGCTTTCACTCCGTACCGGGAAGCCAGCTCCTCGTTCAACTCACGGACGTCAAGATCCGAGAGGACGCCTGTCGGCGCCGCCGACTCTCTGCTCTCCGTCGCTCCAGGCTGCCCCAACGATTTCGGCTGCTCCACAATCGCGACCTCGATCGTCTTGGGCTTCTTGTCCCGGATCAACTTGACCGAAACTTTCTTCCCGATCGGAGTCTGCGCGACGGCGTTCCGCAAATGAGTCGGCGAATCCATCGACTTTCCGTCATATTCGACAATGACATCCGCCCGCTCAAATCCCGCTTTCTTCGCGGGACTATCGGCCAGGACATCGCTCACAAGCACGCCTTTCGTGTCGGTAATACCGAACTGGGTGGCCAACTCAGGAGTCAAATCCTGAATCGAGACACCGAGCCAGCCGCGAACGACCTTCCCCGTCCGCACCAATTGATCCATGACGGCGCGTGACAGATTACTGGGCACGGCAAACCCGATGCCCATGCTCCCGCCGCTTTGACTGAAGATCGCCGTATTGATCCCGACGAGTTCACCCCGCACATTGACTAACGCGCCGCCGGAATTGCCCGGGTTGATCGCCGCATCGGTTTGGATGAAGTCTTCGTATTCGGCGATGCCCATACTGGCCCGTCCGACTGCGCTGACGATCCCCATCGTCACTGTCTGGGTGAGCCCGAACGGACTCCCCACGGCCAACACATACTCCCCGACCTCCAGCTGATCGGAATCGGCCCAGGGAATGGTCGGGAGTCCTGTCGCTTCGATTTTCACAACCGCGATATCCGTCTTCGCATCGGTTCCGATCAACTTGCCCTTAAACTCCCGCTTGTCCGACAAAAAGACTCGAATCTCATCAGCCTGATTCACGACATGATTGTTGGTGATGATCAACCCCCCGGCATCCACAATGACTCCGGAGCCCTGCCCCCGTTCTTTCGGCTCTCGATGAGGCCCACCACGCTTGAAGAACTCATCGCCGAAGAATTTTCTAAAAAATGGATCGTCGAACGGCGAGCTCTGCGGATTGTCTCCGGATTTTCCGCTTCGCGAGGCTGCAATGTTGACGACCGCCGGCTTCACGAACTTGGCGATCTCAACGAAGTTTTTCCCGTCGCCCCCTGCCATCGGCAACTGCGGTGCGGTCACCACGGGGCGAACGATCGGGGCGGGAATCGGCTCGGGTCCTGCCGTGCCGGTCGGCAACCAACCCATGTCGGACGCCACCACAATCCCGATGATGATCCCTCCGGTGACCAGGGTAAACGGAAGCAGCCATGCGCGAACGAGTTTCATAGGCGATCCTTGTTCTTCATATCTGGTGATCCGAGTGCTTCACAGACAACCGGTACATCCCGGCGCATCACTGTATCTCGCCGGAATAAATCCCCATGATCGTCTGGAGGAACTTCAGGGCTTCCGCTTTAGGCCGTTGAAACGAATTACGTCCGATAATGGAACCGAATCCGCCGCCTTCACGAATAGCGCGCGCTTCCTCAAACACATGCGCGTCTTCGCTCTTGGCCCCTCCTGAAAAAATGACGATCCGGCGCCCATCGAACGAGCTCTGCACCACATGCCTGACCCGCTCTGCCGGCGTGGCGATCGGAATCTTGACCGATTCGTACACCTTCTTCGCCGCAGCCTGTTCAAGATGCGCAGTAGGAAGCTTCACCTTAATCACATGGGCGCCGAGCTGGGCTGCAATCTGAGCCGCATAGGCCACCACGTCGATCGCCGTCTCCCCTTCCTTGCTGAGAACCGACCCGCGCGGATATGACCACACCACAACCGCCAACCCGCAATTCTTGGCATCTTCTGCAATCGCGCGCAGCTGTTCATACATGGTCTTGCAGTGCGATGACCCGGGATAGATCGTGAAACCGACCGCCGAACAACCGAGCCGGAGCGCGTCCTTCACGCTGCCGGTGACCGAGGGCAAGGGATCTTTTTCGTCATGCAAGACATCGTGATTGTTCAACTTCAGAATCAGCGGAATCCGGCCGGCGAATTCAGCGGCGCCGGCCTCCAGAAATCCTAACGGCGCGGCGTAGGCATTGCAGCCGGCGTCGATCGCCAACTGAAAATGATAGAGGGGATTATATCCTCCTGGATTGGAGGCAAAGCTTCTGGCCGGGCCATGCTCGAATCCTTGGTCCACAGGTAGAATCACCAGTTTCCCCGTCCCCGCCAGTTTTCCATGGCGCAACAAGCGCGCGATATTCGTTCGCGTTCCCGCGTTATCGCTGCTGTACCAGCTCAGAATCTCTTGTACTCGATCAACCATGCCTTACCTCCCCCGGATTCGTGATTCGTGATTCGTTGTTCGTGAGAAGCTACTCAGGTATTCAGGCTGAAGGTGTCTAGACTGAAGTGTTCGGATGTCCTGCCTTC
>CAZVEZ010000052.1:9379-14303 GCA_964626135.1 uncultured Nitrospira sp.
CCTTCGGCCTGAACACCTTCAGCCTATCCACCTGAGTGGCTATAATCGTCTGCCTTGGATGAACTCCTCTGCGTCGCGCACGTCGTTCGCGCTGCCGATGATCAGCGGCACCCGCTGATGAAGTTGCTTGGCTTCCACATCGAGGATACGCATAGCCCCGGTGCTGGCTTTTCCTCCTGCCTGCTCCACCACCCACGCCAGTGGATTGGCTTCGTACAGCAGCCGGATCTTCCCCTCGGGCCTGGCCAACTCACCGGGATAGAGATAGAGGCCTCCATCGAGGAGAAGCCGATGCACATCGGCCACCAGACAGCCGGAATAGCGACCGCTGTAGGGCCGCCCCGTCGCTGTGTCCGTGAGTTTGAGGTAATCCACATACTTCTGCGTACCCACCGCCCATTTATGATAGTTGCCTTCGTTCGTCGCGTAGATCCTGCCTCGATCAGGAATTCTGATCTGCTCATGGGACACAATATATTCGCCGATGCCGGGGTCTAATGTAAACCCGTGCACTCCTTGTCCTACCGTGCAGACCAGCATAGTGCTTGACCCGTAGAGGAGATAGCCGGCAAGGACCTGCTCTGTTCCCTTGCGAGCGAGTTCATCCTCTGTCGGCATCCGGTCTGAGCGCTCGGCCTTCACGATGGAGAAAATCGCGCCAAGCGGCATATTGCAGTCCGTGTTCGATGAACCATCGAGAGGGTCGAAAAGCAGCATGTACTCGGCCTGCGGCCAATGCTCAGGAAACAGAACCGGTTTGTCCATCTCTTCCGATGCCAGCGCGCACACAAGCCCGCTGCGGCCAAAAACCTGCAAAAAAGTTTCGTTCGCAATCTCATCCAGTTTCTTGACGGTCTCCCCCTGCACATTGATCTCGCCGGTCGTTCCCAAAATATGAATAAGCCCCGCACGCCTAAGATCCTGCGCAATGAGTTTTCCAACCAGGCCGACTTGAGTCAGTAGATCGGAAATCGCCCCGGTCATTTCCGGCTGAGTCGACCGCATCCGGGTGATAAATCGGCTTAGAGTAAGAGGAAACTGTCCCATAATAGAAACGAGTATAACGGTTTTGAACAGGGTGGGCAACGAATGGCCGACTCCTTCATTGTAAAGAGGGCTGCCATCCACTGACAAGATCAGCCACAATCGACCCGATGACGATCTTGGCCTTCATACGAACCGGAATACGCCGTTCATCGGTTGTCAACCATACCCGGATGTTGCCCTGGTTGAGAAAAAGTCCTTGGAACGGCATGACGACCAACACACGGGCTGTTTCAACGTCTCCCCACGGACCGCTGACCGTTTCAATACCCTCAACCTGCACATCCACCTTACGGTTCTTTCTATCGTGATGCACGTTCATGGTCAGCGACGAACCCGGCTGTAGCGGCAATTCACTGCGCGCATAGTAAAGACAGGAAATGACGTCTTGGGTGCCGGGCGGCATGTCTAATGTGTGAGTCGCCCCGCCTTTGATCATCGTGACCGTCCCCTCATTCTGATGAAACGTGTACTCGAAATCCTCTTTCTTCTTCCCTTCCCGCCGCTTGAAGATCAAGTGCTGCGGGAGCAGTGAGGCGGAATCCATAATCGACTCGACCCGGTTATCCACGGGAAAGAATGTGGTGATCGCAGGCCTCGATTGCGCCGTGGTGAGTAGTTTGACCAGCCGCTGCTCTCCTCCCGTACCGGCTTCACCGACCGCCATCACGGCTGTGCCGGCCGTGATATTCAGCCAGGAAATCTCGTAGGTGAGCCGTTCCCCGACCTGGAAGGGTCGTGTAGAAGAAGAGGTCGATCCAGCCCACGACACTACCCCGTTCGTGGCGCTCAATATCAGGCATGCCAGGAGGAGCCAAACGCGAGCGGGCTGGATCGCCGCGCGAGACAGGCGAGACTCGCGAGAAGTGTGATTCGAAGTTCCTGAAACTTCGAACTGCGCATCGCGCCTTTCTCGCATCTCTCGTACGTCGCGCGTGTTAACAGCCAAGGGCTTGTTTGGCCATAGCCAGTTCACCTTCGATGACTGTGCGGATTGCGGTCAATCGCTCGGGTGACACAGCTTCAAACCGTAACACGAGAGCCGGCTGGGTATTCGAAGCTCGAATCAGGCCCCATCCGTCGTCGAAAATGGCGCGCACACCATCGATGGTGATGACCTCGCGAATGACTAACTTGTCCGGACCAAGCTCCTTGCGGGTCTTTTCACAGTCTGCCAGCCGGTCCTGCACATACCCGGCCAAGTTAAACTTGATGGCGTCCGGCACGTCCACCCGAATTTCCGGGGTGACGCAGGTGTTCGGAAGATCCGCCACCAGCGTGGAGAGGGACCCGGCGGTCTTGGCCAAAATCTCCACGAGCCGGCAGGAAGCATAGATCGCGTCGTCATACCCGAAATACCGATCGGCAAAGAACATATGCCCGGACATTTCACCCGCCAGAACGGCATGCTCACTTTTCATCTTCGCCTTGATCAAGGAGTGACCGGTTTTCCACATGACCGGTCGCCCTCCCCGTTTCGCAATATCGTCATAGAGACTCTGCGACGACTTGACCTCTGAGATAATGGTACTCCCCGGCTGCGTCGCCAGAATATCGCGCGCATAGATGACCATCAGGCGGTCGCCCCACAACACATTCCCCTGTTCATCGATCGTCCCGATACGATCGGCATCTCCGTCATAGCCGATGCCGACATCGGCTTTGTGCTCTTTGACAGCCTTGATGAGATCGTCAAGATTTTCTAACACCGTGGGGTCAGGATGATGGTTGGGAAATCTCCCGTCGAGATCGCAATAGAGCCCTGTGACGCTGCAGCCCAAGAGTTCCAACGCCTGTTTCGCCACCAAGGCGGCGACGCCATTTCCACAGTCGATGACGACATGGAGGCGTTTCGCCTCAACGTGGCCGAAGCTTTTCTTGATATAGGCCAGATAGTCGGGAATGATGGGGTGCTCCGATAACTGCCCGGCTCCAGAAACGAATGAGCCGGTCTCCATCACCGTTCGAAGCGCCTGAATTTCCTCTCCATGAATGGCTTCTTTCCCAATGCAGATCTTAAATCCGTTGTATTCAGCCGCATTGTGACTCCCGGTGATCATGATGCCGCCGTCGACCGGCAGCTGAAATAGGGAAAAATATACGAGCGGCGAGGGACAGATACCGATATCCACCACATTCAATCCGCCGGCGAGCAGCCCTCGCACGAGAGCCTTGTGGAGTCCCGGTGAGCTCAGCCGGCCATCCCGTCCGACCGAGATCGTCTTTACACCCCGGTCCTTCGCATAAGTGCAATAGGCTCGACCGACTTGCTCGGCGATCGGTTCGGTCAGTTCTTGCCCGACGATGCCACGGAGATCATATTCACGAAAAAGACCCATAGTCCTCGTTATTCGTTAGTTCCAACTCAGGTGGATAGGCTGAAGGGGTTCAGGCTGAAGTGTTCGGAGCTCCGGTCTTCAGCCTAAAAGCCTTCAGCCTTCGGTCTATCTACCTGAACGTTTCACGGTTTTACGCCTCTGCCATAATCATCTTGAAACCGGACGATATCGTCTTCTCCAAGATAGGGCCCGTTTTGGACTTCAATGATGTGCAGGATCTCTTGGCCTGGATTCTCCAACCGGTGCCTGGTTTCGACAGGAATTTCTGTGCTATGACCGATCTTAAGATCGAAGACCTCCTCCCCTCTGGTCACGCGGGCTGTTCCGGCAATCACGACCCAGTGCTCGCTGCGTTTGTGATGCATTTGCAACGACAACCGCCCCCCGGGAATGACCGTCACACGCTTGACCTTGTAGCCGCGGCCTTCTTCGAGGACAGTGTATGAACCCCAGGGCCGATGAACGGTCACATGTTCTAAGTGCTCGGGAGCCCCCTGTTGTTTGAGAATCTCCACTATTTTTTTCACGTCCTGTGCGCGCGACTTGGGACACACGAGCGTGGCATCGGGCGTATCCACAACCACCATGTCCGTCAGACCGATCGTAGCGACAACTCGACGATCTCCGTACACGATCGATCGTCGGCTGTCGATATCGACCACACGGCCGGCCACGACATTGCCGGCCTTATCCTTCGACGCCACTTCATCCAAACTCCCCCAACTCCCCACATCCGACCATCGAAAGGTAACCGGCACCACTGCCGCCTTTGTAGATTTCTCCATCACCCCCGTATCGATCGACACCGACGGCAACTGCCGATACTCTTCGTCGATCACGGACCGCGATGCCTGCTGCTGCATCAGCCTGCCGATCTTTTCAATCCCGCGAGAGAGCGCCGATTGATGGCGGCGGATCTCTTCAAGAATTGTTGCGGCGCGCCACACAAACATTCCGCTGTTCCAATAGTAGTTCCCGGCCTTGAGATATTGCGCCGCTTTAGCCGCATTCGGTTTCTCGACAAATCGAGCCACAGGATGCCCTTTGAGTTTGCCCTGTTTCGCCAGGATGGTCTTCCGGTTCGGCTTGATGTAGCCGTATCCTGTTTCAGGGCGAATCGGCTGAATACCGAAAGTGACCAAGAGACCTTGTGCCGCAAGTTTCGACGCAAGAGACACGGCCGCATCGAAGTCGCGCTGGCCTTTCACGATATGATCGGCCGGCACCACCATCATAATGGCATCCGGATCCCGGCGAACCAGTTCTAACGCCACGAGGGCAATCGCGGGCGCCGTATTGCGCCCTTCCGGTTCCAGCACGAAATTATCAGTGAGCGCATCTTTCCATTCACTCAGCTGGACCCGAATGGATTCCGCTTGGGCTGGATTCGTAGAGATCATCACACGGTTCGGGGCCGAGGCACAGACCACCCTGCGCATCGTCTGCTGAATCAACGTGTCCTCTCCCATAATCCGCAGCAACTGTTTGGGAAACAATTGCCGGCTGAGCGGCCAAAACCTGGTGCCGCTGCCGCCGGCCAT
>CAZVEZ010000053.1:0-14037 GCA_964626135.1 uncultured Nitrospira sp.
CACCGGTATGATTAACGGACCACTCTCCCGACGAGCATATCCTATCCACCACGTGATCGGAAACAACGCCATCTGAGATTGTCACCGAGCACATTCCGGACGCAACCCTTTTCTGCACGACGATGTCGTGTTGGTCGACACGGTCGCAGCGAGAGCGAAGCTGTTCAACTTCCTGGAAAGACTTGATACCACCCATTGGCGTGAACCAATGCCACAGGGCAGTCGAACAACGCACTCAGGTTGGCATCTGTCAGAACCGCGCGTTTCTCACCGTCTTGAAGAATCTTTCCCTGCTTCAAGAGCACGACACGCTCTACCTCCGGCGGAATTTCGTGAATATGATGCGTGACCAGCAACAGCGTTTTCCCCTTTCGCATGTGGGCGCGGACGAGATCCAGATAATGAAACGTCGTAGTCAGATCGAGTCCGCTCGTCGGTTCGTCGAGCACGAGCGCCGTCGGCTCATGCACTACTGCGCGACCGAGGAGACATCGTCGCTGCTCACCCGTCGACATCTCCCCGAACCGGCGCTCTCTCAAAGAGCCCGCGCCCATCTCCTGCAACATGTCGTCTGCCCGAGTGATTTGCGCATAGCTGAAGTCTTGATGGGCATAGATCCCGATGCTGGCATAGAACCCAGACAGAATCACTTTCAGCCCGGTTACTTGGTCCATATAGTGGTGTTGAAGATCATGGGACACCATCCCCAAACGCTTGCGAACATCCCACACATTCCACTGCTCTTCGCCGAATAGGCGAATACTGGTCTCGTCCAATGGAAGCGGATGGACTTCACCGGAGAGGAGTTTAAGGAGCGTCGACTTGCCAGCTCCGTTAGGGCCGATGATTGCCGCATGCTCTCCTTCATGCAGCGCGAAGGAAAAATCAGAAAAGACGCAGATGTCACCCCGATAAACCGTGGCATGCTGGATGTCGAGGATCGGCGGTGACGCAGCCATGCAGAGCGCCCCTTCCACCCTGCCGCCGACTGCCTTGCCGGCACGGCGCGACTGCTCAAGGCCGGCACGAGCCAATGCATCCACACGTTCGTTGTCCGGGTGACCGTCGTGTCCCTTGACCCAGAGCCATTCGAGTGTGTGGCCGACAGTCAGCGCATCGAGACGACGCCATAAATCCTCATTCTTCACAGGCCCGTTGCTTGCGGTTTTCCAACCGCGGCGCTTCCAGCTATGGATCCATTCGCTGATGCCTTTTTGCACATACTGCGAATCGGTGTAGACACGCGCTTCCACCGGCCCCGTCAGCGACTGCAAGGCCTCAATGACGGCGAGCAGCTCCATGCGATTGTTCGTTGTCGCCGGATCGCCACCACACATTTCCGTTTCAGTATTGCCCGTACGCAGCAAGACGCCCCAGCCCCCAGGTCCTGGATTCCCGCTACAGGCGCCATCAGTATAGATTTCGATCATTCGTCCACTCTTCTTGTGAGACTCGCCTGCTGCTTTTGCCGCCCATCTGAGCGAGGGATTAGACTCGCTCGTAGGCCTTTCGAACCGCGTCGGTTCCGTACCGGCGCTCAAGGCGCCGCACGGTGAAGTGACCTCGACTCATGTCTTGAAAGTGGTCGATGAATAATAGATTGACGACGGCGCCGCCGGCGCCGCCCATGATAGGGACCATCTGCGCTGCAGCCTTTTTCGAAACCTGTATCTGAAAGCGAGCGGCGATCAGCGCAATGAGGCGAACCAACGCCGGAGCGCTCTCCTTCGCCAATGCCTGCGAGGAAAGGTACTCCGCGGCTTCTGAGACGGCCCGAGCGAGCGACGAGCGGACTGCGAAGTAGCCGATCTCCGCGGCATCGTCCAACCTCGACGTCCCTCCGAGCGCGAAGACCTCAATACAGGCCAATCGAGTGGTCACGTCATCAAGCGACTCGCCGTTCGCACGCGCGATGTCCGCGATAGAACGGCACATGATGGTCGTGGATACCAGGAGCTCGACAATCAACGCGGGAAGCCCCAATGCCCCCCCAGCTGCACCGCTGAGAGCCACGGCAACCTTGTGCCAGCGAGGATGGGCCTCATCGGATTGGCTGTCCATGGTGAGTAGCGCCCCCTTCATGGCAAACAGCAACGCATCCTTGGTTGCCACACCGATGCGCTGGCTCCAGTTGTCCGGAAGGAATTCAAAACCCTTCTCAATCGGCTTGCCCACAAGATTCGTGATCTTCACTGCAAGGCCAGGATTCTCAAGAAGACGCTTGGCATCAGACAGCTCGGCGAGATGTTCGTCGGAGAGGGACATAGGGTGTCCTGTGAAAACGAAGCCGCGGTAGAGTTACGACGCGCAAGGCATCACGTAACCACGAAGTGTGCCGCCTTACGGCGTCATTCTTGAGCACAGAGCCAAGAAGAGAAAGAGTCGTGGTGAGCTAGCTCACCAGCTCTTGCGGGTCATATCAACACGGCTGGAAGGGATGACGAGTCAATCGATAGATCTGACTCTAGTCGCTGATTTCGACTTTCTTTCCCATTGCCTTCGCACGCTTCAGACATTCGGCATCGGTCACCGAACAGCGAAGTGTGTCGAGATCGGCTTCTTCGACGAGCTCGACCTTCTTTCCCTGCGCCTTGGCCTGTTTGAGGCAGGCAGTATCCGTGACGACGCACTTCGCCGAATCGGACAGAGCGGGCTGGCTTATAATCGACACCTGCTTGCCTTCGTCCTTGGCCCGTCCCAGGCACTCCTGATCGGTGGCGACACATTTCACGGTCTCTTCCGTTTTGTTGATCGCTTTGTCAATGGATTGGTCGATGTGTTGGTTCACCCGGTTTTGGGCTTTGCGCTCGGCGCTTTCCACCGTGCGGTCGAGAATCCGGTCGAAGAGACCTTCGGCCTGAGCTGTTCCGACAGTGAACAAGAGAACAATCAGGAGACCGATCACCCATTGTGTCTTCATCGCAACGCCCTCCTCAGAGAATCAGGGCAGCAGCGGCCACCGCACCGCCCGGTCATGACTCTAGCACAGCATAAACGGGGAGACCAAGAGGCGAACCTGATTTGAGTACGCCCCATCCACGAGTAGAAGAGAGGGTTAGGTCTTGCAATCATACAGTGTCCAACTCTGCCTGCGTGAGCTACCGACTCACGGTCACGTCATGCACACCGAAATGATCGGTCATCACTACAGCTGACGACAGGGTTGACGCCCCAGGAAACTCGACACACAGGGGACGCGTCCTAGGCGAGCCCCGGAGCCGGCAAGATGTTGGATTGCAAGACTTGACCTCGTTAGCCGAGCGTGCTCTCGCGAGTGCCGATCGGCTTGACGGCGGAGTTGACCACACTGGCGCAGGAACACGGAATACCGACCCAGGCGCTCAGAACCCAAGAAGGCTACGCGGAATTCATAAACAGGGTCTTCTTCCGTCAGGAGTGCGCCGTGACAGAGAACGCCTCCATCACCGACGGTAACGATTACCGGGAGCTGCTTTACCGGATTGACATGAAACCCAACCGGCTCGTCATCTTCGACGGGCGCATGTTTCACTCACAACACATTGCCCCTGAGCAGTTCCGCGACCGCTTCCGCATGAACCAGATCTTGTACTTTCAAGGGCACGACTAGCCCAGGTTGTTGAAACAGCCCTCCAGCCTCGTTCTCGTTCCGCCAAACGTCTCAACGCACAAAGCAAGAGTCGGATAAAAGAGGGTCGGGAGTCTTTATTTCACACCGAAGCTACGCTTCGGCAGGATCGGGATTGATCTTCTTGGAAGATTTCTTTTTTCCGGCAGAGGCCGTTCGCTTCACCGAACCGGCAATCTTCGGAGTCTTGGTCGAGACATCGGCATTTTGCGCGCGGTGGAGCAGCGCATGGTCCATGAGTACGAGGGCCATCATGGCTTCAGCAATCGGCGTAGCCCGGATGCCGACACAGGGATCGTGGCGGCCGTTGGTCTCGACCACAACGGCATTGCCCTGCTTATCGATAGACCTGCGAGCGACACGGATACTCGACGTGGGCTTAATGCCGATCGTGACAACGATATCCTGCCCGGTTGAAATGCCACCCAGAATGCCGCCGGCATGATTGGTCACAAAACCATCCGGGGTCAGCTCGTCCCCATGCTCTGATCCATGCTGTGCGACCGAGGCAAAGCCTGATCCAACCTCGACGGCCTTCACGGCATTGATGCTCATCATGGCTCCGGCCAAATCCGCATCGAGCTTGGCATAGACCGGTGCGCCCCATCCGACCGGGACATGTTCGGCCACCGTGGTGATCCTTGCACCGACCGAATCACCGGACTTGCGCAGCTCGTCCATGAACGATTCGAGCTTCGGCACGATCTCGGCGTTCGCAGAGAAAAATGGATTCTTGCTGACCTCGGCCCAGCTCTTAAACGGCGCTTCAAGCGGGCCAAGCTGACTCAGATAGCCCCGAATCACGACACCGTACTTCTCCCTGAGCCATTTCCTCGCAATCGCCGCTGCCGCCACCCGGACGGCTGTTTCACGCGCAGACGCGCGGCCGCCGCCGCGATGGTCACGAATCCCGTACTTCTGCCAATACGTGTAGTCCGCGTGACCGGGACGAAAGGTATCGATCAGATTGCCGTAATCCCTGCTGCGGGCATCCTCGTTTCGAATCAGGAGCGCAATCGGGGTGCCGGTGGTCTTGCCTTCAAAGACACCGGAGAGAATTTCGACGGTATCGGATTCCTGCCGTTGCGTGACGTGACGCGAGGTGCCTGGTTTGCGCCGATCGAGATCCTGCTGGATGTCATCGACAGAGAGGGCCAGGCCCGGTGGACAGCCATCCACGACACAGCCGATCGCCGGCCCGTGGCTCTCGCCGAATGAGGTGACGGTGAAAACGTGTCCGAACGAATTGCCTGCCATAGGATGGATGACTCCTCCCTATTCCACGAGATCGAGCTTGATTCGCAACTCCTTTAATTGATCGGCACTCACGGCAGATGGCGCATCGGTCAGTGGGCACTGGGCCCGTTGCGTTTTGGGGAACGCGATCACATCGCGAATCGAATCCGCTGTTCCCAGTAACATGATGAGCCGATCGAGCCCGAAGGCAATCCCTCCGTGCGGAGGCGCCCCATAGTCGAGCGCATCGAGCAAGAACCCGAACTTCGCCTGCGCGTGCTCCTTCTTGATACCGAGCAAATCGAGAATGCGCAGTTGAATGTCGCTCCGATGGTTCCGGATACTCCCGCCGCCGATTTCGCTTCCGTTCAGCACCATATCATAGGCCTTTGCGCGCACCTTGAGCGGCTCCGACTCCAGCAACGCCACATCCTCATCCATTGGCGCGGCAAAGGGATTGTGCACGAAGATATATCGTTTCTCTTCAGGCGAATAGTCCAGTAAGGGAAATTCGACGACCCACAGCGGCTTCCAGGCCGTGGTATCGATCAGCTTCAGCTCTTCACCCAGCAACAGCCTGATGCGTCCCAGCACATCGTGGACAATGGCAGCCTTGTCGGCGCCGAAGAGGACGAGATCGCCGGGCTTGGCTTCAGGAAGAGCCGCCGCAAAGGCCTTGGCATCCAGAAACTTGGCAATCACGGAATCAAGCTGCCCCTCTGCGGTCATCTTCAGCCAGGCAAGCCCCTTCGCGCCAAAACCCTTGGCGATCTCACCCAGCGCATCGATTCTGCTTCGCGGCGTGGCCGCTCCGCCTTTGACGATCAAGGCCTTCACGATCCCGCCCTTGGTCGCCGCCTCCTTGAACACCTTGAACTCGCTGGCCGCCGCAAAAGCAGTCATATCGTGCAACGGCATATCGAACCGCAGGTCCGGCTTGTCCGACCCGTAACGGCCCATCGCCTCGGCATAGGTCATACGCGGAAATGGAGTCGGCAGTTGTACCCCGCCGGCCTCACGAAACACGGTGACGATCATCTGCTCCATCAAGCTCATGACGTGCTCGCGGTCGGCAAAGGACAGTTCCGCGTCGATCTGTGTAAATTCCGGTTGCCGATCGTTGCGCAAATCCTCGTCGCGGAAGCAGCGCGCGATCTGATAGTAGCGATCGACGCCACTTACCATGAGCACCTGTTTGAAGAGCTGGGGCGACTGCGGAAGCGCAAAGAACTGACCGGGATTCACCCGGCTCGGCACCAAATAGTCCCGCGCGCCTTCCGGTGTACTCTTGGTCAAAATCGGGGTTTCCACCTCAAGGAAGCGTTCTGCATTCAGGAATCCACGGACCGCTTGCATGATGTCATGCCGAAGGCTTAACAACCGCTGCATCTTGGGACGTCGAAGATCCAGATAGCGGTACTTCAGCCGGATCGACTCCGTCACTTCGGCATCGTCTTCGATCACGAAGGGCGGGGTCTTCGACTCGTTCAACATCTCAACGGCATCCACGAAGACTTCAATCTCTCCGGTCGAGAGATTCGAGTTTTTGGACTCCTCCGGTCGCGCCATGACTTGGCCCGTCACCGACACGACACACTCACTCTTCAAGGCATGCGAAGCCTGGTGCACCGCCGCATTACGCTCGGCGTTGAACACCACTTGCGTCAGACCGGTTCGATCCCGCAGGTCCATGAACATGACCATGCCGTGGTCGCGTCGCCGCTGGACCCAGCCGTTCAAGACGACCGTCTGCCCGACGGCGGCTTTCGTGAGTTCTCCGCACCGATGAGTTCTGACCTTCATACCACCTTCGCTTTCTTGGAACGGGCCCATCCGGCTCGACTGACCCGCCTCTTTGGCCGGGGAGCCTGCATCGTTGTCTCCGTTGCTGCAGCCAGCTTCTGTTCCACAAGCCCGCGCAACGCGTTCGCTTCACGGTCGGTCAGGTATCTGAACTCACCGGATGCCAGATCACCCAATGACAGCGGACCCATCTTGATTCTTGTCAGCTTCAAGACCGGATGGCCGACCGCCTCCAACATCCGCTTCACCTGATGCTGTCGCCCCTCTCGAATCGTAATCTCCAGCCAGGAATTCAGCTTGGCCTTTTTGATTTTCTTCACGACAGCCGGACCGGTCATACCGTCTTCCAACTGCACCCCCTGCTCCAACTGCCTGATATGTTCATCCGTCAGGACCTGTTTGATCTTGATGAGGTAGGTCTTCGGCACATGGTACCGGGGATGGAGCAACGTCTGGGCCAGATCACCGTGATTGGTCAGAAGCATCAACCCTTCGCTGTCGAAGTCCAATCGGCCGACGGGAAACACCCGCACCGAAATTCCACGGAGATAGTCCTTCACCGTCGGCCTGCCTCCTGGATCGTTCAACGTCGACATCACGTTCTTCGGCTTATTCAGCAAAAGATACACATACGGTTGAGCAGAACTGATGTGCTTGCCGTCTACCTTGATGTGAACGCGATCCGGATCGACCTTGGTGCCGAGTTCCGTCACAACCTTGCCGTTGACCGTCACGCGCCCGGCGGCGATCAACTGCTCGGATTTTCGCCGCGAAGCTAATCCAGTTCCGGCGATGATTTTTTGGAGTCTGACTTCCATAGGTACCTTCCGTGAAGCGTGTCTCGTATCTCGTCGTTCGCAGGATCAAATGGCTTTACTTCGCTTTACGCTTCACGAACGACGCTTCACCCGTATTCTATTCCCATTCAATCGTGGCCGGCGGCTTCGAGCTGATGTCATACACCACCCGATTGACGCCCTTCACTTCATTGATGATCCGGTTCGACATCTTACCCAAAGTCTCGTTCGGGATCTTGGCCCAATCGGCCGTCATCCCATCAAGACTCGTCACGGCACGCAACGCAATGACATGCTCATAGGTCCGCTGATCGCCCATGACCCCCACGGTCTTGATCGGCAACAGCACGGCAAGCGATTGCCAGATCTCCCGGTACAAGCCGGCTGCGCGAATCTCCTGGTCAAGAATGGATTCGGCCGCTCTCAGGATCGCCAGTCGCTCTTTGGTAACAGCTCCCAGCACCCGGATGGCAAGGCCTGGCCCTGGAAAGGGCTGCCGCCAGACGATCTCGTCCGGCAGGCCTAATTCCTTGCCCAGCACCCGCACTTCATCTTTGAACAGTTCTCTCAACGGCTCGATCAATTTCAGTTTCATCCGCGCCGGCAACCCTCCGACATTGTGGTGGGTTTTGATCGTCGCCGACGGCCCCTTGAAGCTCACGCTTTCGATCACATCGGGATAGAGCGTACCTTGAACCAGAAATGTCGCGCCGCCGGATTTCTTTTTCGCTTCAGCCTCGAACTGTTCGATGAACTGCTTCCCGATTATTTTCCGTTTACGCTCCGGATCGATCACCCCCCTGAGCTTGCCAAGGAACGAATCGGATGCATCGATGAGCCGCAAGTTCAAATGAAGTTGATCGGCAAAAGCCTGTTTGACTTGTTCCTTCTCTCCGTTTCGAAGCAATCCGTTGTCCACAAAGATGCAGGTCAGCTGGTCGCCGATGGCCCGATGGGTCAAGGCAGCCGCCACTGATGAATCCACGCCCCCGCTCAAAGCGCAGATCACCCGCTCCTTGCCGACCTGCTCGCGGATCTGCTTCACCGCAGTGTCTACATAGGATTGCATCGTCCAGGTCGGCTTGCATCCGCAAATGTCGTAGACGAAATTACGAAGCAGCGTTGTCCCTTCCGGTGTATGCGCCACTTCCGGATGAAACTGGAGACAAAAGATTCGCCGTTTGTGATCGTCGCGCTTCATCGCGGCAATCGGCGAATTCGCCGTATGCGCGATGGATCGAAAACCCGGCGGCATCCGTTCGATACGATCTCCGTGCGACATCCAGACGACCGTCGAACCTCCGTCGCCGATGTTCTTGAAGAGATCGCTCTTGTCGTCGATCGTGAGATCCGCACGGCCGTACTCTCGGTGCTTGGATTTGGCCACTTCCCCGCCCGACAGATGCGTCACGAGCTGCATCCCGTAACAAATTCCGAGAATGGGAATCCCTAGATCAAAGAGTTCCTTGGACACGCTCGGCGCCTTCTTTTCGTAGACGCTGGAGGGGCCACCCGATAACACGATACCTTGCGGACGATAGGCGAGCACGGTCGCCAGGGGTACGGTGCAGGGTAGAATTTGCGAGTAGACGTGGGATTCGCGAATGCGGCGAGCAATCAGTTGTGTGTATTGGGACCCGAAGTCGAGGACCAGGATTCTATTGTGCCAGAGTTCCATCTTGATGCTGTGAGGGGTGAAGGGTGAGGCGTAAGGGGTGAATTTAGACTGAAGACCGGGTTAGGCTTTGGAACTCCTCACTCCTGACACCTTACCCCTAACCCCTTACCGGAAACTACTCCCAGTCCATCCGATAATTCGGCGCTTCCTTCGTGATAATCACATCGTGCACATGGCTTTCACGGAGACCTGCGACCGTCTGCCGGATAAACGTGGCCTTCTGCTGAAGATCCGATATCGTCTTGCATCCGCAATAACCCATGCCGGACTTGACTCCCCCGGTCAATTGATAGATGACAGCCGAAAGTTTTCCCTTATAGGGTACGCGACCTTCGATGCCCTCCGGGACAAGCTTCTGCGCCGGACGCCCGCCTTGCCCGTAACGATCTCCACCGCCTCGCTCCATGGCGCCGATCGAGCCCATGCCGCGATACACCTTATAGGTCCTGGCCTGGTACAGCTCGGTTTCTCCCGGCGATTCTTCCGTCCCTGCCAAGAGTCCTCCGAGCATCACCGAAGATGCGCCTGCTGTCAATGCCTTCGTGATATCGCCAGAATTCTTAATCCCGCCGTCTGCAATGACCGGCACCCCGCTGCCCGCAAGGACTTTTGCGCAATCGGCAATCGCCGTCAGTTGCGGCATCCCGGCTCCCGATACAATCCGGGTCGTACAAATTGACCCGGGCCCCACACCGACCTTCACGGCATCGACGCCGGCCTTCAACAAATCCTTCGCCGCCTCGGCAGTGGCAATATTCCCGGCAATCAGTTCGACGCCAGGATGACGTTTCTTGATCATCTTGATCGTATCCAACACGGCTTGAGAATGCCCGTGGGCAGTATCGACCACGATCACGTCCACCCCGACCTGCTTGAGCCGTGCCACGCGATCGTCCGTCTCCGGTCCCACGCCGACAGCCGCGCCCACGCACAGCCGGCCATGTCCGTCCTTGCAGGCATTGGGATA
Organism: uncultured Nitrospira sp.; assembly: GCA_964626135.1. Classification (GTDB taxonomy): domain Bacteria; phylum Nitrospirota; class Nitrospiria; order Nitrospirales; family Nitrospiraceae; genus Palsa-1315. Next base: position 10,089 of record CAZVEZ010000053.1, read on the forward strand.
CATGATGCGCTTCTCGATGTCCTTGATGGTAATCAGCCCCTTGAGCTCGAAATGTTTATTGACGACCGGAAGCTTCTCGATCCGATGCTCATGCAACACTTCGCGAGCCTTTTCCAAGCTCGTCCCTTCAGGCGTCGTGATCAGCTTGTCGCGCTTCATGATTTGCGAGACCTTCAAGTCCATCCGGGTTTCAAACCGCAGATCTCGATTCGTCAGGATACCGACCAATTTCTTGTCTTTCGTGACGGGAATGCCGGAAATCCGGTACTTCGCCATCAAGGCATGGGCATCGCGAATCGTTTCATCGGGCGAAATCGTAATCGGGTCCAAGATCATGCCGCTCTCGGATTTTTTGACCCGGTCCACTTCCGTCGCCTGATCCACCGGCGACAGCACTCGATGAATAATCCCGATACCGCCTTCGCGGGCAATGGCGATGGCCAAGCGGGACTCGGTAACGGTATCCATAGCCGAACTGATAATGGGAATATTGATCTTGATATGGCGAGTGAGCATCGTCCGCATATCGACTTCACTCGGCAAGATCTGCGACCTGGCCGGAACCAACACGACATCGTCGTAGGTCAATCCCAAGCGTGGTTCCTTATCGAGCATATTTCCCCTTCACAAGCAGGTTCTGGTCTGTCTAGTCATCTGGTCTATTCAGTCTGTCTGCATATTTGGTTGTACCTGCGAAACCAGATAGACCAGATGAACCAGACAGACCACTAGACAATCTTTTTACGTTTTCGATGTGCGTTGCGGCTGCTCGATCTCGGCCACGGTTTCGGCGTCTTCCTGAAGCCGCTCGCTCCCCTCGTCGGCCGGCATGAACTGTTCGACCCGGGTGTTCCCGCTGTCGACGACAAATACGCTTCCTCTGGCATCGACCGCGATGCCGTAGGGAAAGTTAAACTGCCCTTTTCCATTCCCAAACCCGCCCCATTGGGTAATGAAATTGCCTTCTTTATCGAACTTCTCGATGCGGTGATTGCCGGTATCCGATACGTAGACATCACCGGCTCCATCGACCGTAATACCCCAGGGAGATCGTAACTGGCCTGCCTCCTGCGCGAGCGGACTGCTTGCGTGACCTGCTTCGGCACTACCGCCCCACTTGACCAGCAGCTGTGGAAGCACGTTCGTGCTGGTGTCGAACTTTTGAATCCTGTGATTCCCCATGTCGACGACATATACAGACCCGTCCGCCTGATCCACAACCACGCCGCGCGGGAAATAGAATTGACCGTCTCCGCTCCCGAAGCTGCCCCAGGACATGATGAACTCCCCGTTCATATCGAATTTCTGCACGCGGAAGTTGGCGCTGTCGACCACATAGACATACCCGCGCACCCGATCGATCGCGATGCCCCAGGGAGCGTTGAACTGCCCTTCGCCGTTTCCGCGCGACCCGAACTTCATGAGATAGCCCCCGAGCTTCCCATCGAACTTCTGCACACGATGATTGTTCGTGTCGACAACCCAGACGTCGCCTTTGCCGTCGCATGCAATACCGGTGGGGTTATGGAAATTCGAATTGGCCGAGCCGAAATTCCCCCACAGAATGATGAAGTTACCGGCATTGTCGAATTTCTGAATCCGGTTGTTGCCGTTGTCCACTACAAACAACGATCCTTGTTGATCGATGCTGAGACCGTAGATAGGGGCCATGAACTCGCCGCCATGCAGCAACGACGCCCCGCGGCCTGTACGGCCCCATTGAGATACGCATAGATATCCCGATGTATTGACCAAAATTGTGGCTGAAGCGGGGGTGGATACATTTCCACCTACGTCCTTAAACCAGACATAGATCGATTTCTGTCCGTCTCCCGGCGACACAATAAATGGAACCGTCGCACCGAACTTGGTGGCCGGAGTCACATCGACCCATCCCGGCGTCCCCGCCATGGGGGTCATAGGCGCTTCGGAGATAAAGTAGGCCGCGACGCCGCTATCGACGTCGTTCGCTGAAATCGTGACGATGACTTCCGGCGTATTCGTCATGAACGCGCCATGATTGAGCACGGCATAGGGATTTTGCGGCGCCGTGATATCGATGAGCACCGGCGTAGCCGTCACTTCGCTTGACATTTCGCTTTCGACACCGTTCTCGAATACCGCGGTCACGGTATAGTGGTACGGAGTATCATTCGAGAGACCGGTGTGCACATAGGGATTGGACACGCCCTCGATTTTCGTCGCCGACTGGATCGTGAGCTTTGGAACGGTATTGAAATACAGGTTGTAGGATTGAGCCCCGGGGACCGTGATCCAACTGAGGAAAGTTTCCGTATCACCGGCTTTGATCGCCACATTGCTCGGCGGAGGAGTCTCGCTCGGCGCCTGACCGGTCGGCGCCTCATCCTTCCCACGATTGATCTCTTCATCCGTCGGCACGTATTTTAGAACACGGCCATTGCCGCTATCGACCACATACACTGCGCCTTCTTTGTCGACCGCAATTCCATAGGGATAATTCAGCTGTCCTTCTGTGCGCCCACGGTTCCCCCAGGCACAGAGGAACGTTCCGTTGCCGTCGAATTTTTGAATGCGATGGTTTCCGGTATCGACCACATAGACGTTGCCGAGCGCATCGCAGGCAATCCCCCATGGGGACTTGAATTGGCCGGGCCCCGCTCCCTCACGTCCCCATTTGGCAAGAAAGCTGCCCCGGGCATCGAACTTCTGAATACGATTATTGCTTTCATCCGCCACAAAGATATTGCCGACAAAATCGACCGCCACGCCACGGGGGAAAAAGAAGGCGCCGTCGAAGCTCCCGTCACGACCCCACTTGAGTAACGCCGTCCCGTCCGAAGTGAACTTCTGAATGCGCGCGTTGCTCGTGTCGGACACGTACAGATTCCCTTCCGCATCCGTCGCCAACCCCCAGGGCACATCGAACTTACCCAGATCGGCTCCGCGCCATGCAAAACCGAACTTACCCCAGGCCTGCATCGCATTACCGTCGAGGTCGAATTTCTGAATGCGGTTATTGCCGCTGTCTGCGATGTACAACACATCATTCGGCCCGACAGCCAATCCGCGCGGATAATAGAAGCTCCCTTCCTGCGAAGAGGGATCGCCTCCCCATCGCGCGAAGAACTTTCCCGACTTGTCGAATTTCTGAATCGAATGGTTATCGGTATCGGCGATATAGATATTGCCGTTCTTGTCGAGTGTGATCCCGGTGGGCGAACTGAACTCCCCGTCGTCCACACCTTCAGACCCAATGCTCATGGCCAACAGATACGGCGAGGGAAGCGCCATGACCTCTTGGGATTCGAGACTCTCCCCCTTCTGCGTCACCACTGTGACGACATAGTGGTAGCAGGTTCCATTGGCTAAATCGTCATGGACAAAGGGACTCTGAACACCTTCCAAACATGTCGCTTTATCTTTTTTCACTCCAATGACGGCTTTAAAATCGTCGGCGGAAGCAATCGGGCGTGTGAGTTCGGAGGCCTTGATCATCACACCCTTGGTGGTTTGGAAATAGAGATTGTAATACATGGCGTCGGGAACAGAATCCCAGGTGATTGTGACCCGGCCATTTCCCGATTTCGCTGCGACATTTTCCGGCGGTGGTGGAAGCTCTTCTTCTGCGGCGATCGAATCGCCGGCACCCCATTCTCCCTGGGTTCCGTCGATGGTGAGATATGATCGATCGAACTGAAACATCTCATCAAGCAGCCAAGCTTTGATCGTATGATGATGCATGGTGTTCCTAAAGCCGCCCGGGTAGAAGAAACAAGGGGTCTTTCAATGAGTTAGAATCGGATCTCGAAGTCTAACAAAGCGGCGGAAAGAGAGTCAACGGCCCCCCCGCGCTCTTCTTGCTCGCAGAGCCCCCACGATAAAACAGTGGTCGCTCGATGCGCGCAGTAAAGAACCGCGAGGAGCCCCGTTTCATGGAGGATAGAGAGAAAACGGCGGCAAGAGCGGT
>CAZVEZ010000054.1:0-2160 GCA_964626135.1 uncultured Nitrospira sp.
GCTGACGTTGCATCATCTTCCGCCAGACGGTTTCATGAGCCACAGCGACAGCTATTACCTCACGGAACTCGTTACACAATCTTCAACGTATCGAAGTCGATCCCTTTGGGAGCAGGCGGTGTCTTGAGTTTCAGGTCTTCTAGCGCGGCAACCACACGATCGGCAACCACAAGATTCCGGTACCATTTCCGGTTGGCGGGCACGATATGCCAGGGCGCATGATCGGTGCTCGTGGCCGCCATCATATCCTCGAACGCATCCATGTAGCTCTTCCACAGTTTCCGCTCTTCGATGTCCCCTTCGTTGAATTTCCAGCGTTTCTCTGGATTGTGAATGCGTTCCTCCAGCCGCTTTTTTTGCTCATCCTTCGAAATGTGCAGAAAGAACTTCAGAATGGTCGTCCCATTCTCATAGAGCATCTCCTCAAATTCTTTGATGTGGGTAAACCGTTGTTTCACGATCTTGTCCGATACCAATCCATGAACACGGGTAATCAGCACGTCCTCGTAGTGCGAGCGGTTGAAGATACCGATCTGTCCCTTGGACGGCGCCTTTTGATGTACGCGCCACAGAAAGTCATGTCCCAGTTCTTCCGACGAAGGAGCTTTGAACGCGACAACTTTGCAACCCTGTGGATTCATTCCGGACATCACGCTCTTGATCGTCCCGTCCTTACCGCTGGTATCCATCCCCTGCAATACGATAAGCACCGCGCGGCTGCCGTTGGCATAGAGGCGTTCCTGTAGCTCATCAAGCCTGCCGATCAACTGAGCCGTGACAGCTTTCGCCTGTTCTTTGTCTTGATCCGTTTTTTTGTATTCACCCGTGTCGTCGGGGTCACACGCAGTCAAGTTTAGTTGTGCGTTCGGCTTGACGAGATAATCTTTCATGCTCGATACCCCCATCACCCCTTCGAGTTCGTGGTCAACGCAGCATTCTACCCCATTCGTTCCAGCTTGCCAGCCAAGAACAAGCGGCCAGGAATGCGCCGATGATTTCAGAGGAGATATGTCAGGGCCCCGATCAGGGCAGTGCTGGCACGTCCTGGGCGCAGCGGAACCCGACGTTGGGTTCGTGCTCTGTCGGATCGCCCTTGGTGCGGAAGGATGAACGCAGCCGGTACGGCGTGTTAATGTAGGAGCCGCCTCGCTGCACCTTTGCGGTCCCCTGGAGCGGGCCACGAGGATTGACAGAGAGATTCGTCGTGTAGTACGCGTCGTCGTACCAGTCCGACACCCACTCGTATAGATTGCCGGCCAGATCATGGGCCCCATAGGGGCTGCGCCCCTGGGAGCGATTGCCGATCGGCGCGACCGTTTCAGCCCCTTCCTTCAAGCCGAAGACCGCATGCAAAGGCGTCGGCAGCTCGTTCCCCCAGGGATAGATCCGGCCGTCGGTCCCCCGCGCGGCTTTCTCCCATTCCGCTTCGGTCGGTAAACGTTTTCCCGCCCACAGACAATAGCCCCAGGCGTCCATCCAGTTGACCCAACGCACCGGTCGATCGGCATGGAGGACGGGGGTGTCCTGGTCTGCAAATCCCCACGGTGGTTCGCTCTGAATGGCCTCGACAAATTTGGCAAACCGTCCGTTGGTGACCTCGAATTTATCCATGTAGAAGCTGTCGAGAAACAGGCGGTGAATCGGTTCCTCGTCATCATCGCCCTTATCGCTGCCCATTGTGAACTCCCCGGCCGGAATCAAGACCATCGAGGCGCCGTCTTTTCCAATGAACTCGGCAGGAGGACGCGGCAGGCCGCCTGATTTTGAACCACTCGACGCATTGGCTGGAGATTGAGATTTTGAGGAAGATTTCGGTCGCGCCGGTGTCGACGCAGAAGGAGGTGGCACCGTCGGAGTCGGCGTCTGGACGGATTCAGGTTTTGCGGGAATGACCTCCGCCGCAAAGACAGCTCGGTTGGGGACAAAGCAGAGCAACGCCATGCTGATACAAACTACCGTCGTAATCTTGCGTGTCGATATCATGACAGCACACATTCCAAGAAATCAAAAGATCACGGACGCTTCTTCGTCGGTCCAGGGTACCGAAAAAGAACAGGACAAATCCAGCGAGGGATATTGCTTTGTGTTCTTCTTCGATATTCCAAGCCAATGGATGCGCAGGCGAAAGCATACAGCCGAGAAAGACATAAACCAGGAAAG
>CAZVEZ010000054.1:2260-13987 GCA_964626135.1 uncultured Nitrospira sp.
TCAATATCTGCTAAGCGCTTTTGAAGCGGGTCACCTTGGCGAACATAATCGCCGCAAAGGGCAGGACAAGTCCAAGGAAGAGCTGCGCGATGAGCAGCGAGCCGAGCTGACTGTAGTCAGCAGGCATCTGAATGGCGCCGGAAACCTGGTCATGGACTTCCCGACTGACCACATAGATTTCATTCAAATATTTAGTTCCGAGCTGGCTCAACGATAGGGCCAGATTCGTAAACGATGCCATCACAGCAAAAAAAGTGGCCTTCAAATTTGCGGGCGCAGAATTCGCAATCCAGGCCAGCATCGGAATCATGGAGATCTGGCCAAGCGGCGATTCTAACGCGGTATCGATCAGCGCAATGAATCGTGCATCGACAACACCTCCCGTGATTCTCGCCGTCCATTCGTGCAAGCCGTAGAACATGCTCACGATCGGGATGGTCAGAATGGTTCCGACCACCGTGAGAAATCCGACGACATAGGCAATCGACCGCTCGGCCATGAAGCGACGAAAGACAAACATGCCCGCCAAGGTCAGTGTGCTGCCGATCAGCGAGAGGACGGAAAGAAACTGTTGATCGAACTTCAGTTGGTCGATCATCCACCACGTCGTCCCAGGCCCGGTCCCTGGAATCGCGCGGAATATAAAGACCACGACCGCTGTCCCAACCAGAGTGAACCGCTTGTCAGGCTCCAGCTCTCGCACCAGTCGGGCCATCAAGAACACGACGATGGCCATCGATCCGGCAAAGACAATTTCTTCGCTATACGAAAAGCCACTGAATCCGACGGTCAGCGTGAACAGAACAAAGGCAAGGCTCCCGCCTAGAATCCACCAATTGGGTTTTGTCGGCTCCTGTAAGTCATCGTGCGCATGTACCATCTGCTTGGCTTGTTCAAAGGAAAATCCTTGCTGGCTCAGTCGGCTCTTCTGCTTCTGACTCAGCACCCAGGCCATTCCCACGCCGAGAACTGAAACAAATGGAATGATGAGCGCCATGAGATAGACTTTTTTGTATAACTCGACGATCTCCGTCTGCGGAAGCCCCTCGACCCCTGTGAAGACATATACATTGATCACCGCGACCAGAATTCCGCCACCAATGATCGCCACACGACCGAGTGTCTGCATGGTGGTATGCATGAGCTTCAGGGTCGGTTGGTCAAACAGCTGCCCACGTTCGTCAACGCGAGGAACCGCCTCGACCGTCATCGCATCTGCAACCGCATCTTGCACGACATAGCCGATCGGCCCCAGCAATGTGCTGATCACGTACCAGACTTCCGCTGGCAGGATCGACGTCATCGCGTCCCGCTCGCCGATCAGTCCCGCCATGATGCCGAGGCTGGCGGCCAGCAGCCCGGCTCCAAGGCCTACAAGCCAGCCTTTCCAGCGCCACAAGAGATCGACGAGATGTCCGATAGGCATCTTGAGCGCCCACGGAATGCCGGCCCAAAACCCGAGCGCTGCGAGAAATGACGCGGAGAGGCCTAAGTAGTCTTTGACGAAGAAAGTACCGACAATGCCGGTAAGGCCGGAGATCCCGTAGGCCATGTAGACCATGAGCGGCGGCAGATAGGAGAGCCGCATCTCACGGCCAAGGGAAAGAATATTGACATCGATCCACTGAACGAGACGCGTGAACATCGCTATGACATGACGTGACCGGGCTGGCGACGTCCGACCAGCGCCTTCAGGTGCGCGCGCATCTCTTCAGTCGGGAGCCGCACCCGATCCCCATGTCCGGCCAGCACCCATTCGAATGGGTAGTCGAGGAGCTTCTTGATGGAATCCATCAGCACATGTTTCCTCCAGACCAGCCGACTCGGCGCGCCAAGCATCTTCTGTGCGGAGTCCCACCAGAGATGATCCCCTGTAAAAAGGAACCGATCCTTGTAGAGAAGGGCCATGCTGCCCGCCGTATGGCCAGGCACGGGGATGACCACAAACTGAGGCATGACTTGTCGACTGTCGGCCCCCTCGATGATCCATTCTGAATCCGGAGCCGCTTCGGCGTCCGCCCGATGAATCATCCGTTTCGCGCCGAAGCGTGCCGCATACTTCTCTGCATCGGCCACATCGTCTTTATGCGTGAGGAAGATGTTCGCGATGCCGCCCTTGCGTTCGAAGACTTCGACGAGATGCTTGAGATAACGCGGTGAATCGACAAGCCAGTTGCCGTCAGGATGTTCGATGAAAAAGCTATTCGCGCCAAAAGATTTCTCCGAGTTGAAGCCGCAATAATAGACCCCGTCATCCAGATGAAGCGGGAAGCTCGCCATGGCCTCCTGCATTCGCATCGTGTCGCTGTGCTCAACGCCGATGGCACCGACTGGACAGGCAAGGAGCGCTTGATACGCCTCGTGAATATGTCCATTATCGATCGGCTGCTGGGTCACCGCGGAAAAACTACCGACTTCCTCAAAGCTTGCCGGCGCCAACTGGCGGCACGTATCACAATTAATACAGGTCGCATCGACAAAAAAATTGCCTGCGACGTTGGAATCAAGGCGTTTTTGCTCATCGGCCATGGCTCAAACCTTTATGCGGTAATGCCTGTGGTCTTCTTGGCTGCCCTTGCGCGATCGGCTGCTCTCCAGAGATACCACGCTGCAACAGTCCTATAGGGCCTCCAACGTTCCCCGTATCGTAACACGTCTTTCGGTTTCGGCATCGAACGCCGATTATAGGCGATGCGGAACCCTTTCCGCAGACCGAAATCGTCGATGGGCAGGACATCCGGGCGACCCAATTGGAAGATCAGCAGCATTTCGACCGTCCAACGGCCAATTCCCCGAACCGCAATGAGCCGCTCAACGATGGCCTCGTCGTCGAGCTTCCGAATGATGGCGCTTGTCGGCACGATACCCTCGCGTGTCTTCGCAGCCAGATCTCGAAGCGCCGCAACCTTGGCGCGCGAGAAACCGGCGCCACGGATTGCCTGTTCGCCTATCGCGAGCAGTTCGCCCGGTTGAGGGAAGCGCCGTGCCGGAAACAAGGCGACAAACCGGCGCAAAATACTCTCCGCCGCTTTCTCATGCAGTTGTTGATAGGCAATCGCCCGCGCCAATGATTCAAACGTCGACCGCTTCGATCGCGGAGTCAAGGTGAAAGGACCCACCTCACGGATCAACCGGCGCATGACCGGATCCGCTTTGGAAAGATACCTGGTTTCCGGAGTATCTCGATTCATCTGAGAATCTGCGCACCTAATCTCTATCGGCCTCGATCTCAACCGAGATTCTCGAATCGATCAGCCGGTTGATCTCCTACATGACAATGCCGCCACCCGCATGGATATTCTGTCCCGTTAACCACCGCGCTTCTTCGCTGACGACGAACGCCACCACGTCGGCGATGTCCTTAGGACTTCCAAGCCTCTTCAGCGGTGACATCTCTATGCCGATCTGTCGATACTGGTCCGTCATCATGCCGGTATCGGTAAAACCGGGCGAGACCGTGTTGACGGTAATACCGCGTGGAGCAAGTTCCTGCGCCAGGCCTTTCGTGTACTGTTCCAGCGCGCCTTTACTTCCAAGATAAGCCGTCGCACCGGGAAAACTCAAATGAGTCCCATCGGTCGAGATATTCACGATGCGGCCACCCTCTTTGAGCACCCCGGCCGCTTCCTGCATGGCGAAGTAGGGACCCTTGGCGTTCAGGGCAACGATCTGATCGAAGTCATCCTCTGTGGTTTCCATGAGAGGCCTGGGCATAAACCGTCCGGCATTGTTGACGAGGATGTCGAGCCGGCCGAATTGCTTCACCGTCTCGAACACGAGGCGGCGCGCCTCGGCCACCTGGCTCATGTCAGATTGAACGGCGACGGCCTTCCCGCCCTTGGCTTGAATGCCCATGACCACTCGCTGAGCCTTCTCCGCGCTCGTTCCGTAATTCACCACCACGATCGCCCCGTCTTCGGCCAATCGCTCCGCGATCGCCTGTCCGATCCCGCTGGACGATCCGGTCACGATCGCCACTTTTCCACTGAGTGACGCCATGATATTTCCTGTGTCTTTCCTATTGGAGAAGGGTCGACGGTTGCTCCCAGGTCGTTGAGTAGACGATTGCTGTCAGCGGCTTGCGGACCCTTGGTTGAGTTTCCCGTGCGCGCAGGCGCTCAGACAACTGAGCAGGGTCGCCTGGATAACCGACCGCGATGATGGCCACCGGCTCATAGCCCGCTGGGATCTTACAGTCAGTTCGCGCCTGATCGATTCTGAAACCCGCCATCTGATGGGCAACAAGCCCGAGCGCCGTGGCCTGGAGGACGAGATTCTCTGTCGCCATGCCCGTGTCATGGAGCGCGTGGCGATTCGTCGAGCCGTCTTCGAACTGTAATTTTGCCACGGACAACAATAGCGCCGGCGCGCGATGCGCCCACTTCTGGTTGCCTTCGACCAGACAGTCGAACAACCGGGCATACTCCGTCGCATTCTCTTTCGTGGCGACCAGGAATCGCCAGGGCTGTTCGTTGTTCGATGAAGGCGCCCACCGTGCCGCTTCGAAGAGACTCCGCAGCTTCTCCGGCTCGATAGGCCGATCGTCGAATGCGCGAGGACTCCACCGGCGACGCAGTGCGTCATGGATCGGGTACTGTGTGTCAGCTGGTTTTTCCATGGCCTGCTAGCCTTTGCTCGTGTCCTTGGATCGGTCCTTCTCAGGAGACCAGCCGCCACCAAGAGCCTTGTAGAGTTGCACCACCGAGACCAGATGGAGCCGACGGGTGTCGGCAAGCGCCAATTCCGCTTCAAAAAGATTCCGCTGGGCAATCAGGACGTCCAAATAGTTCGCCAGACCACCTTTATATCGCAGCGTGGCAAGATGCAAGGCCGACCGAAGGGCGCTCACCTGCTTTTCCTGAGCATCCGCCTGTTCATGAGCGGTACTGACCCCCACCAGCGCGTCTTCAACCTCTCTGAACGCGACAAGAATCGTTTGTTCGTACTGGGCCACAGCCTGTTTGGCTTGAGCTTCTACCGCCTGCTGTTGAAACCCTAATGTTTGGGCATTCAGCAGAGGACCGGTCAATACCGGGGCGAGGACTCCGAAATTGGTTGCCGGCGACACAAAATCCGTCAGGGTCGGACTTGCCACACCGAGGATGCCGGTGAGCGACAATTTGGGAAACCGTTCGGCTTTCGCCAGCCCGATCCTGGCGGTGGCTGCAACCAATTGTTGCTCCGCCTGCACGATATCCGGGCGGCGTTGGAGCAGTTCAGAGGGAAGACCGGCCGGCACCACAGGCGGCATCATTTGTTCAGTCAGCGATCGCCCCCTCGTGATGTGACCCGGGTTTCTCCCCAGCAGCACGCTGAGCTCGTTTTCCTTCTGAATCATGTGACGTTTCAGCTCCGCAATGCGCGCGGCGGCATGTTCACGCTCCGCCTCAAATTGGTCGACATCCAGCTTGTTGATCAATCCCTGCCGGAGTCGTGCTTGACCGATTCTCACCGACTCTTCCCAGGCCAACAGGGTGCGCTTCGCGATCTCCAACTGCATGTCGTATCGCCGAAGATCGAAATAGGCCTGCGCGACGCCGCCCACGATCTGCAACGTGACGGCTCGCCGATTCTCTTCCCGGGCCAAGATGTCCGCCAAGCCGGCCTCATTCGCCCTGCGGATTCGCCCCCAGATATCCAGCTCCCAAGACAAAGATCCTTGCCCATAGAAGTTAAAGGGGCTGGCAAATCCGGGGAATCTCACGCCACCCATGCGAGCAGCGGGAGCACTACCCGTTGCGTCGAGTTGAGGGGCAAAGTCCATTCGAGCTGTGAACAGGCGCGCCTGAAATTCCTCGATACTGGCGACCGTTTGCTTGAGATCTTTGTTTTCTTCGAGTGCGATACGGATCAAACGTTGGAGCTCTTCATCCTGGTACAATTCCCACCACGGCATATTCGCCAGGGAAGGCAAATCTTTCGATCCTTCAGCCATGCGAAAGGAGTCGGATGTGGGAATGTCGGGACGAGAATAGTCGGGCCCCATCGCGCACGCGAGTGTGAGCAATGACAAGATGACCAGAACAAGACTGCGCATATCACTCTCCTCCTTCTATCCCTAACGGAACTGTGGTAGCCCCAGATTGGAGAGCCGTTTGACCAGGACCGCGCCGGCTCAGCTTCCGGACCAGCACAAAAAACAGCGGCACGAAGAAGATTGCCAAGAACGTCGCGGCCAGCATACCGCCGAACACACCTGTGCCGATAGAATTACGGCTGGCCGCGCCCGCGCCACTGGCGAGGACTAAGGGCACAACGCCCAGAATAAAGGCCATGGAGGTCATGATGATCGGCCGGAACCGGATCCTGGCAGCTTCCATCGCGGCATCGACCAGGGACTGTCCGGCTTCATAGCGTTTATTCGCGAACTCGACGATCAAAATGGCATTTTTGGCAGAGAGTCCGATCAGCGTCACCAATCCGATCTGGAAGTAGATATCGTTGGACATCCCCATCACCCACACAGCGCACAGGGCTCCGAACACACCAAAGGGCACGGCAAGGAGCACGGCAAAGGGCACGGCCCAACTCTCATACTGCGCAGCCAGCACAAGAAAGACCATCAGCAAGCCGAAGCCAAAGACGAACAGCGATTGCTGCCCGACCATCCGCTCCTGGTAGGAAATCCCACTCCAATCTATCCCATATCCTTGGGGAATCAATACCTCCTGCGCGACCTGATCCAGCGCATCCAGCACCTCTCCGGAACTGTATCCAGGAGCCGCAGCTCCTAGGACCAGGGCCGTGTTGTATCCGTTGAAGTGAGTGACCGGATCCGGTCCGCTGGTGAATTCCGTCGTCACCACGGCATCGAGAGGAATCATGGTGGATTTCTGCTCATTCACAGCGCGCACGTAAATTTTGGCGATATCCTCCGGCGTGGATCGAAATTGCGCTTCGGCCTCCGTCTGCACCCGATAGACACGGCCGAATTTGAGGAAGTCATTGATGTAGAGATTGCCGAAATAGGCCTGCAGTGTATCGAACACTTCGGAAATCGGCACGCCCAATGATTTGGCTCGTTCCCGGTCGACATGGGCAAAGATTCTCGGCGCGCTCACGCGAAAACTGGAGCCGATCGCTCCAATCGCCGGCTGCTGCCTGGCCTTGGCGAGAAACTCTTGGGCCACGCCGGCGAACTTGTTGAAATCCCCGCTGCTGGGATCTTGAAGCTGGAGAGAAAACCCGCCCGTGGCGCCGAGACCTCTGATAGACGGGGCGTTAAAGGCTAAAATCAGAGCCTCAGGAATTTTCGCGAACTCTCCATACGCGGCGCCGATCAAGGCCTTCACGTGGTTCTGCGGTCCCTGGCGTTCATCCCAGTGATGCAAGGGCAGAAACATCGTCGCCGAGTTCGGCCCTCTGGTTCCGAAGACGAAGTTCTGGCCGGCCAACGCATCGGTCGAATGGATCGCGGGAACCGAGAGAAAATAGTTTTCAATTTTACTCAGCACCGCATCGGTCCGCTGCTTCGACGCACCGTCCGGCAGCTGGACGATCGTGATGAAGTAACCCTGATCTTCTTCCGGCAAGAAGCTGGAGGGAATCGTCTTGAATAACCCGGCGGCGAAGAGGCCGATGATACCGAAGAGCGCCAAGGATAAAACCGAGCGGTTGAGGACCGTCCCCACGACGGCCGTGTAGCGCGCCTGCGTCCAACCGAAGAATCGATTGAAGACACCGAAAAACCCTCCTCGCCGGCTGTGGCCCGGCTTCAGCACCAGGGAACAGAGGGCCGGACTCAGTGTGAGGGCCGTGATCCCTGAAATGATGACGGAGATGGCGATGGTGATGGCAAATTGTTTATACAGCTCGCCGGTAATCCCGCCCAAAAAACCCACCGGCACGAACACGGCGCAGAGCACAAGCACGATCGCGATCACAGGTCCGGTCACCTCATCCATCGCTTTTTTTGCAGCCTCCTTCGGGGAGAGGCCTTCTCCCATGTGACGCTCGACATTTTCCACCACCACGATGGCGTCGTCGACCACCATGCCGATGGCAAGAACCATCCCAAAGAGGGTCAGGGTGTTGATGGAAAAGCCGAGCGCCTGCATCCCGGCAAAGGTCCCGATGAGGGAGACCGGCACGGCCACGCCAGGGATCAACGTCGCGCGCCAGCTTTGGAGGAACAGATACACGACGAGGATGACCAGCACCATCGCTTCCGCCAGGGTCTTGACCACTTCTTGTATAGATACCTCGATAAATTTGGTCGTATCGTAGGGAATGTCGTAAGAAACCCCTTGTGGGAATTTTTTCGACACCGCCTCCATCTCCTTCCGAACTCGCTTCACCGTGTCGAGGGCGTTGGCGCCCGGCGACAGGAAGGTCAAGAGAAACACATTGGGTTTGCCGTTCCACCGGCCCTCGAGACTATAGGATTGCGCCCCCAGTTCGATCTTGGCCACATCTTTCAATCGGATCATCGACCCGTCGGGGAGCGCCCGGACGATCATCTCCTCGAAATCCTTCACCTCCGTGAGGCGGCCTTGTGTGATCACCGGGATCGTCAGTTCAGTGCCTTTCGGCGCCGGTTCCCGTCCGATTGTCCCGGCTGGAAAGTCCCGATTCTGTTCGCGAACGACACTGGCAATGTCGGTGGGCGTCAGGCTGAGTTGCGCCATCCTGGTCGGGTCCAGGATCAGACGCATCGAATAATTCTGCCCGCCGAACACCACGGCATCTCCCACGCCACCTATTCGTTTGAGATTATCGATCACGTTGAGAAGCGCGTAGTTGGAGATATAGACGGTGTCTTTCGTGGGATCGCTGGAACTGAGCGCCACGACCGCCAGCAGGTCCGGCGATACCTTCTTGACCGAAATGCCCTGGCGGACCACGTCGGGCGGCAACTGCGGCTCGGCCAGCTTCTGACGGTTCTGAGTCTGCACCTGCGCGATGTCTACATCGGTCCCGATCTCGAACGTGAGCTTGATGGTCATATGCCCATCGTTGGTGCTGGTGGAATCGTAATAGAGAAGATTGTCGATGCCGGGAAGTTGCACTTCGATCGGCCGCGCAACTGAATCTGCGATCACTTCCGCGCTCGCACCCGGATAGTCCGCATCGATCTGGATGACGGGCGGCGTAATTTCCGGGAACTGGGCGATGGGCAGGCCCTGTAACGCGACCAATCCCATGACCACGATGACGATGGACAGAACCGACGCAAAGATCGGGCGATCGATAAAAAAGTGCGAGATCATTTCGCCTGCTCCGGCTTCGCGTCTGCAGGCTGGCCGGAGGCGGATGGGTCGGATTGAGTATGGGGAACGGTTTTCACAGGCGCACCCGGTGCGATCATGTGGAATCCTGCCACGATCACCCGCTCTCCCTCCTGTAACCCGTCTTCGATGGACCACTGACTGCCGCGCCAGGACGTGGCCCGGACAGGGCGGATCTCCACTGTATTATCAGCCCCGACGATAAAGACGATGGGGCCCTTGGGGCCCTGCTGAACCGCGCTCTGGGGAACCAGAATCACACCGGTTCTCACGGCGCCCAAAATCCGGACTTTCACAAATTGCCCGGGGAACAGCACACTGTCCGGATTAGGGAAGGTTACGCGAAAATCTCTGGTACCGGTTGCCGAACGCACGCCGACTTCAAGCAAATCAAACTTGCCTTCATGCGGATAGACACTGCCGTCTGAAAAGGTGATGGCGCCACGCAACTCGTAGAGTGTCGCGCCTTCGATTCGATGAGTCGCGCGCTCCCGGAAACGTTTGAGAACAAATGTTTCCGGGGCGCTCGCAATCACATACATGGGATCTAACTGGTGGATCGTGGTCAATAGATCCGTTTGTGCGGAAATGAGGCGCCCTTCATAGAACCGGCTCCGTTCAACCCGACCGCTGATCGGCGCCATAATGAGTGTGTTGTCGAGATCGAATTTGGCCTTCATCTGATCGCCCTTGGCTCCCTCCAGCGCCGCCTTGGCAGCCAATTCCTCCGCCACCGCATCGTCCACATCCTTTTGGCTGACCGCCTGTTCCACCAGTAGCGGTTTCACGCGGGCAAAATTCTGCTTGGCTTGCACCAGTCTGGCCTCTGCCTGCGCGACCTTGGCATTGGCGCTGCTCATGGCTGCCTTGAACGGAATCGGATCGATTTGATAGAGCCGGTCGCCCTGCTTGACGTCGCGACCCTCTGCAAAAAACCGCTCTTTGAGGATACCCGTCACCTGGGAACGGATTTCGACCGGTCGCGACGCTTCAGTCTGACCGATGAATTCCGGTTCATCCGGGATCGTTTGCGGCGACACTGTGACAACCGGCACCTCCGGGACAGGACGAGCCGGGGTGGACGCTGCCTCCTGTTTGCAGCCGAGCCCGCCGGCTGCCAGCATCGTAACCAGGAGAATGGCAGCCCATCGACCGGTTCGCTCGCTACTGGACATCGCGGTATTCTCCATACGAATGGCTGCCTCACGCATGATGGATCCTGTTCTTTCCCCGAGGGCGCGGTGATTCTATCTGTTTAGGATTAAGGTCAACAAGGTCCATGCCGGCAAGGGTGGAGGGATGACGGTCATGAACACACTCGATCAGGACATAAGTGCGCTCAGTTCCTTTTTCGTTTGTCCTTTCGACTTACGCGAGATGAACCGGTACGGCCGTCTCTTGTAATCTCTTCTACGATACATCCGGTCAGACAGCCAATCGCACGAAGCTCCACACCCTGTTTCCACATTCGAGTCAAGAGCGCTTTCCCTTTCGCATCCACGAATGTCACGCCGGTCAAGTCGACCACGGCACCACCCTGTGCATACGCGGTCATCTGACGCCAACAGGTATCGAGTTCATCTACCCAAGGCCCCCCTAGCCGCCCTTCTAACAGGAGGAATATTGATTCCGACGCCACATCTCGCTGTTGGGTGATCTTCAGCATTTCGTGCTCCCCTCGCTCCACAGCAATGGCAAAGCCCGTTCCAGCAACACCAATCGGCCACGGCCATTTAACCTGTTGAAAGAACGATGCAAACTTTAAATGCTGCCGATCCGAGGGACCGGCTGACGACGAGGTTCTGCCGATATCCAGGCACATGCCGAACCATCGGCAGGAGCCGACAGAACGGACCACCAAGTGGACAGCCATGGCTCCTGTCGCCGTACAAGCGAGTTTTCGTGAGTCCTCGGCTAGCAGGGTATTGACAAACTATTGGAGCAGCATAGCCACGCAAGGTCTGGATGCTCACAGACCCCTTCAGGAGTGATCGCAGGCTGTTCAGAAAGGCCGTCCAGCAAGGCCGGGAGACGGTCCATGCTGCTTGATCAATTACGTCGAATAGGGTTCATCGGCTCATGAAGGTTCGATGCGATGCAATACTTCTTTCACACCAAGGAGCCTTCGATCCTCGACGTCCGTGCCTCAATCTGCCTGCTTGACCGTCGTCGCAGCGGCGCACGGAATCTTCAATCACGAGTCCGAGAGCAGATGTTGGTCGTCTACCCGCTTCATGAGGAATTTGGCGGCTCGGAAAAGGTCGTCCTGTTCCTCTTGGGCAATCCAAAATTTCGTCTTAATCTCCGTCACGCGCTCGGCTAATTTCATATCATCATCTGATTCCCCCGCATACAGCAGATGCCGGAGCGCAATATGGCGTACTTCACAACCGCATTGCCGTGGATCGTTCAACGGAAGCCTGCCCCGGATTTCCTGGTCTTGTTTCTCGGTCGGAATCCCCATCCTCGCCAACAGGGTCCGGCGAGATTCCATCAGCAT
>CAZVEZ010000055.1:0-13866 GCA_964626135.1 uncultured Nitrospira sp.
AAGAACCCACGGCGCGGGCGCTGCTGATCCAACTCGCCCGTTTGGGCGATCTGGTCCAGAGCCTGCCGGCCATCGCGTCACTCGCCGCCCAGAATCCGCGCCAGCCGCTCGACCTGCTCTGTCCCGCGCCGTTGGCGGATCTTGCTCGTCTGTTTCCGGGAGTGGGGCACGTTCTGGAGTGGAACGGAGCGCAATGGCACGCATGGGCCGAGTCGTTCGTCGGAGTGTTTCAGCCCACATGGTTACACGAAGTCGAGCAGCATCTTGCTGGGCTGACGATCGAGCCGTATGAGACAGCCTACGTGTTGAATCAGCATCCACGGGCTATCCTGGCCGGTACCCTCTTGGCCGCGAAGGTGAAGGGCCCTCGCCTGCGCGGACCATTGGATGAAGAACTGTCGCCTTGGGCAGCGTACCTGCGTCACGTCGCACAGGCACGGGGCGCCAACCGCATTCACCTCTCCGATACGTTCTGCGGACTGTGCGGAACGATCCCTCCGCCGGCCCCGCCTGTCTTGATACCGCCTTCGAACGATCTTCCCGGTAACCTGTCGGAAGTTGGCATCCTGCCGGGGCAATGGATCGCAGTGGTGGTGGGAGCCGGCGACGCAGACCGATCGATCCCCCTCGCGGTCTGGATAGAATGGATCTCAACCGCGCTGGCCGGTGAATTCCCTTGCGCCGTTGTCCTGGTCGGGACCGAACGTGATCAGGATGCCGCCTTTGCGATCCAGGACGGGCTGTCTCCGATCATCGCAGGACGTTTGTGGGATGCGACCGGGCGTACAACCCTGCCGCAACTTGCCACACTCTTGAAGCGATGCCATTGGGCCGTCGGCGCCGATACGGGTCCGTTGCATCTGGCAGCCGCCGTCGGCACGCGGGCCATAGGGTTCTACTTGTCGCGCGCGCGCGCGCATGAAACGGGACCCTATGGAAGCGGCCACTGGGTGTGGCAATCGAACCGCGCTCTGCCGGAGACCTGGCCGATCCGATCCAGCGTGGCGTTGCTTCATGATCCCGCCACAGCGTCGCAACAAGAACCGGCTGAAGGGTGGTCCTTATGGCAGTCTGATTATGACGAATGGGGATCCATCTATCGGCTGGTGGGCGATGAACACTCACAAGACGATCAGCGATCTGCGATCTGGCATCGATTATCGGAACAGTGCCAATCGCTGCAAGGTGTGCCATGAATTCCTTCGAGGCCAATGTCAGCCGACTGGCGCAGCGCGATGCCGCTCTGGCTGCGGCACTTCGTCAGAGTGAGAAAGGCACGCTGGAAATCATGCCGGCGCGCACCGGTGTGCCGTCGGCGCGGGCGGGCGGGCGGTGGATCCACAGCGCATACGATCCCGTCAAAGAAGCGCAGGCCTGGGCAGAAAGCCAGAGTTATCAGGATGGAGAAACGATTGTGGTGCTCGGCGTGGGCCTGCTCTATCACGTCGAGGCCTTGTGTGCTCGCCTGCCTCGGACGGTTCCGGTTCTCCTGGTCGTTCCGGACCCGGCGGTCTTAGCCGATGCGTCCGCCGCTCGCGCCTGGGGCGATTGGATGGACCGCGTAATCTGGGTTTCAGGCACGACAGAGGCGATGAGCAGGCAGATTGCCGATGCCGGTCATCCGCTTCGACTCATGGCCTATGCGCCGGCTTCCTTATTACATGCGGACAGCCATCGTGCCATCGAAACGGCTTTGCAGCGGCAGGTTGCGGGCCAGGCCGGCGGGCAGCTTCGCATCGCGGTCGTCGGACCGATCTACGGAGGCTCTCTGCCCATCACAGGGTTCGTCGTGCGCGCGCTCGAATCACTCGGACATCACGTCCGGTGGCTCGATCATAGTATTCATGCCACGAGCTACCACCAGCTGGAATTGCTCAAGAACTCCCAACATCGGCTGGCTTTGCAAAGTAAGTACGCGGAGATGCTGAGCCGCATTACGATGGCCCAGCTGGCAGAAGACCCGCCCGATCTGGTGTTGTCGCTTGCGCAGGCGCCGCTCATTCTCCCGATGCTGGAACATCTCAAGCGCAAACGGTTTTTGACGGCGATGTGGTTCGTCGAGAATTACCGGCATCTGACCTATTGGCAACAGTTGGCGGCAGGTTATGACTTTTGGTTCGTGATCCAGCAAGCGCCTTGTATCACCGCGCTCAAACAGGCGGGCGCGAAGGATGTGCGCTACCTTCCCATGGCGGCCGATCCATCCGTGCACCGTCCCTTGGAGTTGACCCAGGCTGAGCGGGAAGAATACGGGTCGGATGTCTCTTTCGTCGGCGCAGGCTATGCGAACCGCCGCGAGATCTTTCCCCGGCTCCTCACGCATGAGTGGGGTTTCAAGATCTGGGGCAATGAGTGGGACGGCGCGACCGAGTTGACCCCTGTGCTTCAACGCAACGGCGCGCGGATCGATACCGATACCTGCCGGAAAGTTTTCAATGCGAGCGCGGTAAATCTCAATCTGCATTCTTGGGCCGGGTCCGGGCTCGATCCCGACGGAGATTTTGTGAATCCCCGCACGTTCGAACTGGCCGCCTGTGGAGCCTTTCAGCTTACCGACCGCCGATCGTTGCTGCCGGAACTGTTCACCGCAAGTGAGATAGCCACAGTCTCGTCTCCCGACGAACTCCCCGGTGAAATTTCCCGTTGGCTCCGCGAGCCGGAACAGCGCGTCGCCATGACTGGAAAAGCCCGTCAACGTGTGCTGGCCGAACATACCTACACGCATCGCATGCACGATCTCCTGTCCCAGATCGGCGTCGCGAGCCCGGACCGTATCGGGTCGATTTTGCGGGGAGCCCGGCAGGCAGAAGCGCTTGCGTCAACGGCGGCAGGTTCATTTCCGTCGTTGGCGGCAACCCTGCGAACGTTTCCTCCCACCCAACGGGTAGAGCTGAAGCAGCTTGCGGCGCAGATCCGTTCACGCGGTCCTACCGGGACCCTGTCTCGAGAGGATCTGATGCTGCTCATGTTGGACGAGTACCGGTCTGAAACGAAGGATTTGGTGTAAGTGCGCAGGTAAATAGGCTGAAGGGGTTCAGGCTGAAGTGTCCGGAATTTCGAACTCCGGCCTTCAGCCTGAACCCCTGAACAGACACGACTCGATATGACGAAACAGGTGCTGATTATCAACGTGACTCGCATGGGGGATCTTATTCAGACCGGTCCTTTGCTGTCTCGATTGCGCGAAGAATGGCCCGGCGTCGCGATTGATCTGGTCGTCGATCGCAGTTTCGCGCCGCCGGCAGCGCTCCTGACCGGACTCCGGCAGGTGATCAGTTGCGACTTCGCCCGGTTACTCGACGACTGCCGCACGCAATCCAAGAGCCTTGTGGCGCTCATGCAGGACATGACGGCGTGGGCCGCACCGCTGCGGGGTGCGCGCTACGATCGCATCGTGAATCTCACCTTCACTCGACAGACCGGCTTACTGGCCTCGTACATCGGCGCGGAGGATCTGCGGGGAATTACGGCAGGTACGGACGGCAGTCCGATCGTCCACAATCCCTGGCTGTCCTACTTCACGGATCTGCATCGGCATCGACGATTCAACCGGTTCAATCTCGTGGACCTCTATGCCATGGGCGGGAGCGGTCCCGGCGCCTTCTCGCCGCTGTCGGTCGCCGTTCCGGCCGACGGGAGAGCCTGGGCCGACGAGTTTCTTCGATCCCAGCACACCGCCGTCCGTCAGTGGATCGCCGTGCAGATCGGCGCCAGCGATGTCATGAAGGCCTGGCGGCCGGAGTATTTTGGCCGGACGCTGGCACAGCTGAGCCGCCACTCCGGCGTAGGATTTGTCCTGATCGGCACGGCTGCCGAAGCGGAGTCCATCGAGCTGGCCAAAATAGCCTATCGAGCCGGCGGAGGAACTGCGCCGATTCTCGATGCAAGCGGACGAACGACGCTGCATCAACTCGTCGGCCTGCTCTCGCGTTGTCGATTGCTCCTCACAAACGATACGGGGCCGATGCATCTCGCGGTCGGCGTCGGAACGACGGTCATCGACCTGTCGGTCGGCCATGTCGATCATCATGAAACAGGTCCTTACGGGCCGGGCCATTGGGTGATCCAACCGGATCTTGCCTGTTCGCCCTGCGGGTTCGATCAGATCTGCGCCCACCACGCCTGCAAAGATCGATTGATTCCCGAAGAGGTCGCGAATCTCTGCCTTCATGCGCTGGGGCTCGGTCCGTTTCCCGCCTGGAGCGCGGGTCTTCGTGTCTATCAATCCGGCGCCGATGCCGATGGGCTCGGTTCCTTTGTCATGCGAGCGGGACAGCTCGATGCCGAGACTGCATGGTATGCCGAATTTTGGAGGAGATTTTGGTACCAAGATTTTACAGGCCGGCCGAGCCGGCTCGCTCCGAACGGTGAACCTGCGCCGAACCAAGCCTCCGCGCTCGCTTGGATGAGCGACGCGGTGAAACTTCTGCGCCGGCTGGAGCAACATGCAATGCAGATCGTCAGCCTGACGAAACGGCATCCGCTCCCGGTCGCGGCGCTCCAACGGGAACAGCTCCTGCTTCGCCGGGAGCGAGAACAGCTCCTGCCTCGAATGATGGCCTATTCGGCTACCGGTCCGGTCACTGTTGCCATGATCAGAGACATCCATAACGATGACGCGGTCGGTCTGACGATGTTGGCCGATCGGCATGTCAAAGCCTATCGGTCTTGGCATCGGCGAGTGATGCGAGTTCAAGAGTTGCTGTCCGCCGCGCCGGCGCAGATCGAGAAACGGCAGGGTCCGTTGCCGATGATACCGAATGCCGCCTAATGGGCGGCGGTGCATCTGGTTTATTTAGTTTGTCTTGTTTATTTGCGTGAACCAGACTGACCGGATCAATCAGATCAACCAAACAAACCAGATAAACAAGACAAACCGAATAAACAAATAAAGGAGTTGAGCGATGCGTATTACACTCGATCACGATCAGTGGGACATGAGCGACGATCGACTGGTCGGCGAAGTCCTGACGGAGGTCAGCGATCGTGCCGACGCGAGACATCGTCTGGTCACTTCGTTGAAGTTTGGAGGGCGCGCCATCACGGATCGCGACCTTCAGCCCCTCTTGTTGAACAAACGACTCGACGAAGTCGGGCCGATCGAAGCCCATTCGCAGAACATTCCCGAGATCATGACGAATGCTGCGCCGGCTATCGCCCGGTTTGCCTCGACATTGAGAGTGGAAGCCCAGGGTTTTCTGATCCCGTTGCGCACCACCGGGGTCATCCCCTCGGCATTAGATCAATGGTTTGGACAATTGGCCGATTATGTGGAATTGCTTCAGGGCGCCGGGCAGGGCGGTCCGTCCGGCGGCGATCTGCGGGTCTTTTCTTCCTGGATTCAAGAACTTCTCGATGCACGGTCTGTTCACGATCCGGTTCGAATGGCGGACATTCTTGAATTCGAAGTCCTTCCTTGTTTGGCGTCTGTATGAATGTCCTTGTTGAATACTGTCGGTTGTCGGCCACTGGACCGTCCCTCCGTCCCGTCGATCAGTTCCGCTCAAGTGTGGACCGGTTGGGACCGATAAGGGATGCACGACCTGGGAATCTCATCGGTATGCATGCTATCGGCGGGGTTTCAGGTCACAGCAATCCTGGCACGGATGCCGGGAAGTACGAGTGGTTGATTCGATCTGTTTCCAAGGAGGAATAGGCCCATGGCGTTAATTGTCAATAACAATCCAGCTTCGATTGCAGCACAGCGCAATTTGACCGTCAACACGAACCAATTGCAACGGTCGGTGGAACGGTTGTCTTCAGGCCTTCGGATTACCCGAGCCGCTGACGATGCCGCCGGACTCGGCGTGTCCGAAACGTTGCGCGCGCACATTCGCAGCATCAATCAGGCCACGCGTAATGCGAACGACGGCATCAGCTTGACACAGGTTGCCGACGGAGCTGCTGCGACCATCGGAAACTTGTTGTCCCGACTCCGTGAGCTGTCATCGCAGTCCGCCAGCGGTACGGTCGGCGCCACGGAACGATCCTACTTGGATCAGGAGTTTGTCGCTCTCCGGTCTGAAATCGACCGGATCGCCACCGTGACCGAGTTCAACGGCCAGGCGCTGTTGAGCGGAGCCACCAATTCGTTCGAAGTCTTCATCGGCTTCAAGAGCGGCGCAGGCAATTCGCTTTCAGCCGACTTGAACGATTTGGATATCGCGAGCATCGGCTTGGCATCCGTGAACATCTCGACATCGGCAAATGCCCAGAGCGCGTTGAGCAATATCGACAGCGCGATCAGAGCGATTGCCACGGCTCGAGCGGAATACGGTTCGATACAAAACCGCTTCGAGGCCGCCATCTCGAATCTCCAGATCACCAGTGAGAGCTTTACGGCAGCTGAATCTCGGATCCGCGACGCGGACATCGCTTTTGAGACCGCGCAATTCACGAAGAATCAGGTGCTCGTGCAGTCCGGTATTGCAGTGTTGGCGCAAGCCAACGCGCTTCCGCAACAGGCGCTCGCGTTGCTGCGATAACCAGGCCGATAGGCCTGTCGGAATCATCGCCCAGCCGCCGTACCGGCGGCTGGGCTTCCGGCGCAGAATGAGCGTGCAGCGTCTCAAGGGAGGCATCTATGGTCCAGAACATTCGACCGCCTCAAGACCCCTACATCGCCCAGCGCCAATCCGGGAACGATGTGAAACCGTCTCGAGAAAAAGACAGCGGTGTGGAGGCCCAGCAGGGGGCTCCCACTCCAGTGCCGGCGCCGTCAAGAGACCAGGTGGAGCAGGTGGCGGCTCGCATCAAGGAAGCGCTTCGTGGAACGACGTCGCGTCTGGAATTCGAAATCGATCCTGATTTGAATAAACTGGACAAGGTGGTCATCAAGATTCTTAACGGAGAATCAGGAGAAGTCATTCGCCAGATTCCGGCGCAGGAACTTGTGGACCTGGCCAAGCGTCTCGATAACCCGAGAGGTCTCTTGGTTCATGAACGGGCATAACAGAGGAACGCTGGGACAATGGCATTGATTTCTTTCGGAGGATTGGGGAACGGAGTAGACTTCGGCCGAGTGGTGGATCAATTGGTCAAAGTCCAACGCCTTCCCATCGACGCGCTCAATCAGAAGAAAATCACGCTGCAGTCGAAGCTGACGCAGTACGGATCGTTAACCGACAAACTCCTGGCCTTGCAAGCGGCAGGAGACAAGTTGCGATTGACGACCGCCTTCGATCGATCGAGTGCGACCGTATCAGACCCGACCGTCTTGACCGCTTCCGCATCATCGACCGCGCCACCCGGGTCGTATTTTCTCCGGGTCACACAATTGGCCCAGTCGCATCAGATCACGAACAAAGCAGCCACAGCGGTTTCGAGTGCGACCTCCGATATCGTCAGCGGCGCGTCCGCCACGTTCACCTTCCGTGTCGGAACGGGAACCGATCAGACGATCACTCTGAGTGATACCGCTACGCTCGAAGATCTGAAGACCGGCATTAACGACTTGGGCGCTGGAGTGATGGCGTCGATCGTCAATGCGGGCAGCGACACGACTCCCGCGTACCGGTTGATTCTCACGGCTGTTGCATCGGGGGCCGGCAATGGCGTGACGATCGTGGCCGATGAAACCACCTTGGACTTTACCAACAGCGGCGGCGACGGAGGCGTCGACATCTTGCAAGCTGCGCAGGATGCCATCGCAATTCTGGGCGATCCGTCACAAGACCCCGTGACCCTGCAGCGCAGCAACAATGTGATTGCCGATGCGATTCCTGGCGTCACGCTCTCGCTGACCAAAACGACGGGAACCGATCCGGTCTCCGTCAATGTCACGCGGGACAATGGGGCCGTGAAGGACAACATCAAGAATTTTGTGACGGCCTACAACAACATCGTCACCTTCGTGACTCAACAAACGGCCTACGATCCGACGACGAGGACAGGAGCGATTCTTCACAACGAGACCACCGTGAAAGGATTCGTGTCTCAACTCCGGGCGGCGCTCTCTGCGCCCATCGCCGGGTTGACCACCTATAGCTCTGGCGGTGAGATCGGGTTTCAAACCAACCGTGACGGCACAATTACGTTGGATGAGGCGAAACTCGATGGCGCCTTGAGCGCGAACTACAATGCCGTCAAGTCGCTTTTCATCAATCAAACCACGGTGGCAGGTGTCGCTCAGCGGGTGAACCAGGCCATCGATGCGATTGATGACGTCGTGTCAGGCGCGCTGACCGTCCGTAAGAATTCGCTGACCGGGCAAATCAATCGTCTGACGGATCAGATCAGCCGGAGAGAAACGGCCCTCTCGGCCTATGAAGAGCAGCTCAAGATTCAATACGCAAAACTCGATAGTTTATTGAGTCAGCTGCAAGGGCAGACCACCTACCTCACCTCACTGGGGAGATGAACACCGTGTTACCGATGACCGCTGCGACACAGTATCGACAAACGCAAGTGTTGACCACATCCAGTATTCAGCTGATTGTCCTGCTGTACGATTCCGCTATCCAGGCGGTCGAACTTGCGGGCGACGGGATTGCCCGACGGCATCAGTCAGACAAGGCCAGGTTTTTGGGGCGGGCTGTTGCCATTGTCGGTGAATTATCCAGCGTCCTCGACTTCGAACGAGGTGGTGAGGTTGCCAAGTCGCTCTACCGTCTCTACGACTATATGCTCACGGAGATTACGCAAGCCAACTTGCGTAACGACTCCCGCCATCTTGACGGTCCGCTCCGGTGCCTCAAGGAAATGCGCGGGGCCTGGCACACGGTGGCGCAGCAGCAGGATCAGCCGGCGTCTTTGTCGCGCGGATAAAGTGAATGAATTCATCGGCGCAGACAGCCTGGGAACAGAACTTGCGCACCCTGACGGCAGAAGCTCGTCGAGCTGCAGAGCTCGGACAGTGGGATCAGGTTAAGGCATGTTACCGGCTACGGGAGGAACAGCTTCGGGACCATCAGATCCCTGCGACGCTCGCGATAGATCTCACGCAATTCGACCGGGAGGTCGAAGCTCGAATTGTGAATGCTCGTACAGTCGTTCAATCGCAGCTGTTCGAGGCGGCGAAGATTCGCCGGAATCTGCAAGGACTACGGTCCTGGCAAGGGTTGGGAGAGATTGAAACCACTTTCACAGACCGACAGGCATAAGTGGTGTATCTAGCCCGCATTATTCATGACGGTTCGTCGCGAAATCGCTGGCCGTAGGCGTGTCGCAGCAGCGGATCGGCGATTGCAGCAGAAGTGTTCATGAATAATGTGGGCTAGTCGATCTGGTTTGTTTGGTTGATGTGGTTCGAACAATAAGAAAATCCATTCGCGCGAAATAAACCGGAAAAACCAAACACACCGAGATAAACGAGATAGGCCTGACAGACCAGAGAGACCGATCGGACGAGACGGACACGCGTGGGAGTTAGGATGATCCAATGAGTACAACCATGCTGCCACCATCAACTAAAACGGCCAAGCCTTTGCCGGATGAGCGGCGAGAGTGGGTTCGAATCGACGATCGTGTGCTGCTTGAGTATCGGCTGCTGACCGACCCGGTGGAGGGGCCTCCTCCCGGCATTCCGCCGGTCACTCAGGCGGCGATCGCGGCGGTCATCTCGAAACCGACGTCCGACTTATTACTGCGCAGCGGCGAACAGCTGACGGAATCGCCGCTCCTTCCCTGGATCAGGAAAGTGGACTGGGTGTTGGAAACCATCGTGAAGACACTTGCGAAGATGCAACCGGAGGGAATTGCGATCGCGCAAGTCGCCGATGTGACACTGAGCGGAGGCGGCATCGGGTTTCTCTCGCCGCGCCACTTTGCGGTCGATGATGCCCTGAGTCTCACAATAATCCTGTCGCCCTTCACACCGATTCACACGACGGTGCGGGTGATTCGATCGGCTCAAGCCAAAGACGGCATTCATTACGACATTGCGACGGAATTTATCCAGCTCAATCCGGATGATCAAGAGCATTTGATCCGTCACATCATTCAGACGCAGGCCGAGCGATTGCGCGGCCGCCGCAATATGGGTTAGCCCGCATTATTCACGAAGGTTTCTACGACAACCGCCGATACGCTGTTCCGACGGGCGTGCTCGCCTCTCAGTCGGTCAACATACTGCTCACGTATGCGTCACTCCTTCCCGGCTGCGCTTGCCTGTCTCATGGCGCGTCTTAACGGTTTCGTCATGAATTCTCGTGAATAATGCGGGCTAGAGAAGAGGACGGAGGCAACCAGGCAGAGTCACAAGCTCTCGGAAGAGACGCATCACGGTTTCGGCATCTCCCCAACATATGTGACCAGTCTGTCGGCAATGGCGCGAAGCGCCACCGCCGCCGGAGAGGCCGGTTCGCATTCGGCCAGGGGCAGAAATCCACGCACGGCGCGTTCCATCGATAGATCTTCAGGAATCTCTCCCAGCAACGTCAGCTGGCCGCCGATATACTCAGCGAGAAGTTTTTTAAGCGCCGACACGTTCACGTGAGAGCGTCCGGACAGTCGATTGAGAATCAAGGCCGGATGAAACGTCCGGAGGGTGGTCTCGGCGATTGCTCGTCCCGCTTCATCGGTGCGCCCCGCCACTTCGAGCACTTCTTCCACACTGCAAAAGTCACGATCCGACAACGCATCAGCCATCGCATCCCGGGCAAGGAACGAAGACAAGACGCGGCGAATCGCGGCGAGCTTGATGAATCGATAGAGGTCCAGCACCGAGGTGGGATCGGGTGTGGCGACGGTTACATGGACGTCTGCCATCAGGAAAAAATCCAACGCGTGATAGCTCGTGCCGGCGCCGATATCCACGACGACCATGTCGGCCTGCAGCTCTTTCAAATGGCGAATGAGCCGTTTTTTCTTCGCATAGGGCATGTTCGCGGTTGCGAGCGTATCCCCTGTCCCGGGAATGAGTGTGAGACCCGGATAGAAGGGAAGGGGGTGCGCGACGTCTTCAAGCCGTTCCACCCGCCGGCTCAGAAAATCCGACAGCGTGAGCGGGGGGCTCATGTGGCCGAACAAGATATGGAGATCGGATCCGCCGACATCCAGGTCGGCCAGCGTCACGCGCTTGCCCTGTTTTGCCAGTAACAGCGCCAGATTGGCGGCGATCACACTCTTGCCGACGCCTCCTTTACCGGACGCGATAGAGATGATGCTGGGCATTGAGTCGGTTTCCTGCCGGTTCGTGGCGGTTGTACTCCGTCTTCGGTTGATTCGGCAGAAAACATGAGCGGTCGCATCGCGTAGACCAGCGCGCGCTGGACGAATTGTGTGTGGCGGCAATAAACGCCATCGGTGACTTAAGTTTTCTATCGGCAGCGCCGATATCCCATTCACGATGAACAACGCAGTGTCTGCATCAACGATGTTTGAACCGAACGGTGCGCCATCAACGGACACCGAGATCTTGACGGTCATGGACGTGGCCCGTTTTCTTCGGGTGCCCAAGTCTACCGTCTACAAGCTTGCTCGGGTCGGCGAATTGCCGGCGTCGAAGATCGGGAAGCACTGGCGCTTTCTCCGTCGCGACATCCATGAATGGATGCACAGCCGATCCCATCAGGGCTGAGGGTCCAATCTCTTTATTGAGAGCGGCAGCCTGAGGGAATGACCGACAACGTGCGCCTTCGATGAGTGAAGCGTCGTTCGTGAAGCGTGAAGAGTTTTCGATTCGGAATCGGATGCTTCCGTTTCCCGGATGTCCTGCGCTTCACGAGATACGCTTCACGTTCCAGAAGAAGGAGATTCAGACTATGCCGGCCGATCCGAACATGAAAATTCTCGTGGTCGACGATATGTCGACCATGCGAAGGATCGTCAAAAACATCATGAAGCAGCTTGGGTTTGCGAATGTCGAAGAAGCCGAGAACGGGAAGGATGCGTTTGAGAAACTCCAGGCGGAGCCGTTTGGATTCGTCATTTCCGATTGGAACATGCCGGTGATGACCGGCATCGAACTGTTGCGGGCCATTCGCGCCGACGAGAAGTTGAAGGCTCTTCCCGTCCTGATGGTGACGGCGGAGGCGCAAAAGGAGAATCTTGTCGAAGCGATTCAAGCAGGCGTGAGCAACTACATTGTGAAGCCGTTTACCGCTGAAGTGCTGCAGGAAAAGATGAACAAGATCTTTAAATAACCGGCGATGCGCGACGGTTGATCTCGTTCATGCCGTCTGTATGGTTTGTGTAGTCTGTTTGGTTTTTGGTCGAACGAAACTAACCAGATGAACCGAATAAACGAAACAAACCAAAGAAACCACGTAACGATCTTCATATGAGGGAGGCTGCCGTGTTCAATGGCAATGTGAAACTGTACGACGAACTCGGCGAATTGGCCCGCTATCTCGATTCCGCCATGCGGAAGATGGCGCAGATCGGAGCCCCGATGGTGGCCAACGGCGCGCAACTCCCTCAGGCGGCGGCTCATCTGCTCGATCTGAACAAAATGACCGAAGATGGCACTCTCGAAGTCATGCGCTTGGCCGAGATCATTCAGGATAACCGCGCCCGGGCCGCCAGGGAACTTGCCGCCGTTGTGTCGACGCTGGAAGCCGTCGATTGCCGGACGCTCGCAGCGCGTCTAGGGAAGACCGCTCAAGAGCTGGCGCAGGATGATAAACATTTGATGGATATTATGACGGCACTGTCGTTTCAAGACCTCGTCGCCCAGCGTGTGAAGAAGCTCGTGACCATCGTCGAGGACGTTCAGTGCAAGCTTGTGGAACTGGTCGTCGTATTCGGCTTGAAGCAAGAGGGGACTCCCCCGGAGACCCAGGGAAAGGCCGGTGAAATGCTCAGGCAGTTGGAGGCGTCCAAGTCTACTGCGATCAAGCAGGAGTTGGCGGACGAACTGCTGTCGGAATTCGGATTCAAGTGAGTTGCCTCTCGCCGGGAGCGAGACGCAACGGTCTATCTGGTTTGTTTAGTTTATTTGGTTTGTCTGGTTTCATGAAACTAACTAGAAGAACCGATTCAACCAGATAAACCAAATGAACCAAACAAACAGGGTTTAACCCAAATTGGATATTGCAACGATCATTGGCATTGTGCTCGCGCTCGGGTCGATTCTCGGCGGACAGATTCTAGAGGGCGGCCACCCCGGCTCGATCATGCAGCTCACCGCCTTCATCATCGTGATGGGCGGAACTATCGGAGCCATCTGCGTTCAGAATCCGCTCTCCGTGGTGTTGAAAGGGGTTTCCTTATTGAAGCTGGGCATCATGGCCCCGAAGCACGACAACAAGGGAACCATTACAACGATCATCGATCTGGCCAACGTGTCCCGCAAGCAAGGGTTACTCGCACTCGAGGGCAAGCTCAAAGATATCCATGACCCGTTCTTCAGGAAAGGCGTGCAATTGATCGTGGACGGAACGGACCCGAAGGCCGTGCACGAGATCATGGAGATCGATGTCGAATTTCAAGAGGAAGAAGGGCTCAAGGGGGCGAAGGTCTGGGAAGCTGCAGGCGGCTATGCGCCGACCGTCGGGATTATCGGCGCAGTACTCGGGTTGATCCACGTCATGGAAAATCTGGCCGATCCGTCCAAACTCGGCAGCGGTATTGCCGTCGCATTTGTGGCGACCGTCTACGGCGTCGGGGCGGCCAATCTGTTTTTTCTTCCGCTTGCGAGCAAACTGAAGTTCAAGCTGAAGGAAGAGGCGGCCTCGCGGGTCATGATCATCATGGGGCTTGTGGGACTGGCACAAGGAGAAAATCCTCGTCTTCTACAAGAAAAACTCGAAGGCTATCTGCCGGAATCGGAACGAACGAAAGAGGAGAAAAAGTAAGTAGTAGGTGGTTAGTAGTAGCGGGACTGTCGCTGACCCCCTGAGGCCCTTTATTCCTGGACTCCTTCTGCAGAAATGGCCAAGAAGAAACACGAGGAACATGAAAATCACGAACGCTGGCTCGTGTCCT
>CAZVEZ010000056.1:0-3517 GCA_964626135.1 uncultured Nitrospira sp.
CGGCGCTTGCCGAATCCGGTTTCTCTGAGCAATACGAGCGCGACTACAACATCTTCAATCCGATCAATCAGTACCGTCCTGACAATCCGCTGAACCCAATCAACTCCGTAGATCCAAAGAATCCATTCAACCCGATCAACAGTGTCGATCCGGGCAATCCTGCGAATCCGATCAATCGCATTAACCCGAACAACCCTTTTAATCCTATCAACGAAGTCAATCCCAACAATCCGCTCAACCCGATCAATCGCTATAATCCCAACACACCGTTCGCGCCCCTCAACCGCCCGTATGGATCTGATCGCTAACAAGGCCCGTCATTTGGTCTATCTCGTCTGTCTGGTCTGTCTAGTTGTCTGACCTGGGGATTCTTGCTCGAAAGACCAGACAGACCAGATAGACGAGATAGACCCTGTCATCTCCGATGTTTGGCTTTGGCCGTTGGCGGTGCCATAAGCGGATCGTCGGGCCAGGAATGTTTGGGATAGCGGCCACGAAGTTCTTTGCGGACTTCTTGATAGGTGTTGGCCCAGAAACTGGAGAGGTCTTTCGTTATCTGGATAGGGCGCCGTGCCGGTGACAGGAGATGCAGCATGACCGGAATTTTCCCATCGACGAGACGGGGTGTGTCCTTGCAGCCGAACATCTCTTGTAGCCGCACAGCCAGGATGGGGAGATCCGGCGTCTCGTATTCCACACGAACATTCGATCCGCTCGGGACCGTCAGATGGGTGGGGGCCCACCGTTCGAGTTGGCGTTGTTGTTCCCAGGAGAGGAGGGCATGTACCGGTTGGGTCAGATCGAGCCGCGCGACCCTGTCGAGCGTCGTCAGTCCTGTGAGATAGGGACCAAGCCAGTCATCAAGCGTCCGCAGC
The DNA here is from genome assembly GCA_964626135.1 of uncultured Nitrospira sp. Classification (GTDB taxonomy): domain Bacteria; phylum Nitrospirota; class Nitrospiria; order Nitrospirales; family Nitrospiraceae; genus Palsa-1315. The sequence continues at coordinate 876 of CAZVEZ010000056.1, forward strand.
AGTGCCTCATCTGATAGATCGGGCCATCGTGTTTCTTGTCCTTCGATTCTCCGTAGAAATGCCACGCGTGCCCGCCACTGGCGAAGCTCTTGGGTCCAGGCCAGTGTGTCGAGTCCTGCGCGGCGAATGCCTTGCAACAAGGCGGTGGTGATGTGTGAAGGGTCCGGTTTTGAGAGCCCCTGCTCAGACAGGACAAGCGAGCCCAATCGGCGTTGTCTGGTCGCGCGAACCATCTGTGCTGCGCCGTCCCACAATACTTCATCTATCACTTCAACCTGGTCTGCATACAGGGCTTCAAGATCCTGAAGCCGTACCGGCGCGGCGAGATCGATCCTGGCCCATTGTGTGCCGCCGTCAAGATCGGCAATGACCAGATAGTCTTCTGACCCGAGCGGATCGGGGTTCGCAAAGAGGGCGCCACGGCCGTTGGCCATAAGATAGCGTCTCTCGTTTCCGCCTTGGCGTTGCGCGATACGATCCGGATAGGCGAGTGCGAGCAGCAGGCCGGCATCATGGAGGTCTTCCTGCCTGTCAGCCTGTCTCTTGTGTGCCTGTTGCAGAAGTTGTCGTTGCCATAAGTCAGCGGTGCGTCGTACTCGCTGGCAGGCGGCCCGGTCTATGATCGCATCGGCTGCATGGTCCTGCCCTCCATGCAAGACGTCTAATCGGAGCCGGAGATCGGTGTTGCGCCGGCCGGAGGGGCCCCGCAGAATATCCCGTTCACTGAGCAGTGCAGCGAGTTCACAGGCCAAGCCGATACGTGATAATGGCACAGCCTTGAGCAACATATGGGCCAGGCGTGGATGCAGCGGCAGCTCGGCCATGTGTCTGCCATGAGCGGTGATCTGTCCGGTAACAGTGAGCGCGCCGAGCCGGGTGAGTAACTCTCTCGCCTGGGCCATAGTCCCGGCCGGTGGGGGAGTGAGCCAGGACAATTCGGCTGGATTGGCCGTACCCCAGTGGGCCAGTTCGAGCAGCATCGGCGCCAGATCTGCGTCGAGTATTTCCGGCGGCCGGCGAGGAGCCAATGATTGGTGCTCTGCAGATGTCCAGAGACGTGAACAGATGCCTGGCTCAAGGCGACCGGCCCGGCCACGACGTTGCTCAGCGGAATCTTGAGTGACTCGGATCGTCTCCAGTCTCGTGAGTCCCGATCGTGGATCGAAACGAGGCACCCGCAACAAGCCGGCATCAATGACGACACGCACCCCGTCGATCGTCAAACTCGTCTCAGCAATGGAGGTGGCGAGCACGATCTTTCTTGTGCCTGGTGAAGCAGGAGCGATCGCGCGATCCTGGGCCTCTTGCGGCAGATCGCCATGGAGCGGCGCGATAAGGATGTTTGGATGGAGGTTCAGATCGAGCAGTTTTCGCTCGACACGCCGGATCTCCGCCATGCCGGGCAGAAACACCAGGAGACTGCCTTGGTCTTGCGCGAGCGAGCGCCGAATGGATTGCACGACTGCCGCATCGAGATGGCCGGAGAGGGGCCGGTCGAGATAACGGGTCTCTACGGGAAACATCCGGCCTTCGCAGGCGATCACCGGCGCCTGACCCAGGAGATCCGAGACCGGTCCACAGTCCAACGTGGCAGACATCACGAGCAGTCGGAGATCCGGGCGAAAGAGCCGTTGCGATTCGAGACAGAGGGCCAGGCCTGTATCGGCTTGCAGACTCCGTTCATGAAATTCATCGAAGAGGACGATCGCATACTCGCTGAGCGCAGGATCCTCCTGGAGGAGGCGCGCGAGGATTCCTTCCGTGACGACCTCGATTCTGGTCGTAGGCCCTACCTTCGTATCGAGTCGCATGCGATAACCGACGGTCTCACCGACTGATTCACCCCGCGTGGCAGCCATGCGATGGGCCGCGGCGCGGGCCGCGAGCCGGCGAGGCTCCAGCATGAGCAGGGCTTTCCCTGCGAGCCAGGGTGCATCAAGCAGGGCCGGCGGAACCCGCGTCGTTTTTCCTGCGCCGGGCGCGGCGGTCAGGAGCGCATTCCGCCCATCCGTCAGCGTGCGACGAAGAGCGGGCAGCACATCTTCTATTGGGAGCGTGGACATGATAGGTTCGATGCTCTAACAGGCTGTTGAACAAGTCCGCCGGCGTCGTTCTCGCATGGTTCAGAACGGTCTTTTTGAACAGCCTGCATTGAGGGTGGAGCTGTCCGTGACCGCAGGGATACATCAACATCCCGCGAGACTGTATCAGAGTCGAAGGCACGTCGAAAGGGAAGTGAGGCATGACCGAGTATCAATGGACCATGGAGAAACCCACTGCCGCCGGCTGGTATTGGTTCCGTGGTCTCGCGCACGAAGCAGATCCGTTTATTGTGCAAGTCGATGAGGTCGGCCAGTTTCAATGGCCGGACGGCGGGTTTCAGGAAGTGACGCTGGCCAAAGGAGAGTGGGCGGGGCCGATCCAGCTACCGAAAGAATAGGAAGGTAGAGGACCCTTGGGACAGTTTCTTTGCTCCCGGGACGCGCACGATAACGCTGTGCTCGTTCGACGGCCGCACTAGAAACTGTCCCAAGGGTCCTCCACCCAAAGGATGAAGGAGCTGGATCACCCCTTTAGAGTGAGCATGAGTGAGCTGGGAGTATTGATAGAAGGCATAGGGCCATTGGAAGCGTTCCCTGCTC
>CAZVEZ010000056.1:3617-13857 GCA_964626135.1 uncultured Nitrospira sp.
GTACGAGCGAGCTTGGAGGGATCATTGAAAGCAGGCAGAGGGTCCGCCATGTTGAAGCGGGCAAAGAGGGTTAGCCAGACAGACCAGATCAACCAAATAGACGAAATAGACCGATTTCATGGCCTGCTATCTCTTCTCGGTCAAACCGCTGTAGTATAGCGCCGATTCGGCGGCAGTCCGATGATCATCTACCCGGCATCATTGCAGAAAGATCGCAGCCATATTCTATGAAACACGAAACGACACACCTATCTGGGGAAACACCGGCGAAAGGCTTTTCTCCTGGCTTTGCGGCGCTGGGTTTGGAGGCCGCGCTACTCACCACGCTCGACACGCTGGGCTATGAAGAGCCCACGCCGATCCAACGGGAAGCAATCCCTCCATTATTGGCAGGCCGCGATCTCTTGGGCCAAGCGGCGACCGGGACCGGTAAGACGGCAGCCTTCACTCTCCCGTTGCTTCAGCGTATCGCCCATTCGACGCGGCGCTGTCCCTCCGTCCTCATTCTGGTGCCGACCAGAGAATTGGCCATTCAGGTTGCAGAGTCCGTCACGCGTTATGGCAAAGAACTAAAGGTCTCCGTCCTCCCGGTCTATGGGGGACAGGCCATGAGTCTCCAGCTTCATGCGCTGAGGCGCGGTGTCGATGTCATTGTGGCGACACCGGGACGCGCATTGGACCATATCCGGCGAAAAACCTTGCAGCTCAAGACGGTTCAAATGGTCGTGCTCGACGAAGCCGATGAGATGCTCGATATGGGCTTCGCCGAGGATCTGGACGCCATTTTGGAACAGACACCCAAAGAACGCCAGACGGCCTTATTCTCCGCCACGATGCCGGGGCGGATCGCGGCTATTGCCAAACGCCATCTCAAGGATCCGGTTGAAATCAAGATTGCCAAAGAGCCGCTCAAAGCGGGCGCTGCGCCGCGTGTGCATCAGACGGCGTATATCGTCGCCCGACAACATAAAGAGATGGCATTGGCTCGTATCCTGGATATGGAAGCTCCGAAGTCGGCTCTCGTCTTTTGCCGCACGCGTATCGAAGTCGATGAACTGACCGCGATGCTGACTGACCGCGGACATCGAGCCGAAGCGATCCATGGAGGGATGAATCAGCCCCAGCGTGACCGTGTGATGAATTCGTTTCGAGCCGGGCAGACCGAACTCCTCGTCGCCACCGATGTCGCGGCGCGGGGGTTGGATATTCCCTCCGTGTCGCATGTGGTGAACTACGACCTGCCCACGTCTCCGGAAGGCTATGTCCATCGGATCGGACGGACCGGGCGGGCAGGGCGCGAAGGGGCGGCAATCACGGTCATCGAACCGCGTGAACAGCGGTTGCTGTGGAACATTGAACAACTCACGAAAGCCAAAATTGTCGTCACGCCGGTGCCGACCGTTGCCGACCTACGCACGAAGCGTCTTGCGCGAACCAAAGGCGCGATTGAGGACGTGCTGGCAGCCGGTGATCTGGACCTATTCCGGGCGGTGGTTGCATCCTGTGCTGAACAGGGGGATGCCACAGACGTGGCGGCTGCTGCGATGAAACTTGTGTTTCGCATGCAGGGTGGGGAACGAAAGGAAATTGATATTCCTGCGGTGTCGAACAGGCTGCCGGAGCGGCCATCGATGGCGCGCCGCCCCATGGGTGATCCTCGCGGGCGGACGGGCGGCATGATGCCGAGAGAGGGACAGGGCAGACCATTCAACGCGCCTGGCCGTGGTGGGCGAACGCCTGGGATGGCCAAGGTCTATATCGGCGCAGGCCGGGAGGCAGGCATTCGTCCGGGCGATCTCGTCGGGGCGATTGCCAACGAGGCCGGACTCAATTCGAATGTGATCGGCGCCGTCGAAGTCATGGATCGGTTCTCACTGGTGGAAGTGCCGGAGGTGTTGGCGCGAGAGATTATTCAGACCTTGAGTCGGACGAGAATTAAAGGACAGAAGATCGCCGTGCGATTATTTTTGGAGCAGCCAAGGGGAGGGAGAGGGTAGTTCGGTCGTCCTCCTGCTCGCGGAACGCGCACAATAGGAATGTGCTCGCATGGGAATAGAACGCGTCTCGGCGCGTTCGGGGTTGAGTGGGTGAGAAAGCCGCGCGCAGTCGGGGAAACCGTCAGCCACCTCCTTTTAGGATAGGAGAAACACGCACGCGTTCTGATTTAAAGAATTTCTTGAGATTCCGGGACGATCGCGTATCAAAGGGCAAAGAGCTCGATGCGGTTATTCCAAAAATAATACGGGGCCTGCTACTGATAGTGGTCCCGATCTTTTTGAAATTCTGGGTGGTATGGTCCGAAGGGGAGTCCTGAACCCTGACGGACGACCGCAAAGTTGTTGGTTTGAAATGCAACGGGACGATATTGGACTGTCGCGGCGGTTACAGCCGCATTGACGGCGGCAACCACCAAGGCGCCGATGAGTCCACCCCCCCCGCCTACCCCGCCGCTGTTATGCACGACCCGCTCCTTGTGCGTCCACAGCTGTTCTCCGGAAGACGCGTCGACAAGCCGATACTCTGCCCCGACTGTGATATCCGACGCCAGGACCACATAGGAGGTCGCCCAGTCAGTGAGGGTCACATAGAGGATCGAATCGGCTCCAAAGACCTCTTTCAACTTTTCCGGTGGAATCGCGGCAATGGCTCCTTCGTCCGTGGCGCCGAGATCGGTCAGTATGTCATACACCAGAAAGACGGGAAACACGTAGTAACCGCGCTCGGCAAAGGCAGCGCTGACGGTTGTCAAGAATACATAGGGGGCGTCGACAGCTGTTGTCTTGTTGGCCGGCGGAACGACAAGGATGGATCGCGGCTGATGATCGAAGAATTTCGAGTAGTCGGCCTTCGGATGCGTGACGCAACCGGACAGTCCGAACAGGACACCGGCTGCGGCGAGAATTGACAGATATTTCATGGCGTGGGCTTCTTTTCCTCTTTCTCCTTATTCTTTCGCCCCTGAATGCGGGACACCATCGTATTCATCAATTGGCTAGATTCCGGATACAGGGCCGCTTCCTTCTGCAGTTCGACGATCGCTTCGTCAGGCCTGCCCTGTTTGTACAAGAGATAGCCATAGTCGGCGTGGATTCCCGGCCCAACTTTCTGGCCGCTGTTCGCCTCTGCGTCCGAGATCGTCGCTTGCAGCATGGTGAGCGCTGCGGCTTCTCCAGCGGCTCCAGCCTGTTGATGTCGCTCAAATAGGCTGTCTTCATAGTTGCCCCAGTAGAACTGACTTTGCGAAGAACAGGCGGTGAGGGAGAGGAACAGCGCGAATAGAATGGTGAGGGTCTGGAGTCGGTTGCTCATCGAACATCGATCGTTCTTGTTGAACCGGTTCCGATGAATACTTTTTGCTTCAAGCGGATCATTCCCGCTTCGTGGATCTCGATTTCATGGGTGCCCGGCGAGACGCCAAGTTGCCCGCCTGACGCATAGGCGCCGCCGTTACCGATGGCGGCGCCGTCCAGGAAAATCTCGTGCTGGCTTCCGATGTTCGTGAAGCGGAGATATCCTTCATCCTTGTTTTGATCGACATTCGAAGTCGTGGTTTGCGAAACGGGACCGAAAATAGGGGCGAACAGCCCACACCCTGAAACCAACAGCAAGCCGATAAGACCGAGTGTTGAGCCCGCAATGTATCTGACCATAGCCGGTTCCTTCCGTCTAGCCTGCATGATTCACGAATCCTCGTGAATCATGCAGGCTAGAACTGAATCAGATGATCCGTCGTCGGTATCGGGCCGTTGATCAAGCGGCAGATGGATCCTTCATTGGTTTCGGAATCGCCGAAAAACGACAGGACCTCCAGCTCCCCCACCTGGGTGTGCGGCAACTGAATGTTGAAGCCGGTCTGCGGACTCTTGATCACTTTCCCCGGAGCCATAACTTTGAGGTGGTCACCGGCTCTGAGCCCTTGCCGCTGTCCACCGGACACGATCACGTTGCTTCCCTCGACAGTGAGAATGCTTGTGGTCCAAGGTTTATCAGAGAGCTTGTTGACCAGCTTATCCATGAGGTTCGCCACCGCCGCAGACAAGGCTTTGTCGCTGAGAGTCGAATCAAATGTCGCACGGTCGCCTAGACCGAGAATGGTGGATTGTTCCAGAGTGGCATCTCCGGCGCCGTCGTCGCTGAAGAAGGCATGACCCGTGCGCGGGTCGACCAGTCTGGCGTTCACCTTCGCGTGCGCAATCTGCTGGCGCGACCGCGAGAACATCTGTACTTCGCCGACATCTTTCCGCCCGAACTCCGCAATGGAGCCGAAGATCAGCGCATCGACCCCCACCAGGCTCTGTTTGAATTGCTCACGGCTGAGGCCCATCAATTCGCTTTCAGCTTCGAGCTTGTTCAAATCGAGTCGTTCGAGCACGATGAATTTCCCCGATTTGGTGAGTTCTGTCGAAAGCATGTCGGCGGCTTGTTTGCCCAACCGATCGAAGTTCGGGTCGCGGTTATAGGCTTCGCCGAACAGGCTCGACGAAACTGCTTTCGCTTCATTCGTGAAGCGGGCGACGGCAATCTTGCGTTTCAAGACGCGGGCTGGTGATTGGGTCGATGTGGCGGACAAGCTCGTTGGCGCCTGGGCTGCGGGATTGGGCGGGGACGGGCGCGAATCGACAGTCTCACGCTTGTCGTAGCTTGCGCAACCGGAAAGAAGCGAAAGGGAAATCGCGAGAATCGCACACCGTCTCATGGCCACCTCACGACATCACGGACATCGATGGTCAAGAAGACAACCGACGCAACAGTACCAGAGTCGGTGAGATTGAGCAAGAGAGGAAACCGTAACAACGGCATACACAATCAGCTGTGGGTTTCGCGCAGGATCACGTTCTATTGCCTGGCACGCAAGGGCGTCATGGGGAACCGGCGGAGCTGCTAGCCTGTTCTCTTCAGCTGCTCGACTCCGACAGAATAGGGATGGGGGACGATATGGATGCCGTTCCGTCCGCGGCGTTTGACGCGATAGAGGGCATAGTCGGCCATCTTGCATAGATGTTCAGCGCTCAATGGATGTTCGGATGACCAGACGGTCGCTCCGATGCTTACCGTGACGTGGAGTTGCGCGCTTGTTGCTTCGAACGGCCTATCGCTGACCGCAGCCCGAAAACGTTCGGCGCATTCCCGTAGCGCATCCAGATCGCAATTGGGAGCCACGATCAAGAACTCCTCTCCTCCGATCCGGCCGATGTGATCGGAGCGGCGCGCGGTTTCACGGAAGCGGCGCGCGGTTTCTTGAATGACGATGTCGCCCACAAGATGTCCGTAGGTGTCGTTGATTCCTTTGAAGTGATCGAGGTCGGCGATGAGAACCGCGACAGGGTAATGGTCTCGTTGCGCCCGCGACAGTTCCTGAGTCAACACCGTAAATGTGGTCGAATGATTGAGCAAGCCCGTCAACGAGTCGTGCCTGGCCTGCTCTTTGGAATCCTGGAGGAGCTGCAGGTTTTGAATAGCGGTACCGGCCTGGGCGGCAAGAGTCAGCACAATCTGTTCGTCCAGTTCGCTGAAGTCGGATGCGAAGCCCTGCGCGGTCATTTTGTTTGCGAGAAAAAGTTTGCCGAAAAACTGGCCCTGGCATCGTATCGATACGCCAAGAAAGGATGTCAGAGACGCATGACTTTCAGGAAATCCGAGAGCAGCCCGGCGTTCCGTGAGATGAGTCAGTCGGAGAGGGCTGTCCTCTTGCCCGATGGATTCCTGTGCCTCTTGTTCGAGCGGAAGTGTCTGAATGGCATGGGCTGCGGCTTCATCGATCCCCTCGCTCAGGAGCGGTCTCGGCTCGCGTGAGTTGTCGCTGGAGATCCCCAACGCCGCATACCGGGCGCCGGTATTCTCCTTTGCGAGATGGAGAAGCTGATGCAGGAGTCCATCGAGGTCCTGCTGCGCGGCCAATGTTTGCGCGGCCACGACCAACGTGTGCAAGGCCTCGGTCCGCTTTTGGAGCGCCGCTTCCGCGTTGGTTGCCCGAATAAATTCGCGTTTTGCGGCCCCCCATTCTCCGTGAAGGGCCTTGACCATCCCCAGCACGAGGCCGATTAAGGGGAGGAGGATCAGCACGGCAAAAAACGATAATTTCCGGAGAAACGACCGAATAGGGGTGAGGATGCTGTCACGATCTACGTGAATCAAGATGCTCCAGCGCAGGGCCGGGTCTGCATGGGCGATGGGGACTTGCGCATAGGCCGTTACGACGGAGGTTCCTCGCTGGAGATGGGTTTCTTCGACGAAGCCCCGCGCATTTATTCCCACTAGCGATGCGGAGGGAAAACCGAGCCGTCTCAAGTTGAGGTTGTCTTTCCCCGGTTGTGTCGAGCCGGCAAGCAGGTCTCCCTTCTCATTGAGGAGCTGGTACTCAAGAGATGACGCGTCTGTCCACTCGATATTTTTGAGCACCTGGGTTGTGTCATCGAGGATATGTATGAGAGAGGGAACGCCCACAATGGCGGCTATCGCTCCAAGAAAACGTCCATCGAGACTGCGCAGGGAAGCGACGACTGTGATCGCCGAAGTCCCTCCGGATTCTTCACTCACTTGCGCATCGAGAACTCTGACACCGGTGATGGTCCGCGCCAGCTGGAACCAGCGGCTCTGGCTTCGATCAAGGGAGGTCCTGGACCTATCGGTGGCCGAGATAATCTTTCCGTGTGAGTCGGTGATGCCAATCCATTGATACGCAGGGTGGGTCTGTGCCATGTCGCGGAGATACGCCGTCAGTTTCTCCGGGTTCTGACCGTGGATGATCGGAGCCGTGGAGAGGAGCTGAATGTCTCGGTATCGCTCCAGGATCACCATGTCCAGTTTGCTGGCGGCATCCGTGGCTACTTGGACCAGATTGTTGCCCCGGGATTGGATGAGTCCCTGTTGAACGGTGTAGGCGGCCCATCCCATGCAAAGCAGGGTCGCGATCGCGATGATGGAAACTGCTGACAGAATCCAGGTTTGATGGCGGTCCATCCATGCCGGGAACCGGTCTGTGGTGAGCGAGACGTGAGCGGATGTGCTCACAGGAGGAGGTGAAAGCACGGCAGGATCATGGGTGGCGGCGATGTGGCGCTGATGTTCCATTCAAGTGCTACGCTGTAGTCCGTTGCCGGTGGCTGCCTTCATCATAAAGAAAGTCATGGCCGAAGCAAGAAAAGCACTGATTGTTGCCGCGATGCATATCGAGTATCGTCTCGGAATCCAATATGATGGGGAAAACAAGGCTTGCAAGGTGGAGCGGAAGAGACATCTCCTTGATATCATGGCGCAATGTGCGGGCTCTCTCATGATCAATCGCGCGGATGAAGGAGTCGTCTTGCTCTACAGGGATTTTCCGGATGGATAATCGAGCCGTAATGGAGGGGCCTTCAACGGGCGCTGCCGGATGTGTCCAAAAGGGATCGACTGGACGGCCTGTTCTATGAGAAAACACATCGACAAGCGCGGAACGTGTGTGCTTACAATGAGTCCGCCCATCGTTGTCATCAGTATGCTCCTACAACCCTAACCGGTACAAAGAGGCTGCAGTGACCGTATCTCCCTGGACGGCCAAGTTGCGGGAGTGGCAGGCTCGCGCTGTGTCCGGCGTCCTGACCCATGCGCGCAAAGATTTTCTCGCGACGGCGACGCCCGCTTCGGGGAAAACACGTTTTGCGTTGCGGATTGCGCATCAGTACCTGGCCGATCGAGTGGCCAGTCGTGTGCTGGTCATCTGTCCGACGAATCATCTGCGCACGCAATGGTCGACGGCTGCCGGGCTGGTCGGGATTCATCTGGATCCGGCGCTGACAAACGAGCAGGCAGTCGAAGCGCGCGACTACCACGGCGCTGTCGTGACGTATCAGCAAGTCTGTCTTGCGCCGGCCGTGTTCCAACGAGCCTGCCGGAACCGGCCCACGTTGTTGATTTTCGATGAGCTGCACCATGCGGGAGAGGGAAAAGAGTGGGGCGATGCGCTAGGAGAAGCATTTGAAGATGCGGTCTTTCGCTTGGCGTTATCGGGCACACCCTTTCGCTCGGATAACAATCCAATTCCCTTCGTTCGGTACGAGCAGGGCGAGAGTCAAGCTGACTTTGCCTATGGGTATGCAGAAGCGATCCGCGACAGCGTGTGCCGCCCGATTCTTTTCCCGAGCTACGAAGGGGAATTAGCCTGGCTTTCGGAAGGCCGCGAACACCGGGCGACGTTTGAGGATGGGCTTACGTTCGAGCTGCAACGGGAGCGGCTCAAGACTGCGCTCTTGCAGGATAGCTGGCTGGGACCGGTCATTGCCGATGCGCATACCGAGTTGCGCCGTGTCCGCAAGCAGGAACAACAGGATGCCGGCGGGCTCATCGTCGCAATGAATCAGGACCATGCCAGGCAGTTGGCGGATCTGGTGGGCCGTATCACGGGGACCCGCGCGCAGGTGGCCGTGTCCGACGATCCGTCAGCGTCGAAGACGATCTCCACATTCGCACATCATAGGTCACAGCAATGGCTCGTCGCAGTCAACATGGTGAGTGAAGGCGTCGATATCCCGAGGCTTCGCATCGGTGTCTACGCTACAAACGTGCTGACTGAAATGTATTTTCGCCAGGTCGTCGGCCGATTCGTCCGGATGCAGGAGGGCCTGCCGAGGCCGCAGCGAGCCTGGTTGTATCTTCCCAAAGATGCCACGCTTGTCCACTATGCCAAGCAGATCAAGGCTGAGCGCGACCATGTACTGGAAGACATCATGCCCTCTGTACAGCGAACATTGTTCGGTACGGCCGCTACCTCGCTGAAAGAGTACATTCCCTTACACGGGGTGGCCAGGATGGATGCCTTGATTGGGGGAGATGACGTGGAATCAGGCGGCGAGGGCACAGGTACCGTAAGGCCGGAGGTTCCGCTCCACGACAGGAAGAACGATTTGCGAGACCAGCATCGCGCTCTTGTCGGGACGGTGGCGAGAAAGCTGTGTATCGACCACCGCCAACTCAATGCGGAACTCATCAAGCGAACCGGCGGACGAGTGGATCAAGCAACCGTTGCGCAACTGGCGCGCCGGATTGCCCTGTTGGAAAAGTGGCGCGATTCAGGTTTTGACGGCGGCCGGGCGCGGAGCTAGGAGGGCTGTCGTGTTGGTGAGGTTGAACGGAACGAACCGAGACGCCAGATAGACAGACCAGGCCCGTCTTATTGCATGGCGCTGATGCGCAGGCCGCTTGGGATCGGCGGTGGTGCTTGGGTTGGAGGAGTAGGAGCAGGCGGTGGCATTGATGCCGGAGACACGGTGAATGTCACCGGCACAGTGACCGGAGAGGCCGCAGTGGCCGTGACTGTGATCATGGTATTGTAGACCCCGGCGGCTACGGCGCCGGTGATCACACTCGCAGTTACCGTGCCATTGTTGGTGCCGGAAGTCCGATTCAGTCTCAGCCAGGAAGCATTTTCGTTGACGGTCCAACTGAGTGTGCCACCGCCCACATTGCTGATGATCAACGTTTGGGACGCGGGGTTGACTCCGCCCTGTGTCGCAGCGAAGGATAGGCTCTCCGGACTTGCCCCTATAACCGGCGGAAGGGTGACCGGTGGCGGTGTGACCGGTGGCGGTGGTTGAGAGCTGGCTGGCACATAGGTGACGAGGTTGCTGCTGCTCGACTCATTGTTCGCAAAGTCAAAGGCCGTAATAAAATAGTACTGAGTGATTGACGGTGTTCCGATATTGAAACTCGTCACTGTCCCCAATGTGGTAAGAAGGGATGCCGTACCGGACGTGGGCGCACAGGGTTGCTGACTGCAGTGATAGATGCGATATCCCGCCAGATCCGGTTCGCTATTGGCCGTCCACGTCAATGTGGCGCCCCATGCAGCGCTAGACCATAGCACGAGCACCGCAACGATAACGCTCACCCGATTCTTGCCGATACGCGGACCTGGCGCTCGTCGAGTGTGGTAGACGCACCGTTTCCGGAGAAGCCAATTGCTCATGTGTAGTCTGCGATGTCGGGTTGTGGAAAAGCTTTGGTCATCCGGGAGGCGCGTGAAGTGGTGAACGATTCAGCCTGTCACTGTGGTAACTACGCAAGGTGTGTGCCGTCTGTTGAGAGAAAGAGATGGGAGAAAAACCAGGAAATCAGGTGCGCCGGGAACAATATCGGTGGTGATGTGTAGGAGGGCCGAAGGGGATTGTCGTCGATTGCCAAGGCAATCTCAGCATTTCTCGGATGATAGACGCTGTAGTTGTTTGCCTACAGATACGACAACTAGCCCGTCTGTTCTGCTAAC
>CAZVEZ010000057.1:0-11313 GCA_964626135.1 uncultured Nitrospira sp.
TACCAACGGATCCCTTCACCGGTGCGTCGACCACGTGGCAAGAGATTTCTGATCCCATCGAAGGGGGTGTGGTCGATGTGTTTTCCGGGGCCGAGTTTGTGGGGACGAACGGCACTCCGTATAATCGTTGGTAAGGATGCCCATGTACGATCGTCATCGCAGAGTGCTCCACACTGCAGTTGAATCAGCCCGAGCCTGTTGCCCACCGGTGCGAGCAGGAGTCCTCTGTACAGTCGGCTTTGCCGCAGCCTTGCTTGCGGGATGTGGTGAGCTCGAACCGATGCGTGAGCCGGACGTGGTCGATCTTGAACTGACTACGGACACGTTGAAAGCCTCGGTGCGTGATGCGCAGCGGACGGTGGCGGAGTTGCGGGCTGATCTTGAGGCGCGGCGCAGGGAGTTGGCCGAAGCTCAGGTCGCTCGGGCGCAGCTTGAAGGACGGGTCAGGGAAGCAGAACGGCGGGTCCTTGAAGCACGGCAGGTGATCGAGCTGCAACGGGAAGAACTGGCCGTAGCCCGGACGGAACGGGAACGTGTCTATCGAAGCAGTCTTCAATTACAGAGCCAGATGAAGCAGCTTCGGAAGCAACATTCAAAAGCCGTGAAATCGAGCCCTGCTCAGAACGGGTCGGAGGCGGTCCTCCTGCCGTCCAGTGGTGAGGAACGCAAGACTCAGAAGGCGATGCAGACGCCGGCTAAGCGGGAACCTGCTCTAGAGATTGAGCAGCAAGGGACTCTACCCCAGCATGTTTCCGTGAAACCCGGTGATACACTTTGGAGCATTGCGCAGAAGTATCGCGTCAATGTGGAACATCTTCGCAAGTTCAATCAATTGCCCGACAACAGGATTGTCATTGGCCAGGCGCTATGGCTGCCAGATGATCGGCCCGTGCCGGTGGTGGGAGCCGGCAGGGGCACGGCGATGCCATAAGCCCACGTTCCTGTTTCCGACCCGACATTCATGCGCGTCTTACCATGCCTGTCTTTGCTTACAGAGTAGCCCGCCCTGACGGCTCAACCCTCAATGGACAGATTGAGGGAGAAGAGGAACATCTGGTCCGGGCCAAACTGGAGGGGCAGGGCTTCCTTGTCTTTCGGTTGCAGCGACAGGGTACGGTTGCAATCGGTTTGGGCGCGGGATGGCACGCGTTTGGAAAGCTTCCGCTTCAGGAATTCCTGGTGTTCAATCAAGAATTACTTGCCCTTGTGAAAGCCGGTCTTCCTGTGTTGCGGGTGTGGGATCTCTTGATCGAGCGAGCCGGCCATTCAGGATTTCAGGAGTCTTTGCGCGCGGTCAGGCAAGATATTCGTGGAGGAGCGTCGGCTTCAGAAGCCTTGGCAAAGCACCCCTTCCATTTTTCAGAATTGTATATTGCGACGATTAAGGCCGGAGAGCAATCGGGAAATTTGGCCGAAGTGTTGCAGCGTTTCATTACGTATCTGAAGCTCATGATCGGGCTGCGGCAGAAGGTCTCGAAAGCGCTTGCGTACCCTGGTTTTCTCGTGCTCGTCGGGATCGGGGTCATCGGATTTCTGCTGACGTACGTCGTGCCGACATTCGTGTCGGTCTACGCGGAGACGTCGAAATCCTTGCCGGTTGCCACACAACTGTTGCTCGATGCGGTGACGGGAAGCAAAGTCTACATGTTGCCCGGATTGGCAGCTCTTGCCGTTCTTGGGCTCGCCGGCCGCGCATATTATGCGACGCCGGCCGGGCGGCTCGCTGTTGATCGTCTTTCGCTGAGCATGCCCGTCGTGGGGTCGATTTTCGTCAAGCACTATACCGTCCAACTCACGCGCACTCTTGCAACGATTCTTGCCGGAGGCACCCCGTTGGTGGATGCCCTGTTCATTGCGCGGGGCGCCATCTCCAATCGATATGTGTCGGTTGGAATTGCTGGCGCGGTCGATGAGATTCGCGAGGGGACGACCCTGGCCGCCGCGCTCGACCGTCCGAAAGTATTTCCTAAATTGGCGGTGGAGATGTTGTCGGTAGGGGAGGAGACCGGATCGCTGCCCTTGATGTTGCATGACGTGGCTGAATTCTATGAGGGAGATCTGGATCTTCGGCTCACGCAATTGACCACGTGGATTGAACCGGTACTCCTTCTGGTCATGGGGGTTTTGGTGGGCGCGATCGTCATTATCATGTATCTGCCGGTGTTTCAAATGGCAGGAGCAGTGTAGCGCGGAATACCATAATCGGGCGGTGCGGCGGTGCGATTGATGCGCATGCGTTGAGGAGTGAGCAGGAACGTATGACACGGACTCTGGTGCGGCCAACGTTGTCGGATGTGCTCGTCCAGCAGGGGATTCTCCCCAGACAGACGCTTGACGAAGTGCTCGCCAGACTGGGCGGTGTGACAGCGGTTCTCGGCCAGACCTTGGTGAGCGAGGGAATGCTTTCCGAGGATCAACTGGCCCGCGCATTGGCGGCCCAGTTTGATCTGCCGTGCGATCTCCTGACGGAGTTCCGTGTCAAACAGTCGTTTTATGACACGATGTCGGTGAAACTCATGCAACGGCACCCGTTCGTTCCGATTGCAGAGCACCAGGGCCGCCTGACCATTGCCATTCCCGACCCGCAGAATCTCTTGGCGCTGGATGACTTGGAACTGCTGTTGGGGCGTCCGTTGGACCTGGTGGTGAGCTCGCGAAGCGCCATTCTGTCGGCCTTGGAACACAGTGAAGGCTCCAGTCAGGCTCTGCGGGAGCTCGAGGCTGAGTATCGGTCCGTGCTGGTGAAAGAGGACGAACGTGGAGAGGAAGTCCTCACCATCGATCACATGGGGGAGGATCAAAGCCCTGCGGTCAAACTGCTGGATTCGATCCTCCTGAGCGCGATGCAGCGCCGGGCCAGCGACATTCACATTGAAGCCGCCGATCGCGCGACGAAGGTGAAATTACGGGTTGACGGGATTCTCGTTCCGGCGATGGAGCCGCTCGACATTCGTCTTCATGCGCCGCTGGTCTCGCGGTTGAAAGTCATGTCGGATTTGGACATCGCCGAGCGGCGGGTACCGCAAGACGGAAGTTTCCGGATGCGGCTGGAGCGAAAGACGGTCGATTTTCGTGTGTCGATTCTTCCGAGCGTGTTCGGCGAATCCGTCGTCATTCGTATTCTCGACCGAGAGGCGATCACCACGGGGGTTGCGGCATTGCGGTTGGAGCGGCTTGGATTCAATGTGGAGGATCTGAAGCGTTTCCGGCGCGCGATCACGCGGCCCTACGGCATGGTGCTGGTGACCGGTCCAACCGGAAGCGGAAAGACGACGACGCTGTACGCGGCGATTACGGAGATGAATATCAAGGAGGACAAGCTGATCACGATCGAAGACCCGGTCGAATATCAACTGTCGGGGGTCGTGCAAATTCCTGTGAATGAAAAGAAGGGTCTGACTTTCGCGCGAGGGCTTCGATCGATCTTGCGTCATGATCCCGACAAGATCATGGTCGGCGAGATTCGCGATGCAGAGACTGCGCAAATTGCCATTCAATCGTCGCTCACGGGCCATCTGGTCTTGACGACGGTGCACGCAAACAACGTGTTCGACGTCATTGGACGATTTGCCTCGATGGGGATCGATGCCTACAATTTTTTGGCTGCGCTGAATTGCGTGCTGGCGCAGCGGCTTGTTCGAATGGTCTGTCTTGCCTGTCGAATGACGGTCAAGCTTGACAGCGCGCTGGCGGAAGAGTCCGGTCTCGACTTCGAAGAGTATAAAGACGTTCCATTTTATGAGGGCAAAGGATGTCAGGAGTGCCATGGCACCGGGTATCGCGGACGAAAATGCATCACGGAGTTTCTGGATCTGAACGATGAAATCAAAGAGATGATCCTTGCCGAGCGTCCCCTGTCCGAGGTCCGCTATCGCGCGGTGACCAGCGGGATGATCACGTTGCGGAAGTCCGCTCTCAGGAAGGTGCTGGAAGGTTCCACCACCTTGCATGAGATCAACCGAGTGACGTTCAGCGAAGAAGGGTAACCGATGTGGGGACTTATGACTAGCCGCCCGCGGTACTGCCTGAAAATCGGCGCGCAATCTCTTGTCTGGGGAGAGGCCATCCGCACGTGGCGGGGTCGGTATCGCTACCGCTGTGCTTCTTCACCGGCGCCGGCCGGAGCCGTCAAGTTGTCGCCTATGGATCTGAATCTAACAGACGTGTCCTCGGTAGGAAGCCACATCCGGTCATTGGCGGGGCCGAATCGTGATATCCGGTTCGCCGGACATGTATGGTTGTCCGGCATTCCACGTCCGATTGTCTTGTTGTTGTCTGATCTGTCGGTGCGCGCGACTGTGCTGCAGCTGGACCAGCTCCCGCCGCAGACAGAAGAGCAGGAGGCGTTGATCCGTTGGCGTTTGGGACAGGAACAGCTCTTGCCTCTAGCCGGAACCAGGATTGCTTGGCAAGGGTTTCCCCCACATGGGCCGGGTGAGCGTTCTCATGCGATCTTTGTCGTGGCGATTCAAGAAGCCATCTTGAAGCAATACGAATTGCTCTGCGAATCAGTCGGGCTGCTTCCGCAGGAGGTCGGTGTGACCAGCTTTCGTCTGTTTAATCTCTGGCTGAAAGCGGCCGGTGGCCGGAAACGGTTGGGTCGGGACTTGCTCTGGATCAGCATATCGGACGGCGGGTTGACCTGTTTCGTCATGCAGGAAGGCCGATTGGTGTTTGTTCGGACCAAACTGTTGAGCGCCGAACGGTCACAAGGTGAAGAAAGTCTTGACGGAGACTTGGTGGACAACATTGTCGAGGAATGCGCGGCGTCGCTGCGTGTCTGCCGCGAGCATCATCCAGGCTTGAATGTGACCGAGATGGTTCTCGCCGGCGATAGCCCATTTCCGATGCTTGAGCAGGCGCTGAAGAAGGAACTCGGCCTGCCGACTGAGCGGCTGGATTGGGAAGCTGTGGAACGGGCCGGGTGGACTCATGACGGAGGGTGCGCGTCATGGGCGACTCTCCCTGTTGTCGCGGGGGTCATGTAGACGATGGCGCCTGGACAAACAGTTCTTCGTGGGCTTGCCGGCAGGACGAACAGCGTTCTGGTGCCGTCAGGAGGGGCGCGGTATTTCCATATCGAACTGAGCAGTCGATACCGGTGGTATGTCGCGCCTATTCGCCTGATGTTGATAGCGCTCTGCGGGATCATTGGAGTGTCAATCTTCTGGAGCGTGGCTCAGACCGCGTTCATCATGCGAGGCCAGCATGAGATGCAAGCGCGTCTCGATCACGTTCGTATGCAGGATCAACAGCTTCTTGCCGAAGCTCAACAGGAGGGGATTGATCTCTCCGAATCTGTATCGCAACAACTGCCGGTGGAAGTGAGTTTGGCGAATCAGTTGCTCACAAAACGGAATTTTTCATGGACACAGTTCCTCTCCGCTCTTGAAGCGGCTATTCCCCGGGATGTATCGATTCAGAGCATACATCTGGACCCTGGGAGCACGGTCGTACATATCACAGGGCTGGCTGTGACAGTCGAAGATGTCACGGCGTTGACGGTGACATTGCAAGACCACGCTTTTTTCCACGATCCCGTGTTGGGCCAACATCGAGCGGGCCAGGATGGTTTAGTTGAGTTTGATTTGACGCTGCGGTATCGGCAGCCGGGTGCATAGCAGGATGCGTGAAGCGCGAGACGTGCGAGAAAGGCGCGACTAAAGAACAGCATGATGAATTTTATCGTTCAACAGTTGCGAACACCTCATGGGATCGTGATTCCATGGGTTGCGTTGGCGGTGCTGTTAACCGGAGTCTTATGGGCGGTCCGCACCGTCGAGATCGACGGCGCCGAGCAGCGTCTGGTGAAATTGGAGTCGGAATGGAATCAGGCCCGTCAATCACTGACACACCATAGGGAGGCTCAGAAAGCGCAGAAGGATCTTGCGCAGGTGTGGTCGGTGTTGCCCGTTGAACGGGATTTTGCTCCCTTGGCATTGGGCATTACTGAGGAGGCAAAGCGTAATCGCGTGATTCTTCCCGCGCTCTCCTATAAGACAGAACCTGCCCCGGTGGCCAATATGAGTAAGGGCGTGCTTCAGGGGACGATGACGGGGCGCTACGAGGATCTTCGTCGATTTCTCTACGATATAGAGACGGCCGAGGAACTGGTGTACATCGAAAACCTGGAACTTGTGCGCTCAGGCGCCCAGCAGGATCAGACGTTGACGTTCAACATCGAGATCGCCACGTACCTTCGAAGCGAGCCTGGTAAAACCACGAGTCAGTAGCGCAGAGCGATGATGACGACAAATCAAAAAAAAGCGGCAGCATTGGCCGCGCTGGGCCTGATCTGGGGCGGGATTATCGTCTGGGAATGGCAGGCGATGGAAGAGCCTGTGCGTGTGCCGCTGGTGAATGTGAGCGGACCTGTCGCGCCCACATCCCGGCCTGCCCGGGGAACGGTTGAGGGGTTGCGCGTGCAGCTCGATCTCCTTGCAGCTGCGCGGACTCAACGCGAGATGACGTTCACGACACCACGCAATATCTTCGCGCCTCCTCGCCCTGATGACGCGATGATTGCCCGCGCAAACCAGCCGGAGTTCGATCCCGGGTCGGAGCAGGCACTGCGCGAGCAGGAGGCCCTTGCTGAATTGATCCAATTCCACTACCTCGGATTTGTCCGCATGGAGGAGGGGTGGCGGAAAAAGGGTGAACTGGCTGTGCTCACGAAGAATGACGATCTCCATGTCGTCAGGACCGGCGAAACGGTGGAGGATCACGTCGTGGTGAAAGCCATCACGCAAGAGAGTGTAACGTTGCAAGACCGCCAAGTACGAGTTGAATACACGGTGCTGCTGTCCGAAGAAGCTCCGGCGCAGCCATAGACTATGGCGCGTGACGTGCGAAACATGCGCGAAACGCGCGACTTGGATCGATTGCGTTCCCATCTCGTTTGGCCCGTCTCGCTCGTTCCGCCTGTCTCACCGGACTATCATGCGAGGAGTGCTCATGCGGCAACGCGTCAACAATGAGCGGGGGGTGACCTACCTCATGCTCATGTTCGTGATCGTCCTTATCGGTATTGCTACGACGGCTGCCGCAAAACAATGGAAGGTGATCGTCCAGCGGGAGCTGGAGGCGGATCTCTTGGCCAAAGGGATCGAGATTCAGAATGCCCTGGCGTTGTATTCCGAGACGGTCAAGGCCGGCCGCGTGATGCCGGGAGAGATCTACCCTCAGACATTGGCCGATCTCACACGATTGCCGAAACCCTTTTTGCGCAAAGTCTATCTCGATCCGATGGCGCATGGAGAATGGGAGTATATTCGAGCGCCGACAGGCGGCATTATGGGGGTTCGGAGCAAGAGTCTCGGGAAGCCATTCAGAACGCGCGATTTTCCCCCTTCAGTTCGACATTTCGAGGGCCGCGCTTCCTATCGTGATTGGGTGTTCCAACACCCGAGTCCCTCATCAGCTCCGATCATGCCGCAAGGGACTATGCCCGGTTCTGTGATGCCGTTATCGCCGGGATTGCCGATCCCTCCTGGCGGGAACGCTCCAGTGTCACCCATGGCTCAAGAGCAGCCCGCCCTGAATCCATAGTCCCAGCCGGTGTTCGCAGTGATTCTGGTATATCCCATGGCATTTGTGATGAGAGGCGTGTAAAAGAAACCGCATCGTATGCGTATCCTTATTACAGGCGGAGCCGGGTTTCTCGGGAGTCATCTCTCCGATGTGCTGCTGCAGTCCGGACATTCCGTCATCTGCATGGATAATCTCCTCACCGGACGGGTCGAGAACATCGCTCATCTGCTCGGGCAAGAGAGATTTTCCTTTGTCAAATATAATGTGTGTGACTATCTGCATATTGAAGGCTCGCTGGACGCGGTCATGCATTTCGCATCGCCTGCCAGTCCACAAGACTACCTTGAGTTTCCAATTGCCACGCTGAAGGTCGGCGCCTTAGGCACGCATAAGGCTCTTGGCCTAGCCAAGGCCAAGGGCGCGAGGTTTCTCTTAGCCAGTACGTCGGAAGTCTATGGGGACCCGCTCGTGAATCCTCAGCCTGAGTCCTATTGGGGGAACGTCAACCCCATCAGCCCCCGGGGCGTGTATGACGAGGCCAAGCGTTTCGCAGAAGCCATCACGATGGCCTACCATCGCTATCATGCGGTCGATACCAGGATCGCGCGCATCTTTAATACATTCGGACCACGCATGCGGACGAATGACGGCCGTGTCGTATCGACGTTCATCGTTCAGGCGCTCCAGGGAAGACCATTGAGTGTCTTTGGCGATGGGTCTCAGACCAGGAGCTTCTGCTATGTTGACGACCTGGTCCGAGGTATCATCGGATTGCTTTTTCTGGACTCAGACAAGAATATCGAGCAACGGACAGATCGCAAGTTCCTCGTCACGCAAGAAAATAGCATCGACGAATCCAGCATGCATGATCCCGTGAATATCGGGAATCCCCGCGAGTTGACCGTTTCGGAGATCGCGAAACTGGTATTGGATCTCACCGGTTCATCGAGTCTCATCACCCATCATCCGTTGCCTGCCGATGACCCTAAAGTCAGACGACCCGATATCAGCCGGGCGCGTACTCTCCTGAAATGGGAGCCTCACGTACAACTAGAGGCTGCCCTTCGCCGCACAATCGAATACTTCAGAAACGTGCTCTAGCCTGAAGCCTGGGGCGTGACGTGCGAGACATGCGAGAAAGGCGCGACTCGAAGTTAAGGGTTCGAAACTCCGAAAACCTCAAACTTCGGACCTTGAACCCTCATTCGTCTCGCCTGGCTCGCTCGTCTTGCCAGTCTCGCGCGTCTCGCTCGGTTATCCTCCGGATGGCTGCCTTGACCGCGTTGAAACTCCCGCTGTATCCTGTTCCAACATTATGAAGGAAGAGCGGTATGCTGTCCGATCCAAGTAACCAGACGGAAGCGTCGGTCGAACCCATCGAGTCGGTGGGCACGGACGTAATTGCGCCCATACCGATTCCAGAATATGTCGCCGAGTTGGTCACGCGCGCCAAAGGCGCCGCAGGCCGGCTAGCTACGCTATCGACTACGGTGAAGGACCGAGCCCTTCTTGCGATGGCAGAGGCGCTGGAAGAGCAGAAGGATGCGCTGCTGGCTGCGAACGAATTGGACCTGGAGGCTTTCGGGACTGCGCCGGAGAAGAAAGCGATGGCGGACCGGCTGCGTCTGACGGATACGCGGATCGCCGAGATGGCGGCAGGCCTGCGTGAGGTGGCTGCGCTCCCTGATCCACTCGGTGACATGCCGAAGATGTGGACCAGACCGAACGGGATGCAGGTGGGGCGGGTGCGGGTTCCGATCGGCGTCATTGGCATTATCTATGAATCCCGTCCGAACGTCACGGCGGATTCCGCCGGCCTCTGTTTGAAATCCGGAAACGCGTGCGTGCTTCGGGGAGGCAGCGAGGCGATCCATTCGAATACGGCGATCGCAGCGGTCCTCTCGGAGGCGGCAGAGAAAGCCGGTGTCCCGGCCGGGGCGATCAGTTTTGTCGCACGGCCAGACCGTGAGCTGGTTCCTCTTCTACTGAAACAAGATCGCTACATCGATTTGATTATCCCGCGCGGCGGCGAATCGCTGATGCGCGTCATCACCGAACACGCGACAATCCCTGTTATCAGGCACGACGCCGGTGTCTGTCACATCTATGTCGATGCCGATGCCGATCCGGCCATGGCGGAGCGGATCTGCTTCAACGCAAAGGTGCAGCGGCCGTCGACTTGTAATGCGATGGAGACGCTCTTAGTGCATCAGAGCATTGCGCGTCATTGGCTCGCCCCCTTCATTGAGAAGTTGACGGCGGCCAAGGTTGAGGTTCGCGGCTGCCAGAAAACCTGCCAGCTGTCATCGTCGGCCACACCCGTGAGCGACGATGATTTTGGAAAAGAATTTCTCGATCTCACCCTTGCAGTGAAAGTGGTGAAGAATGTCGATGAGGCGATGGAGCACATTGCCAAGCATGGCTCGCGCCATACGGAAGTCATCGTGACATCCGACTATCCTAAGGCCATGCGGTTTTTGCGCGAGGTCGACGCCGGCGCGGTGCTGGTGAACGCCTCGACCAGGTTGAACGACGGCTATCAATTCGGATTGGGCGCCGAAATTGGAATCAGCACATCTCGCATCCATGCCCGGGGCCCAATGGGGCTGGAAGAACTCACCTGCTTCAAGTTTATTGTCTTGGGGAGCGGGCAAGTCCGCGAGTAGATGCCCTCCGATCCACGCCGTGCCGCATTGACAACCCCCGGTCATCTTCGCTTTTCAACCAATCTTTCCTTCGCGCAGGATCTCGAACGGGCGGGTGGGCGAGTTGTCCGTCAACCCACCGGGCATGCCGTCTACTATCGTTCGGACGGCCGCCGGTTTCTGGCGGCCGACCCGGATGGAAATCCGTTGCATGAATGCGAGTGGGGGCTTGATGCCATAGGCAATGTGGTCCTTCTCCGTGCCAGGATCCGTCTGGATTGGGGGCATTGGATCGGGTTGAAGCCGGCCGGACTGGTGAATGAAACCAGCTTCACTCTCGCCGGTAAACCCGGTTGGCAACGGCTCAAGGCCGACGATCTGCGCGCGATGGCTGCGCAAGCGCTCCGGGTCTCGATCGAGGACGTGCGATTTTTCTATCGGGATGACGATCTCTTAATCAGGCCGGCCGGCACCGCGACGATCCGCCAGCGAAAAGACGCTTTGTATGTGCTTTGGGACGGAGATTTCGAACGGGCAAGTTTCATGTCCTGTATGGGGGCGATGAACTGGCCCGCGATCGATTTCCTGCCGGTCGTCGAACTTTTTCAGTCGTTATTGCCGGGAACGGGCTCTGCGGTCTTTGAATTGATTCGCGGACTCTACGACGATCAGAATGAAGGGAAACTGATTCCTAGACCCTTGCGCTACCGAGGCATCCCCACCTATCCGTCTGAAGCAGCCTACCGCCTGTTCAGTAGTTTCTTTGCCCCGCAAGCGCCTGATGGGCATAACCCGTTCACGCTCTTCATGAACCCCGAACGGTCCAAGCAGGTCACGTGGCTGCCGTCGGCTACCCATCCGATACGATATTTCGATCAGCGTTCAGAGGCGTGCCTGACCTTCCACGGTGGATTGTTGCACAAGGTGACAGTGGCGTCAGATTCTTCCGGGCTGTCCTATATGAGCCCGAGAGGCCGTCGATATGCCCTGTACGATCGGAGCGCAGAGATTGCCGGATCGGATATCATCCTGAAGGATCGAGATCGGGAGATGACGTTGGCCGTGCCCATTCTGCACGGGAGGGCGGAGCAAGCTCATGAGCGACCGGCCATAAGCCCAACCGATTGGCGATCGATGT
>CAZVEZ010000057.1:11323-13813 GCA_964626135.1 uncultured Nitrospira sp.
TACGATCGGAGCGCAGAAACTATTGCGATGCATGTCATCCTGAAGGATCGAGATCGGGAGATGACGTTGGCCGTGCCCATTCCACACGGAGGGGGAGCGGAGCACGCTTGCGAGCGACCGGCCATCAGTCCAGTCGATTGGCGGTCGGTGTTTGTCCAGGGTGTTCCGCCCATCTCTCCTGCCGACGCCTACGGCGCCGTGTCGCTCTATCCGGAGGACGAAACTGAAATCGGTGAGTGCGCGGCGCAATCCTTCGTGGCCGATTACATACAAGATCTTGGCGAACAAGATCGCGAAATCGGCACAGTCCTTTCGCGCGCCGAACACGTGCTCATTGACAACGGCGATGCTGTCGTGGCGACCTGCGTCACATTTGATCGGCCGAGAGACTATGCCGTGCTGGTACGGTTTCCGGCCTTTGCGCAAAAGCAGGCACAGCGACTGTGGAGTGTCTGTGCCGAGTTGCAACGATGGGATTGGCTCTCTCGTATTCAGTTTGTGCCCAACGAACTGCTGTACGATCGGGAAGCCCCGGACTCCTATGATGTGGTCTACCACTGGGTGCCCTATGATAGCGGAGAACTACCGGCCAGCCTGCCCGAACGCCTGAAGCGGATCAGCCGAATTCTTCGGGAAGGAGGCACTGCATTCGTCATCGGTCCGGCACAGCTCGGTCAGTTCGGCGCTTCCCATGGATTCCACGTCTGCTGGGAAGAACCGGTCGAACAGCTCCCCACGTTTCGGATGCACCGCACCATCTTACCAAAATCACGGTTGAAGGCTGGTCTCACATTGTTCCACATGAAGAAGGTTTAGGGGCCTGGCGCGTGAAGCACGAGACATGCGAGAAAGGCGTGGCGTGAACAGATTGGATTCCCACCTCGTCTCGCCCGTCCCGCCAGTCTCGCTTGGCAATGTTGCGGGAGCATTATGAGCGAACCGATTCCAGAGCAAATTAGCAGCGAAGAGCCGAGCGACAAGATCGTCATCTATTGGGAACGGGAGTATTCAACTGCCATTGCGCCGGAGCGGCTGAAGCTCGATTTCATGCCGCATCGGCCGTTGTTGTCCGGGATGTCGCTGAATGAGCAAAGAACCGTGGCGGCTGAAGGCTACAAAGTGATCCCCGACGATTGTGGGCCGGTGCGAATGGTGGGCCAGTACGGCTGGCTCATTCGGTCTCCGGCTGACTGTAAGATTCGCCGTACAGCCGATGGGGTCAAGTGGCAAGCGCCGCCGATTTTGCCGGAAGAGCGGGTTCTTGGCTACACGTCGTTTTCAGGCATGTATGTCGATTTGATCTTAAACAGCGGATATCCCAAGCTCTGCTGCGGCATTCGTTTCTACTACCCTAAGCAGGTCGGATTGATGATGAAGGATGTGCCGAACCATTTCTACCATTACCCCGAACGAACATTTTGTGTGTGGGAGGGAGTGAAGACTCAAGAATATAAGCGCACACCCAATATGTACGACTGGCTTCCGGACTATGACGCCTTCACGGCCAACTTCCTGTTGCAACTCACGAAGCCGACGACTATCAAACGTGGTGATCCTATCGGCATTGTGGTTCCGGTCCTGCTCCCGAAGCAATTTGCGTTGGAAGAACTGGTGCCGCGCGGGTGACCTCTTCGCGGAGGACGGCGCCACTCCGATCGTCCACATTCAAGCGAGATGAGCGAGACTGGCGGGGAAAGCGCGACTCGAAAATCGGGGTGCGAAGTTCCGATCACTTCAGCCTTCAGTCGTAACACCTGAGTAGGCCGTCTTGTAGCTTGACAGGATTCCTTCAGCCTCAGTAAGATACGAGAACCTTTAATGCTCATCCTGCGAGGTGAGTAAGGAGTAGCTATGGGCCTGAATCAGGTTTGTGCCTGCCGACACACTCGAACCTTCTCGTCGAATCCCGATGAGAGGGTTTTTTTATGCATGCAATCAGAACGATGAGCATCACGCCACACGATCGGCCACAAGAACGACTGGTGATGGATTCGGGAGATATCGCCCGGGCGCTCACCCGCATTGCCCATGAAATTCTCGAACGGAATAAAGGCATACAGGCGCTGGCGCTGGTCGGGATTCGAACCGGGGGGGTGCACCTGGCCCATCGACTGGTGAAACGGATTCAAGAGATTGAAGCGGCGTCGGTGCCGATCGGCGAGTTGGACATTACGCTGTATCGGGACGACCTCTCTTTGCGAAAGGAACAACCGGTTCTCCGCAAGACATCGGTTCCGTTTGATATTTCGGACAGGGTCATTGTGCTGGTCGATGATGTACTGTTTACAGGGCGAACCATTCGCGCGGCGATGGATGGGTTGATCGATTTGGGGCGGCCGGCAGAGATTCAGCTGGCCGTCCTGGTCGACCGGGGCCATCGTCAGTTGCCGATCAAGGCGACGTATATCGGGAAAAACATTCCAACGTCCCGCGAAGAAAAAATCCAGGTGCTGTTGGAAGAAGAAGGCGAAGACGATCGGGTGGTGATTT
>CAZVEZ010000058.1:0-13785 GCA_964626135.1 uncultured Nitrospira sp.
AGGGCATATCGGCCAGTTCATATTCGAATTTGTCGACGATAGCACCTCCGTCCGAGACCGCGCGGGTACGGATCTTTGGGGGCTGCTCTTCACTCACTTCACCGATGACCGCATATTGCACATGCAACGCCGAAGTCAGGTGCCGAACGAGTGAAGCAAAGTACTCGTCTCCGGTCTCGGCTGCTGTGCCTTCGATGATGGTACGCAAGAGATGTGACCGCTCTTGGAGATTCTGTATCGTCGCTTCAAGATGACGGTATTGCGCTTGAGCCGATCGGTCTCGCTCGGCAAGTATGTGTTCGAGATCTGCCACCTGCAACCGCAGGGATTCAAGTTCCGACAGTTGATCAGCGCTGCTCATGGGACAACTCCTTGCAACGTGCAGTCAGGTGAAATGATGGATGACGGACAGGTGACAGCAGCGAAAGCGGGGACTCGCTGCCGGATAATACGGTGAAGATTCACGAAAGAACTGGACCTGGAGGGAATCACAGAAAGAGCAACAGGAGGGTTCACGGCCATGCTGTGTGAGCCTGTCTCACCGGGATCGGACTATGAGGATGCAGAGTTTGGTGCCGAAGGCGGGACTTGAACCCGCACGGCTTGCGCCACACGCCCCTCAAACGTGCGTGTCTGCCATTTCACCACTTCGGCAACCGAATCTGTGAAGCATCACACGTGAAGCATCATTCGTTTTCGGATTCGGGCGTTTCACGCTTCACGTTTCACGAACGACGAGCCCGAGGGAGCCGCATTATAGAAGTGGGCCAAAATCCTTGTCAATCAATAGGCGGTCCGGTAGAATCGGGCGGCTTATGCTCACCGAGTCCTCCAACGCTGTGCAGAATCAACACATTCTCACCTCCACGTTGTGTGATGCTGTCGCTGAACGACGGGCGCAGGGATCTGTCGCTGCACTGTTCGACGTCGACAATACGCTGCTACCGGGAGAGGCCTGCGAAATAGGATTTTTCCGCTTTCTGTGGAGGCGTGGTCAGGTGGGATGGGGTGAGTTGACCCGGAGTGCAGCCTGGTTGGCGAAACACGTGCCTCCATTTTCGCTGCATTCGCTCCGAGAGCGAAAGGTGTACCTGGTCGGCAAATGCCCCGCAGACATTGAATCCTATGCGCGGGAGTTTTTTGAGACTGAAATGATCGGTAAGCTTTCTCTACAGGGTCGCGAAAGGCTGGACACACATAGACAGGCCGGTCACCAGCTGATTCTTGTGACCGGCGCGCCTGATTTTCTGATCGTGCCCCTTGCGAATTTCTTGGGTGTACCGACGGTCTTTGCGGCGAAGCCGGAAGCGGTGGGTGCGGTCTATACCGGCGCGTTGATTCCCCCATTACCCTACGGTCTCGGCAAACGAGAACTGATTCTCGCCCACGCTCAGGACATGAACCTCGATCTGGCAGGTTCTTATGCCTATGGCGACAGTCCAGGTGATCGTGACATTCTTCAATTGGTCGGGCATCCTCTGGTGGTCAACCCGATCCGGGGCATGGCACGCACGGCGCAACAACACGGCTGGCCGGTCGCGAGATGGGAATAAAAACGTGAATCGTCAACGTTAACCGACTTCTCATCCGGACAGTGCGTTTCCGATAGACGATTCACGTTTGATGTCTTGAGTTATGCGCATCACCGAGATCTTTCATAGTATTCAAGGTGAGTCGAGTTTCAGCGGACAGCCCTGTGTGTTTGTGCGCCTGACCGGATGCCCGCTCCGCTGCACCTGGTGCGATACCGACTATGCCTTCTACGGAGGGCGCGAGCATTCGATCGATGAGATCCTGACGCAGGTACACACCTATGGATGCCGGCTTGTGGAAGTCACGGGGGGAGAACCGCTTGTCCAGCCCGAGTGCCTCCCGCTCATGACCAGGCTCTGTGATGCCGGCTATACGGTTCTCCTTGAAACCAGCGGTGCCATCGATATCACGCCGGTCGATCCCCGCGTACATGTCATCCTGGATGTGAAGTGCCCGGGAAGTGAGATGACCGATCGCATGCACTGGCCGAATCTTTCTCGGCTGGCAGCCAAAGACGAGGCGAAATTCGTCCTGGCCGACCGAGCCGATTACGAGTGGGCCTGCGAAATTCTTGCCCGGTATGACATGGCCAGTCGCTGTTCGGTGCTCTTCAGCCCGGTCTTCGGTTTGCGTGATGTCCGTGAACTGGCAGAATGGATTTTGGCCGACAAGCTTCCGGTACGGTTCCAGATCCAATTGCATAAATATATATGGGCTCCTGACATGCGAGGCGTGTGAGTTGTGAGCGAGTCAAGCAAGACGTGCGCGACAGACGCGACTCGTGAAGATGAAACTTCCGACTCCTCCCGCTTGTCTCGCAAGTCCCGCGCGAATAACGAGCGACAAAAACGAAGGAGACGTGAATGAAGATCATGCAGGTCACGGTACAGGTCGGACGAGCAGAGACTGCATCCACCGAAGTGTTGGTACTCCTGCACTGCGAAGGAGAGGGATTGGCCAAACAGGATGCGGCATTACTCGATCGGGCCCTCGGAGGCGCATTGAGCAATCTGCTGCAATCCAAGGAATTTGAAGGCAAGGCCAACGAAGCCGTGCTGTACCACACACAGGGCACGGTGCCTGCGAAACGACTGGTACTGGTCGGTTTGGGCAAGAAGAGCGACGTCACGCTTGAGTCGATTCGGCAAGCGATGGGTTCAGCGGCAAAGCGTGCCCGACAAGCAAAGGTCGAGTCGTTCACGGCGTTGCTTCCGACGGTGATACCTGGCGGAATGTCATCGCTTGAGGTGACGCAAGCGATGGTTGAAGGCGCGATCCTCGGCAGCTATCAGTTCTCCGTCTATCGGAGCACGGCTGTCTCAGGGCAGGATGTGGCGGGAATGAAGATTCTGATCCCCAGGAACAATCAGTTACGGCAGGCTACGGAAGGAGTTCGGCGCGGTGTCGCTGCGGCAGAAGCTACGGTCTTTGTCCGAGATCTCTGCAATCATCCCTCGAACGTCCTGACTCCTACCAGAGTCGCCGACGAAGCAAAAGCCGTTGCCAAGGCAAACGGGATCACGCTCAAGATTCTCGAGCAGAAAGACATGGAGCGCTTGGGAATGGGCGCGCTGCTCGGTGTCGCGCGCGGGAGCCAGGAGCCGCCCAAATTCATCATCCTTGAATACAACGGCGCCAAAAAAAAAGACGCACGTCCGATCGTCCTGGTCGGGAAAACGATCACCTTCGATACGGGCGGGATTTCGCTAAAACCTGCAGAAAATATGGAACACATGAAAGCCGATATGACGGGAGGGGCCGAAGTCCTGGCTTCGGTCCGTGCCGCGGCCAGACTCAAACTCCCGCTTCGCCTCATCAGTATCCTGCCCGTGGCGGAAAACATGCCGGGCGGCCGGGCGATGAAGCCGGGCGATATCGTGACGACGCTGTCTGGGAAGACCGTCGAAGTGCAGAATACGGATGCGGAAGGCCGGCTCATTCTGGCCGATGGCCTCACCTATGCCATGCGTTATAAACCGGCCGCCTTGATCGACATTGCCACGCTCACAGGAGCCTGTGTCGTGGCGCTCGGCCAATTTGCGATCGGGATGTTCGGAACAGACCAGCTCCTCAAGGAGCAAATCAGGAAGTCGGGACACAAGACCGGTGAGCGTGTGTGGGAAATGCCCTTGTGGGAGGAATACTTCGAACAACTCAAGAGCGATGTCGCCGATATGCGCAATATTGGCGGCCGCGGTGGCGGCATGATCACGGCCGCGCTCTTTCTGAGCAGGTTCGTGGGAGATTGCCCCTGGGTGCACCTTGATATTGCCAGCACGGATTGGAGTGAACGGGAACGGGCCTACATCCCGAAGGGTCCTACTGCAATTGGAACCAGATTACTCGTGCAATATTTGATTGATCGAAGCCTCTAATACCGGGACACGTCGAATGACCTCGCGCGAAAAGATCGGGCAGCTCTTCATGCTCGGATTTCTAGGCACATCGGTAACGCCCGATCTGGCCTCGTTCATCAAAGAGTACAAGCCTGGCGGCGTGATTCTGTTCTCGAGGAATCTGGAATCCCTCGATCAAATGGTCGAACTGACCAACGATCTGCAAGCCTGCAGCTCCCATTCGCCCCTGTTGATTTCGATTGATCAAGAAGGCGGCCGTGTCTCCCGTCTACCGAAGGGCTTTACAATTTTCCCTCCCTGCGACCTGTTGGGCCGGTGCAATTCGACGGAATTGGCGTACGCGGCTGCGGCCACCATTGCCAAAGAACTCAGGGCGGTGGGTATCAACATGAACATGGCGCCGGTGCTGGACGTGAACAGCAATCCGGACAATCCGGTCATCGGCGACCGCGCATTCGGTACGACGCCGGATCTGGTGTCTGAGCTGGGGACGGCGACGGTAGGAGGCTTACAAGACAACAGGGTCGTGGCCTGCGGAAAACACTTTCCCGGTCACGGCGATACGAATGCCGATTCCCATAAGGAACTTCCGGTGGTCGAGGCGCTGCGGGAACGGCTGGAGGCGGTCGAATTCCCCCCTTTCCGCCATGCTGTTCAACGGGGTATCGCGACGATGATGACCGCACATGTGCTCTACCGGGGGCTCGATCCTGAATTACCCGCTACACTTTCGCCGACCATTATTACTGATCTCTTGCGTCAGGAACTGCACTACGACGGAGTCGTGTTGACGGACGACCTGGAAATGCACGCGATTATCGACCACTACGGCATGGAGGATGCTGCGGTTCGGGCCGTGCTGGCGGGCTGCGATGTCTTGTTGATTTGTAAAGATCGGGAGCGGGAAATCGCGGCGTTCGAAGCCGTGGAACAGGCTGTCGCGTCAGGTGCGATTCCCATCGAACGGTTAGACCGTTCGGCAACTCGAATCGCCCGGCTGAAAGACCGGTTTGTGGCACCCTATAGGCCGGTGACGATCTCCGATGCAAAGCTCATTGCGGGATGCCGAAGCCATCAGGCATTGTTACGCACGATCGAACAGGTTTTGACACGGCTATCTCACCCCCACTATTCCTGATCACACTGCCCACTCTCCACTTGCAGGTCGCGGGTCGATTCCCCTACATTAAGTCGCATGATCCGCACATTTCAGGGAATCACACCCACCATTCCCACGTCCTGTTTTATTGACGAAACCGGCGTCGTCATCGGCGACGTCGTGCTGGGGGAGCACTGCAGCGTCTGGTTCCATGCCGTCATCCGCGGGGACGTGCATGGCATTCGAATTGGCGATCGGACGAACATGCAGGACCTCTGCATGCTCCATGTCACCCACGATACCCATCCTCTGATCATCGGCAACGAAGTGACCATCGGCCATGCGGCGATACTCCATGGGTGCACGATTAAGGATCGTGTGCTGATCGGCATGGGGGCCATCGTGATGGATGGAGCCGTGATCGGAGAGGATTCGGTCGTGGGCGCCGGAGCACTGGTGG
Organism: uncultured Nitrospira sp.; assembly: GCA_964626135.1. Lineage (GTDB taxonomy): Bacteria > Nitrospirota > Nitrospiria > Nitrospirales > Nitrospiraceae > Palsa-1315. The sequence continues at coordinate 5,450 of CAZVEZ010000058.1, forward strand.
TGGAAGGCATGATCGTGCCGCCAAAGAGTGTGATCCTCGGGTCACCCGGCCGTGTTCGGCGTGCTGTGTCAGAAGCCGAACTTGTGTGGATTAAGGAATCGGCGGAGAACTATGTGAAATATGCCGGCCAGTACTTAGACAACTCATCGAGAACCAAACCCGGTTTTCGCATCTAGCAGGCTGCTACCCTCCCTTCCCGATTTGCATGAAACAGACCGGATCGCCCACGAGTGCCGTCGGATAATCGTGTTTCCCAACCCGGTAGGGCACTCGATGCCTGTGGCACCACTCTGCAAACCACAGGACTTCTTCTGTGGTAGTCGTGACAAAACCAGGCCGCGCGAGCTTTCCCATGCAACGCGCCACCAACGCACGCACGATACGACGTTCTATGCCGAACTTCAGCGGATCGAGGGTCAGAGGGTCGCCCCGTCCATACGACAGCGGCGATAGATGTGGGAATCGCTCCGGATCATTCAATACGCTGACCATCCAGATATGGTCGAATCGGCCCTTCGCGCCGGCCGCGTCAATCGCATGGAATGTGAGGGGGACAGAGGAACAGGCACGGTTGAGGACTGCGACTTCAGCTCTCCGAAGATTATAGGGTTCCACCGACCGGCCCAGCTCCACCGTTTCCATGATCAATGCGGGAAGCTCCGCCACTCCGGCACCGACATAGAGGCTGCGGCCGCCCCGTGCGAGTTTCCTCCTCAACACAACTGCGACCCGACTCCCAAGGCGATCGCAAAGCCCTCGCTTCGCCCGCCAGAACTCATCACCGCCTTCATAACAATAAATCGGCCCCAGCGCGTCATAGTCCAGACGGCCATAGACCTCAGTCACGAAGTGCCGAGTGGCGGAGGCCAACTTCGTACGACTCGACTTCATGGTCGTACCCCCGCGATCTGAATCACGGTTGCGGTCACCATTGCGACGACGTTGGAGAGAAACTCAAGATTCAGTGTATCCACGGTATCAGTGGCACGATGGTAATGGGGATTCCTGAAATTCGCCGTATCGGTCAACACCACGGCTGGATAGCCTGCATCCCAAAACGAGGCATGGTCGCTACGACGGGTATCAGGCATCGTTTCCCCTCGACCCGGTACCACCAATGACAGAGACTTGAGCTGGGCCGCATGCCGTTGAGCCTCCTGTTCGAGCTGAGTCATCAAAGACCGGGATGCTTCGTTGCCCACAATGGCAAGAAAATCCCCCTGGGTCGGCACCACAATAGGCACACCGGATGGGATCTGCTGCGTACCGGGTTCGCTCCTGGCAAACCCGACACATTCCAGGATGATCGCACCGGCCAACTCACGGCCTTCGGCATTCAAACGGGACGCAAATGCTTGACTCCCGAGTCGATCCTGCTCTTCAAGACAGAATGCCACGAGCCAGACGGGTCGCGCGAGCGGTCGCGCTCGGAGGTGAGAAGCCACCTCGAGGAGGACTACCAGACCGCTTGCGTTATCATCCGCACCCGGTGATCCGGATACGGTGTCGTAGTGAGCCCCGACCAGAAGCGGGGGGAACTCCTTTCCTTGTCCAGGCCGGGCTGGGTGCTTGATCGCCACCACATTGTGATAGACCTTGCCCCACGCACTCACGCGCTGGCTGCCGACAGCCCACCCGGATCCAGCAAACTGCGTTGACAGATAATGCGCTGCCTTCCGAAGCGCGCGAGCACTCGTCTCGGGATGACGCTCACCGGCGAGGGCCTTGAGATGGCGGTTGATTCGGAGGCGCTGGTTCACCACAACAAGAGACTGACTGGATTCACCGGCTAGGAGGCGATCTCCGTCCCGATACCTGTACGCGTGAATATTTCAAGAAGAATGGCGTGCGATATGCGACCGTCGATGATATGGGCTTTGCCGACACCGCCGCCGAGCGCATCCAGGCAGGCATGGACCTTGGGCAACATCCCTTCACTGATCGTGCCCTTCTTCACCATTCGCTGCACGTCTTTGCGCGAAACGGTCGAGAGATGGCGTCCCTTCGTATCGCGAATGCCTTTCACATCGGTCATCATCACCAACTTTTCCGCCGCCAGCGCAGCGGCCATCGCTCCGGCCACCAGGTCGGCGTTGATGTTATATGTATTCCCTTCCCGATCGGTGCCGATCGGTGCGATGACAGGAATGTAGTGATCCTGCTGAAGTTTCCGCACTAACGTCGGATCGATGGATTGGACCTCTCCAACCAGGCCGAAATCCTTGTCTTCCTCGCTGTCATCGAGGTCCTTTTCCAGACTTGCCGCCCAGGCTTTCGCGGTCAGCGGCCGAGAGAGCATGAGCCCGCCATCCTTCCCGCTCAAACCAACCGCAAGGCCGCCATGGCGATTCAGGAGATCGACGATCTCCATGTTGATCTTGCCGGCCAATACCATCTCCACAATTTCCATCGTGGCCTCATCGGTGACCCGTACCCCATGACGAAACTTGGCTTCGATATTCAGGCGATCGAGCATCTCATCGATCTGCGGCCCTCCGCCATGCACGATGACCGGATTGAGCCCCACATATTTCAAGAGCACGACATCCTGCGCGAAGCGCTCCTTCAACAGTGTATCGGTCATCGCATGACCGCCATATTTAATGACAATCGTTTTGCCCTTGAATGTACGAATGTAAGGCAAGGCTTCGATCAGAATGTTCGCTTTTTTTATCAGTCTGTTCATACCCTGACTCCCATGGCGAGAAAGACAAAACATGCGGGGCGAGGAGGTTCGCTACTCGCCCCACCTTTCAATTTTCTCCTGACACAGATGATCGTCGATAACCGTCTGATGATCCTGATTCGACGTCCTTCACGATCCGCGAGCCGGCCGGCCGGCTCGCGGATGGGTCTTATCATACACGGCCAGGATCTTGTCCATGGCCAGATGCGTATACTTTTGTGTCGTACTCAATGAGACATGTCCAAGCATCTCCTGAATCGACCGCAGATCGGCTCCTTCATCAAGGAGGTGGGTGGCAAAGGAGTGCCGCAATGTATGGGGGCTCACGGACCCGCCGGCAAGCCGATTCGAATAACGGGCCACTATGCGAGCGACGCTCCGAGTCGTCAATCGTCCCCCTCGATTGTTTCGAAAGACCGGCGACGAGTCGCGCGTCGTCTTCGCATCTCGAGAATCCGTCGGGAGCGGCTGATTCAGATATGCCTGAATGGCCCGTAGGGCCATCGCGCCGATCGGCACGATGCGCTCCTTCCGGCCCTTTCCTCTTAGATGAACAAGGCCCTCGGACACACGGAGATCTTTGAGATTGATCCCCACGAGTTCACTCACACGAGCCCCGGTCGAATAGAGCGTCTCCAGCAAAGCACGGTCTCGGAGGGCTCCTTCTGTCTGGACAGGAAACTCCATCAGCGCTGCCGCATCGTCCTTGGTCAACACACGAGGAAGAGGTTTCGGTTGTTTCGGCGTCCTTATGGTCTCGGCAGGATTGAGACCCGCCATGCCCTCTCGTTGTAGATAGCGAAAGAAGCTGCGGAGAGCGGCGAGCTTCCTGGCCATCGACGTGCTTTTTTCACGCTTGCGGTCCAACCAATGAAGATAGGCCCGAACAGATTCGGTCTTCATTGCAGCGGGATCGAATGTGGAGATGCCCGGATACGCTGCCCTCATAAAAGCCTGAAACTGTCGAAGATCCGAAGCATAGTTGCGCACTGTTTCACGCGACGCATGCCGTTCCAGCTCAAGAAACGTCATGAAAGCCCGAATTGCGTCATCCATGCCGTCAGATCCTCAAGCGCCCGTTGTCCCGTGAGTCGTCGTTTGCGTTCCTTGTCTCTCGTCGGTATGGCAAGGGGAGGAAAGAGCCCGAAATTCGTATTCATCGGTTGAAAGTGGCCGGGGTTTGTCGTCGTAATGTACGACACCAGGCAACCATGCGCCGTGGTGGGAGGCGGTATGACCAACGGTAACCCCGCAAGACCACGGGCCGCGTTAATTCCTGCCAGCCCTCCCATTGCTGCGGAATCAGTATAGCCTTCGACGCCGACCAGCTGCCCTGCGAAAAAGAGAGTGCCGCGCGCCTTGAACTGGAGGGTGTTGCGCAGCAGCTGGGGGGAATTAATAAAGGTATTACGATGGAGGCTGCCATAGCGGAGGAACTCTGCCTGCTCAAGACCGGGAATCATGCGAAACACCCGCTTCTGCTCCCCATAGGTCAATTTTGTCTGGAATCCAACGAGATTGTAGCAAGAGCGATGGATGTTTTCTGTCCGGAGCTGGACCACAGCATAAGCCCGTGCTCCTGTTTTGGGGTTCTCTAGACCCACCGGCTTCAACGGACCAAATTGCATGGTCTGACGGCCCCGTTCGGCCATGACCTCGATGGGGATACACCCTTCAAAATACGCCGTCTTTTCGAATTCTTTTGGCTGGACTTTTTCTGCCGCAAGCAATGCGTCATAGAAGGCGTTGTAAGCCGGCTCGTCCATAGGACAGTTGAGGTAATCATTTCCGCCTTTGTCGTAGCGAGACGCGAAAAATGCGACATCCATATTGATGGAATCGGCGTCCACGATCGGAGAAATCGCGTCGTAAAAATACAAATGTTTTGTGTGGGTCAATCGAGCGATCGCCTGAGACAGTTTGTCGGATGTCAGCGGACCGGTGGCCAGAATGCAGAGACAGTCCATTGGAATCTCAGTGATCTCTTCATGCAGAACACGAATGTTCGGATGTCCTTCCAGCGCCCGGGTAATCTTGAGCGAAAACTGCTCACGATCGACGGCCAGAGCCGACCCGGCTGGAACCCGCACCTCATCTGCCACTCTAACAATGAGCGAGTTAAGGCGACGCATTTCTTCTTTCAAAATGCCGGGAGCATTCAGGAGATCCATGGAGCCAAGCGAATTCGAACAGACCAGCTCTGCCAAACCACCGGTCTTGTGCGCTTGCGTCATCTCTTTCGGGCGCATTTCATAGAGCGTCACGTTCGCGCCACGATTGGCCGCTTGCCAGGCTGCTTCAGACCCGGCCAGTCCCCCTCCAATAATGACAATGTCGTCACGCATACGAGAAAAGCCCCACGAAGGAAAACCGAGAGCGGTGGCATTGTAGGAATCGTGTTTTGGGGATGTCAAGGCGAGTTCGCCGCGCATCACCCGTCGCGGCACGGTTGATCCAATTTAAGACCCCGTGCTAGACTTCACCGTGTGTAGGCGATTAGCTCAGGGGTAGAGCGCTTCCTTCACACGGAAGAGGCCACTGGTTCGATACCAGTATCGCCTACCATGATTTTCTCCTCCTTTCGCGCCCCATACTCCATCGCTCAACCCGGCAGTTTTCATGATGTTGCTCGAATGGCTCCGATTCTGGACAGAATCCCGCCTGTCGGCTACACTTCAATCTATCGAGAGACCATCGATTCTAAACCGTACACGATAAGCGAGGTCATCTATGCGGACCACAGCTCTTGCCCTGGGAATTCTCCTCTTGGCCACCGCAGTCGGTTGTGCCGAAAACCGCCAGCAACAGATTGCCGATCTAGAGGGAGACTATATCGCACCGACCAGCATTTACAGTGTGATGGACTCCACATCCCTGGTTTATACCGATGTGGCGGCCGGAGCAGCCCCAAGCGACAACCCCTGGCGCTGGGTGGGTTTTCTCCTGCACCCCGTTGGCGTCGCGCTGGATTACGGCATCAACAGACCGATATACACGCTCCCCAGCAAGAATCAGTATCTTTTCGGGTACACGGCTGAAGATTCGATGCTGGATAGCCAACGGCGTTAATTCTTCTTCCACGTCACGCTCAAACACAATGCCCGCTTTCCCCAAGAAAGCGGGCATTGCTCTATCACCCCGTTGGCAAACCCTTTCACCTTTCGTGTATGCTCCCTTCGTGAGTCGGAATCTATTTGACACGCAAACGCCCCACGCTAAGCCCATTCGGCTGTGGGCGGTCTGCGGGATGGCACTGAGCCTTTTGCTCAACGCCTGCGGAACTCCGGTTCAAAAACAAAACTTCCCACCGGCTGAAACCGATCTCGTCCTTCTCAAATCCACGGCCCTCTGCGCTTTGAAGTCCGACTTCCTCAAGACACATTCTGCCTCAACGCTTAAACCGCAAGACTGGGGCACCGGACAAGAACTGATGCTCCCTGCCGACCGAAGTCCGTCGCATGGCGACGAGTCCTACTTTTTCGATGAAGATGGCCTACTGGTCGGAGCCCTCTTTACCTTTCCATCCGGACTTGACTTAAAGCCTTACCCGGTCCTCCGCCACACCCTGTCGCTGCTGAAACCGACATTGGAGTTCTATATTAACGTCGCGAAACTGTCCTCGGAAACGAGCATGAATTCCAGCGCCCTGTATGAAACCGGTGACGAGAAAACGACGACTCAATACTTGGTTCTTGGACCGCATGAACAACCGGTGTTACTCCAGTCTTCAGTGACGATCGACCCCTATGTACGGCTGTTCTCGCCCTATCGACGCGAATTTCTGGAACGGTTGCGCAATCCAAACGGCTCCAAGACGGGGCAACCCCTGGATGGTCAGGGCGCAGAGGACAAAGAACCTTTCCCATCGCTTCAGCAATTTGCGCGCGGCCAAAGCGCGCAGCTCTCCTACTGCGGAGCCCAGAACTACGAGACCGCAGCCATTGCCTATCAGAAAGCGATTGCAAATGGCTTTACAAACAAAGTGTGGCGGGCAGAGGCTCACCACAAACTGGGCCTGGCGTGGGAAGGGATGGGACAACACGAAAAGGCCAAGACGGAGATGCTTCAGTCGCTGACGATCAGACCCAACACCCCGGAGATTCTGAATAACCTTGGCGCGGTGTACAGCAAGCTGGGAGAAAAAGCGAACGCGCTTGCCTCATTTGAAAAAGCCGTCACGCTCCGACCCAACTATGCGATCGCCCGCTACAATTTGGCTGAGGCTTACGAGCCGACGAATCCGAAACGGGCCCTCTCAGAGTACGAAACCTATCTTGCACTGGTCAAAGGCATCCCCGATGAAGCCGGTCGCATCGCTCTCGTCCAGCAACGAATCAAGGCGCTGAAACACTAGCCTGCTCGCCATTCAGTCTTCTCATTCCCACTCGCCAGATGTCGAAAATGTAATTTCATTAGGTACCCATCTGGTCTTGCGGTAGGCTTCCCCATCATTGTGGAAGGAAGGATGGGAGGACGACATGAAACAGCCTACTTTGTCTGGTCTGCAAACAATTGTCTGGGCAATCACGGCCCTGTTCTTCTTGCCGCTACGGGCCCATGCCGAAGGGAACTGGGAGTTTTCAGTCGGTGCATTCGGCGGGAAGGCTTATCACTCCAACGAAAGCGTGAAGTTTAGCCAGGGGCTGCTCATCGGAGGTGGCACCTTCACTGATGGAACCGCGCATGGCGTTCATCTCAACGACGCGCCCACCTTTGGCGGCAAACTTACCGCGTGGCATCTTCCCCGACAATATAAATGGCAACCGCAAATTGGTTTTGAGCTGGATTGGACGAGCTTTACTGCCGATCTCCACCCGCAAACCGCTGGTGCCACAGGGACCACGAACGTTCCTGGAACGGAACTGGGGAGTATTACCTTCCTTGTTCCCCAAGACTTCAGTGTCAACGTATTGGCCGTCAATCTACTATTCCGCTATCCTATCGGGGCGACACCTGAAATGCCGCAAGGACGTTGGTATCCATACGTGGGAGGAGGTCTCGGCGCCCAACGCGCGAACCTGACGATACAAGGCTATCAGGAGACTAGTTACTCCCCTGCAGTCCAAGGACTCGTCGGCGTAAAATTCTTTTTGATCAAGAATCTAGCCATCTTTGGCGAAGTGAAACGGACCATAGGTTGGAACAAGTTTGATTTTGAAGATGCTGGGGCTCCGCCAGGATACTTCCAAAAGTACACCATCTCCTCAAATCACCTTGTGGCTGGAGTGGCTCTGCACTTCTAGAGTCAGACGGTGGGAAGGGGAGCAACGATTTATCCGGTAACTGAATTCTACCGCCGAGCCTTCTCTTCCTGTTCTTCGAGCGTCTTGCAGTTGATGCAGAGGGTGGTGACGGGGCGGGCTTTTAGTCTGGGATAGGGAATCTCCTCTTCGCAACGCGCACAAATACCGTACGTGTTCTGGTCCATTCGGTCAAGCGCCTCGTCGATTTTCTTGATCAACCGTTGCTCACGCTCGCGGATACGCATGAGAAAATTCTGCTCGGCCTCCGCAGATGCCTGATCGCTGACATCCGGGAATGCCTCCTGCCCGTTTGGATTGGCAAGACCTTCGACCGCCTCCTCCAACTTGGCCTTGCGCTGCCGCTCAAGATCACGACGAATCGCCGCGTATTTGTTCCCCTTGGAGGG
>CAZVEZ010000059.1:0-13590 GCA_964626135.1 uncultured Nitrospira sp.
CCTGCCCTCCACCATTTCTTTCCGCGCTTTGAATTTCTAGCACCTCCCGCTCACAACACGCTCACCAGAATCCTCTCCTGAACGGTAATGTATCGGTTTCTCAATGAATTTGACTTATGCTGAAGCTGGTCCACAATGGATCGTGATGACACGCGCACCGGCACCTCGATAGAGATCCTCATCAACGGGAGACATGAATCGTGGCCATTTTAATTGTGGATGATTCGCGAGATGAGCAAGAGCTGCTCTCGACCAGGCTTCGCGCGGCCGGCTACAAATCGCTGGTGGTTGCCGATTCGGCTGAGACTGCGTTGGAGATGTTGGGTCAGGAACGGGCTGGGCAGAGAACGAGAGAGGTGGATCTCATCCTCATGGATATCATGCTGCCCGGGATGGATGGACTGGAAGCGTGCCGCCGAATTACAGCGACCGAATGGCTTCTCGATATCCCGATCATCGTCATTACCGTGAAGACTGATGAGCAGGCACTCCTCGCGGCCTTTGCGGCCGGTGCGATGGACTATATCCGTAAACCCGTCAATCCAGCGGAACTCGTTGCCCGCGTGTCCTCGGCTCTTACCTTAAGAGAAGAACGCACCGCACGCAAGGCGCGAGAGCAGGATCTGCTGATGCGCACACAGGAACTCGAACGTGCCCTGAAGGAAGTCAATGTGCTGCGCGGCTTTATTCCGATCTGCGCCAAATGTAAGCGGGTGCGGACCGACACCGGGGATTGGCAACAACTAGAGGAATACATCCAAGCCCATTCGGAGGCAGAGTTTAGTCACGGTATCTGTCACGTATGCATACGAGAGGTCTATCCCGATATGATCAACGACTGATGGAAAAAAACCTTCACGAAGGTGCCGGAGAAGCAAGGGAGTTCCAGTCGCGCACGGTGGCAGTTTGACTGAGGACCTGTTGTTGCGCACCACGTAGCGGGGGACAGATCAACGAAGGTGAATGGAGCAGGCGTGCTCCGTTAGAACGGTCAAGGCGGGACTCGAATGGGGAATCTAACGGTATTTATCTCCGGTACACGACCGTCACGCGGGCCAGGAAGTCGGCGAGTTCTGCCGTGTGCCGTTGGATCGCGTTCCGGTCTTCTCGTGCCGCCGCTTGCTCCATGCCGTCTCCTATCGTACTGATGGCGTCGAATCCATAGCCTCCGCCATCCCCCTTCATCCGATGACCAATGACGCGGATCGTCTTGAGATCGTTGTGCTGCAAGGCTGTTTCCAGCGTCCGCACGTCACGACGGCGATTCTCTAGAAATCCTGGAATGATGTCTTCAAGGCCTGAGTCGATATGCACAGTGATGACGTTCGCGCCATTCTTATTCAGTCTTGTAGTCATGAGGCATGCTGTCCTTTATAGGCCTGGAGAACTCCCAGGAGAGTGTGCTTTTTAATGGGTTTGGTCATATGGGCATTGCAACCCGCTTCAAGAATCTTCACCCCGTCTTCTTTCAACGCCAACGCCGTCAAGGCAATCACCTGGGTGGGAGGAAGGTCATGGTCATGCTCCCAAGCCCGAATCGCTCGTGTAGCCTCGTAGCCATCCATCACCGGCATCTGCATATCCATGAGAATGAGGTCGTAGTTGCCATTCTTGAAAAGGTCCAAGGCAATAGCTCCATGATCCGCAATATCGAGACGATGGGGCGTCTGCTTCAAATAGGACCGGATCAACACCTGATTGTCCGAGGAATCTTCTACCAATAAGATACGAAGCACCCTGCCTTCCGTCGCGGATGTGGGAGCCGCTGGTGCGATACCAGTGGTGTGTTGGATACCCTTAGATCGGTCGCGGGCGATGCTGATAGTCTGGAGGAGATCCGATTTCCTGATGGGTTTGATCAAATAGCCACCCAGCCCCATATCGTAGGTGCGGGCGATATCGTCGGCCCAATGCTCGGAGGCCAGCATCACAATCGTCAAGCCCTGAGGTGGGTTCGTCCATCTGATCTCTTCGGCAACCTGGAACCCATCCATCCCCGGCATGCGACAGTCGAGCAGCAAGAGCTCGTAGGGCTGCGCAGAAGCAGTGGCTCGCCGCCATTCTTCGATGGCCTCGTAACCGGACGCCGTGTCCGTGACCTCTGCTCCCAACGCAGCCAACGTTTCACGAAGAATCAGACGATTGGTGGCATGGTCATCGACCACAAGGGTTCTCACTCCTTGAAGATTGACCTGGACGTTGTCGTGTGTGGATGTCGGGCTGGGCTGCACCGCAAGCTGCACGCAGCAATGAAACGTGCTGCCCTCTCCGAGGACACTCTCCACCCAGATTCGTCCATTCATAAGTTCCGCTATCCGCTTTGAAATGGTCAGGCCTAAACCGGTTCCGCCATACTTCCGTGTCGTTGAAGCGTGCGCTTGCGTGAAGCTCTCAAAAATGGCGGCAAGTTTATCCGGTGGAACGCCGATTCCCGTGTCGCTGACAGAAAATCGAATGGCTCCGGGCATAGCGATGTCGGGATCTTGCGTGACCCGCACGGTGACGGACCCGCTGTCGGTAAATTTGATCGCATTGCTGATGAGATTAATGAGGATCTGGTGTAGCCGGTTTGGGTCTCCAATGACGGCGCGAGGAACGTCGGGAGAAAGATGACAGGCGAGTTCGAGGCCTTTTTCATTGGACCGCATGGCGAGAATTTCGATGGCTTTTTCAACTAAGTCGCTCAAATCGAAATCGGTTGATTCCAGCTCCAGATGGCCGACCTCGACTTTCGACAGGTCAAGAATATCGTTGATGAGGCCCAATAGATTTCCGCCGGCGCGACGAAAAATGCGCAAGTATTTACGTTGATCGGGCGTCAAATCCGTATCCCACAACAGATCAGCCATGCCGATAATCGCGTTCATGGGCGTGCGGATCTCGTGACTGACACTGGCAAGAAATTCGTTTTTCGCCGCATTCGCAATTTCCGCTCTTTCTTTTGCCTGGCGCATCGCACGTTCTGATTCATCGCGTTCCGCGGCTTCCATCGCAAGGGTTACCATCGTGGCGAACGACGCGGCAACCGTCATTTCATCAGCGGTCCATATGCGACGCGCGCCCAGATGCTCGTGACACAAGACGCCTACCACTGTTCCCTTGTGTCTAATCGGCGCATCGAGCATCGCGCCGATCCCGAGCGGCGTAAGGTATGTCGAAGAAAATTCACAGGTTCGAGGATCGGAATGGGCATCGTGAGCGGCGAGAGTATGTTCTTCCCGTTCCAACGCCTCAAAGTAAGCCGGAAATTGGACGGCCTGGAGCACGGCTCCTGCGCTGTGCCGATGGGCAGGGGCTTCATACAGATCTTGCAGCCGGATGGCCGATCGGTTCTCCTGGAACAGCCAGATGCTGGCGCGCTCGACCCCCAGCACACGGCTTGCCGTCTCGGTGATGGCTTGAATCGCATTATGGAGGTCTCCGGAGATGATCGCCTTGGACTGAGTCAATTCCAGCAGCCCGGCCTGATGTTCCTCAAGCAAACTGACGCGCTGCCTTTCCTGGCTGGCAACTCGTTTACTCTCCGTGATGTCACGGCATGTGCAGATGAGGTCCGATTGATATCCCTTACCGTCGCTGAATTGCTGCAACGCAACTTCGACATCGAACGGCTCTCCCGTCTTCTTTCTGCCGACCAATTCACCGCGCCAGTATCCAACACGCATCAAGAAGGGAATCGGGTGTTGCTCGATCGCACGCTGCTGCTCAGGACCATAGAGATCCTTCCACGACTTTCCGATCAACTCTTCAACCTCGTAACCATATATCGAGGCGTAGGCCGGATTAACATAGGTGTAGAACCCGTCGGCATTCAAAATGGCGAGGCCTTCCGTGGCGTGGCCCACGGCGTGCTGGAGTCGGATCAGCGCCAGGCTTTGGCGTTTCTGTTCGGTAATGTCTACCATGATACCGCGGGCCCTGACTGAGCCCCCTTCCTCGACAAACACGCTGACGATGTCTCTAATCCAGACTGTCCGCCCGTCCGCGGCGAGCATCCGGTATTCGAAATCATGGGGCAAGCCCAGCTTCGTCTGCTCTGCACAATAGGCCACGGATTCTTCGCGGTCATCTGGATGTATGTGATCAGGCCAGAACGACGGATCGTTGAGCCACCGCTGAACGGGATAGCCGAGGATATGCTCGGCTTGGGTGCTCACAAAGGTGAAGCAAAGCGTGACAGGGTCCGCCTCCCAGACGATCCCTGTAACGGAGTTGATCAATGAGGCATACCTTTGCTCGGAAAGACAGAGCACCTCCTCCGCCCGTTTGCGCTCTGTAATGTCGCGAACGATGGCCAGGAGATATTCTCGATCGAACTGGACCAGGCGGGCTTTTACTTCGACCGGAAAAGTCGAGCCATCTTTTCGCCGGCGAAGGCTTTCCATCGTCAAGGGTCCGCTTGCGCGTAGTCGCGCGATGTATCGCGCGAAGATCGGCACAGTGACGATCGGATCAATATCAGGAACAGTCAGCGACCGGTGGTGTTCGCGGCTATAACCGAGGCTGGAAAAGGCTTTCTCATTGGAGTCTAAAAAGCGGCCGGTGGTTGGATCAATGATCTCAATGGAGTCGTCGGCCTGATCGAGCAGCGTGCGAAATAATTCCAGCGTTTCTTCCGGCTGTTTGCATCGGGCGAAATCTTCGAACGTGCACGGCAGGAGTGAAGGCCGAGTAGGCCGTGAACGATGGATAGCCGAGGACTTCTGCCTCCCCTTGCCCATGCGATTCTTTTGAGTGGAAGACGATTTCTTAGCCATGACCACACACTCTCTCAGTGATGATGTCCAAGTCTGCGGCGAACATCGAGCCCATCGCCGTCGATACATCCTGTCGAGGCCCCGGCATGGTCATAGCGAAGAAAGGACAGTTAGTCTTCGTGAGAGTGCGGGACGAGAGAGAGCATGCTGGCTTGCTTAGCTCGATTGCGGCCTTCCTGCTTAGCTTGATACAACGCTTGATCCGCCGCCTTGATCAAGTCGATGGGGAAGGTGTTTCGGCTGGGAATCGTACTGGCGAAGCCCGCGCTGATGGTGGTGCAGCCACCGTCGGAGTGCGTAATGCCGAGAGACTCGATGCGTTGCCGAAGCGTTTCCGCCACCTGCGCCGCTCCATCCGTACTCGTACCGGGAAGTACAACCACAAATTCATCGCCGCCATACCTGGCGACAAGATCCCCCGGCCTGTTGACGGCGCCAGAAATCGCGGCGGCCACCTGCCGGAGGCATTCGTCGCCTGACGTATGACCGAGGGTATCGTTGTAGGATTTAAAACTGTCGATGTCGAGCATGATCAGGGAGAGCGGTGTCAATTCACGGACGGCACGGCGCCATTCCTGATCTAAGAAGTCGTCAAATTGCCGCCTGTTGGTAATACCGGTGAGACCATCAAGACAGGACAGGCGCAACAGCATCTGATTCGCTTCCTGGAGTTGACGCATGACCTCAAGAAGCTCCTGTTCCCGGGCCCGGCGGCGGTCGATTTCGTGGACCAACCGCAAGACCGATCGAACGCGAGTCAAGAGCTCGACCTTATTGATGGGTTTCCCAATATAGTCGAGCGCGCCCGCGGCAAAGGCAAGTTGAAGATCGACGGGATCGGTCTTCACGGTAACCATCATGATAGGTACGTCGCGAAATCGTTCGACCGCCTTGATCTGACGGCAGGCTTCGATACCACTCATCTCCGGCATGACGATGTCCATAAGGATCAGGTCAACTCGAGTGGCCGCACCATGTTTCCCATCATCAAGCCCAAGGAAACGGAACGCGGCGGCGGCCGAACCGGCTACCAGAAGCTGGTCATAGCCGGCAGCCGAGAGAATCGATTGGAGCAGGAGACGGTCGTCAGCCGAATCATCAACGATCAAGATACCCATAGTGCTTTCAGTCCAGTGAATAGGAGTGGTGAGCCTGAGAAATCGTACCAGCTAGTCTTGGTAAACTCCAGGATAAAGCTTTTTGACACACGGTTGACAGATACCGTGGCTGAATTCGGCCTCGGAATGTTCACCGATATATTCTTCCAATTGTTGCCAGAATCCGCCGTCATTGCGGATCTTTTTACAGGATGCGCAGATGGGAATGAGGCCTCTGAGAACTTTGACATCCCGCAACGCTTTCTGTAGCTCTTCGTTGCTTCGACAAAGTTCTTGTTCACGCGCTTTGCGGCAGTCCATCTCTTTTTTGAGCGCCAGCGCGGAGGCGGCGCGTGCCAAGAGTTCCACGCTGCTTACCGGCTTGGTGATGTAATCGTTCGCTCCCGCCGCAAAGGCAGCTTGAAGATTCGAGTGGTCGTTTTTGGCCGTAACCATAATGATAGGAATATCGCAAAGGTGCGGTCGGCTTTTGATCTGGCGACAGGCTTCGACCCCGTCCAGCTCGGGCATGAGCACATCCATGAGAATCAAGTCGATCCGGCTGGGAGGCTCATGCCCATCCATGTCGAGCATAGGAAACGCGGACTTTGCCGAGTTCGCGCTCAAGAGATCCGTATGGCCGGCCTTCCCAAGCATTGCGCGAAGGAGCACCTGTTGTTCTGGAGAGTCGTCGACGATTAGAATGCCCATGCCGATTCCTGTCAGGCGCTCGCACAGGGTATGCGAGCCATTCACCTTTCAGTATAGCAGGTGCCGATTAGACTACTGGAGCTTGGCGCGGACAAGGTCGCTGATCTGCTTGCCGTCCACCGGCTGGCCGGCCACACGGGCCATGACGGCTTTCATCACCGCGCCCATCTCTTTCAGAGATTGCGCGCCGGTTTCCTGAATGACCGCATCCACGATGGTGGAAAGCTGTCCGGAAGAGAGGGCTTGGGGGAGATACGATTCAAGAATAGCAATTTCCTGGCGTTCTTTCGCTGCGAGTTCCGCTCGATTACCCTTTTCAAATTGTTCGACCGACTCCCGGCGTTGCTTGATCATGGTCGTCATCACACGACTCATTTCGGCATCGTCGAGATCCTTCTTGATCTCCAATTCCTTGTTCATCACGGCGGCCTTGATCATCCGAATCACGTCCATTCGCAATTGATCGCGGGCCTTCATGGCCAACTTCAGGTCTTCTGTCAGACGGTCATGCAGAGACATGAATACCCCGGTGGAACGGTGAGCCACGTGGCTGAGAATACCGCGGCGCCTCAAGCCAGTCAATCAGATCCATAGGCCTGTTCTCCTCAGAGCAGTCGAGTGATTATGAAGCCATTGGGGTAGTATAGTGAGAATCGATAGGCCTACGTTGCTGGATCGCCTGTTTGCTCGTGAACTCAACCAGGTATGACCGATTACCGTGACAACCAAGATTATTCGAATAGAAAGCGCCGAAGTGCTATATCTCAACATAGTGACCGCTCGCATGGGTGATGGGGGACATTGGAACGGGTCCCCATCGGATGATTGGGGCTATCGGCAATTGAGTCGGACGGCACTAGAACGAGGCATCTCACAGACAGCCTCAGGCCTGCTGCGGGCCTTCGAGTAGTAGCGATGACACGACCACAACCATTCATCACGGAGGGCATTCCATGGGGTGCAGAGAGCATATGATGACCAGCGGGCACATCATCGGGTGCGCATTGACAGGGCTGCTGGTCTTGACGATGACGGCCTGTTCCAGCAATCAACCCAAACCTCTACCACAGCCGACCCCGGACCAAGTGCGTGGCCATGCCGATCGCGCGTTCGACAAGCTCAAGCAAGAAGAACAAGAGCGAACTGCCCAGCCGCCTGCGCCACGTTATTAAACGCGGTATCCTACGGATTGATTTGGGTAGAGCCCAGACGACACACAGGGTAACGGGTTTCACGAACGGCAATTCCCAGAGGAGCTGTTGCCGAGGGACTCGCTCAAATTGACATGCGCCATGAGAAGGCTGGACGACGCCAGCAGCCGCAAGACCCCTGAGAAAAAAAGACAAAAGGCAGATTGGATGCGGGTTGGATGATAATTCCTGCCCACTTAATGCGCGCGGGAAGGTGCTCGACCAACCGGCTCCCGAGCAACGCTCCAGCCGACTATCTTATGACATTGACAGTACTGTATAGCGCAACGGCTTTTGCGCGGTCTTCCGGCCTGACCGAATTGAACACATAGTTTTGAAGTCCCAATGCCAAGCCGGCCCAAATGATGCCGCCCCCAAAATTGACTGCCAGAAAAAAGCCGATATTCGTGCTCGCCAGATACAGCATCAGCAGGATCGGCACCGTAAAACCGGTGATGGGCGACAACACTTTGTTCCCAAAGCAGTCTCCGAATTGGCCCAAGGCCGGTAGGGTGAGCAGTTGACCCAGAAGACCGGCAGCCAGCCCCCGTAGCCGAAGCAGGATAGATGAATATCTTGAATGATGCACAGGACAAAAAATGGACCCGCGATCATCACGGACTCATGCATCAGGCCGGAGAACAGCGGGAATCGACGAGCGTTATTCGTCATGTTCTGACTGAAAAATCCTCGAACGTCCTGCCTGGCTTCCTGGTCAGCAATCGGCTACACATCCTGAACAAGTGACAGAACCATGGCCGAGAGGATGCGAGCGCTTTCCGCCAAAGCAAAGATCGGCACGAATCCCTGCCAGGCGACAGTGGAGTCCTGCCAGAGGCTCAGCGCCAATTCCGGCTCCGCAAAGCGCAAAGAAGCTGAGTATGGCAATGTTTTCATCTCAGCGCGCAAAACAGGTTTCCCATTCATGAGGAACGGGCTTGCATGAAGGAGCACGGCATAGGCGGAGAGAGCTTGTCCTCCGTTTTCTTGCGTCACAGCCCGGCAAGCGCCATCTCAGAGGCCATAGCGACGACCTTGCTCGCCGACAACCTCTGACCGGGAGATAGGTGCGTAGAACCTAACTCAAAATCGTTTATTGATGAAGAAACAGCTTCGCTCGATAGAGATGGCCCATGATCAAGCCGCGAATTCCTCTGAAATATCACCTTGTCGTCCTGTATTTGATCGGCACTGCTGTCTATTGGATGGTCATTTTCAATGTTGAGATAGGTTCTAGCCTGGTCCGTCAGTTATTGACCCCTTGATGATCTCTCGATACCATCGTGGTATGAAGGAACAACGATGCTGATGGCTCCGATGATAGGGACTCGAAATTTCGGAAAGCCGTTCCTGGTAAGCCTGCTTGCCGGCCTGAGCGTTGTCGTGTGTGCCTGGCAGGTAGTCGAGGCACGAGATCTGTTTGCGCCTAAGGAACAGGCGACAACCGAGGTCGAGCCCACGCAAAGCCCGTCGTTCGACGAACAAAAGAAGGGTATCCCACAATCTCTTTTTACCTGGATCAAGATGGCCAAGGGATATGACATTGAATGGGATACATTCGGGCGAAAAGGCTGGTACACACAAGATCCTCGACTCAGGCCCATCGAGCCTGGATCGGTGTTTCCTCGCGATATCCCCGTAATTTATATTGTATTTGAGTCAGCCCCTTTGGAAGATCCTACTCAGTTCAGCGCGCAATGGTTTCTAGAGGGAGACCAGGGCATCCTCTCGAATAATCCGCTCGGCAAAGACACCTTGGAAGTGCCTGGGCATGAGCGCTATGGATTTCTGGAACTCAAGAAGCCCGGAGACGCCTGGGACGTCGGAACATATCTCGTAAAACTGTTCATTACACCGCTCGGCCAACAGTCTTTTCATGCGGGTAATCAAGTGGGCACCATGCGGTTTACCATTGTCGAAGGGACGGCTCCTCCCGGAATGAGTCCGCACAAATAGACGCCTGGGATCACGCGCTAAGAGGACCGAGCCTCCCTACGAGAACATTATCGATATCGAGCGGCAGCGAATGCAGTTGGACTGGCCACAGGCATGAAACGGAGAAATTGAACAGAATGGACGCGCGCATCAAAGTCACGGATCAAGAGAAGCTGACATTGCTCTATGAGCGATTCAGAGACGTGTGTCTGGTCGAGAAAGAAGTCTGGAAAGAGATTTTCATGCCTCGAGAGGTGACGCAGGGACCGGTCAGGACGAACATGCAGGATCGCTATGACGTGGAAATCGATGATCTGGAAATTGAAGATGCCCTGGATGCGAATATCCCTCGCGGCAGCCAGGCTCTGGCCGCCGCGATTCAGGAATACCGGACGCATATTTCATTTTATCGAAAAACCTGAACGTGTCAGCGGGCCGCGAGCACTCGTTCGACATCCTGCATGACCTCGGGCGCCAACGGCTTCGTGCGGTGATGGTATCGGGCAACGACCTTGCCTGAACGATCGACCAAGTACTTCTGGAAGTTCCACTCCACTTCACCGGGAAACGGGCTCTGTTCGGTCAGATACCGGTAGAGCGGGTGTTTGTCGTCGCCCTTCACACTGATCTTGCTGAAGAGCGGAAACGACAGGCTGTATTTCGTGTAGCAAAAGGTTTTAATTTCTTCGTTCGTCCCCGGCTCCTGCTGCCCAAAGTTATTCGCAGGAAACGCCAGAATCTCAAAACCTTTGTCCCGATACTGCCCATACATCTTTTCAAGGTCGGCGTATTGCGGCGTATTGCCGCAGAAGCTGGCTGTGTTGACCAGTAGCAGCACCTTGCCGCGGAATTGGCTCAATAAGACTGGCTTCCCGTCGATATCATTCAGCGTAAAGTCATAAACCATGGGCGTCTGTGCTGCCATGAGTAAGATCCCTTCTTGGTTCGCCTGTGCGAAACCTGGCTCAGGTAGACCGCTCGATCCGGCACCAGCGATCAAGCCGATCGTGGCGAACAATCCCACCGTATGACGCAATCTTTTCATCAAGCACCTCGGGTTAGAGCCGTTCTAAGGCCTCAATGCGCGCTTCCACCGGTGGATGCGTGGCAAAGAGACGCATGAATCCTGAGGAGTTACCGGATATTTTCATCGTTGCAAGCGCGTCCTGTGTGGAATACTGGACCTGTGAACGGGTAACCCATCGATCGATCGCGCGCAGGGCCGAGATCATCGAGTCCTTGCCATACACCTTGGCTGAAAAGGCATCCGCGCCGAACTCACGCTGCCGCGAAAACCAACAGATCAGAACCGAGGCCATGATACTGACGATGATCTGGATCACGATCGACAACCCAATCCCGAGCATAGCTTGATCGCGTGATCCGAAGAACCGACGCACCCACATGGCAATATAGTACACGAAAGTATTCATCAGTCCTGCCAACACAGTCGTCGCGAACATGTCCCCGTTATAGACATGCCCCATTTCATGGGCAAGAACAGCCCGCACTTCCTGCTCTTGCAGGTTGCTCAATAACCCGGTCGAAACAGCCACCATTGAGTTGTTCTTGCTGGGGCCGGTCGCAAAGGCGTTAGGATCGGGAGATTCAAAGATCCATACCTCAGGCATCGTAATGTGGAGACGTTGCGCAATCTCCTGGACGCTACCGTAAATGACCTGTTCGGCGTGCGACCGGGGCTGAGTAATCTGACGGCAATCCAACATGGCTCGAGCCATTTGCTTGGAAAACGCCAAACTGATAAAGGCCCCGCCAAAGCCGAGGGCGAGAGCCCAGACTAACGAACTCAAGTCGACCATTCCTCGCAGATCGACCCCGAACATGGGCAGAACGACGTTGATGAGTATCGGCACGGTGAGCGAGAGCGTCACCATGATCAAAATATTCGCGGCCAGCAGTAGAAAAATGCCCTTCATCCACTTCATTGAAATCCTCCTTCACGACCAGGCTCTCGCCTCGTCATTCAAGCGAGTCGCCAGTGAGCGTGATTATACTAACCGATCCGGCAAAATGCATCTCATCGAGATGTTGACGACGTATCGCTGTAGGAAATAACTCCGTAATCGCCAAGGTCAAGGTGCTCGAAGTGACTGATACTCTTCGACAAAGTTGACCCGTTCCATCCTTCCTGTTAGAACTGGCTCATCATGTGGAAGATATCAATGCGATTGCTCCATCTGTTGGCGACAGTCGGGTTGATGATCTCTGTCGTTGCGACACTCGTTGATGCAGCGGAACCAGCCCTCTCCAGTTCTCCTGCAATAATCTCGGTGGCGGAAGACGGAGTGCAACGAGCCACGATCACGCTTGATAGCTACTCCTATACCCCAAACCATCTGATCGTCGAAGCCGGGAAACCGGTTGAACTGACCCTCACAAGCGTGACAACGATCATCCCGCACAATTTCATCATCAGGGACCCAACGGGAAATTTCTCCGTCGAACAGGATGTGAGTGCCGGCCAGACGGTCACCATTAGATTTACGCCTACTCAACCCGGCACATTCCCCATCTACTGCGACAAACGGCTCTGGCCGTTACCCAGCCATCGCGATAAAGGGATGGAAGGGACGCTGGAAGTGCGATAGGTGTGGCTACGACCATTGAGACCTCCAAGCAGGAACTGCTCCGCGATCTCCTCAAGCACGTGTCCCGTCTCTTCTACACGACGCTGGTCGTAGTTCCGGCAGATGTGCGCGATCAAGTCAGCTTGGCCTACCTTTTTGCTCGGGCTGCCGACACGATTGCCGATACGGAATTGATCGATCGGCCACGCCGATTGGATTTTCTCGTCCAGCTCAAGGGGCAGTTCGTCAGCGACCAGATTTCCTGGGGGCAAATCCGGGAAATCCAACAGGCCATGGGACCGCTCCAGCGCGATTCGTCCGAACGCGTGCTCCTTGAACGGTTGGAGGACTGCTTTAAACTGTTCCAAGAGTTTTCTCCGGAAGACCGGCGCTGTGTGCAACGACTCATGACGACACTCACGCAGGGCATGGAGATGGATCTCAGTGTCTTCCAGGGAACATCAGCCAACGATCTGGTTGCGTTGAAGACATGGGATGATCTAGACCGGTACACCTATTATGTGGCGGGCTGTGTGGGCGAATTCTGGACCGATCTTATGTGCGCCCACCGGAGGGCGCTCGCATCGTGGAATGTCAGAGAGATGTCGGATGTCGGAGTCCGGTTCGGAAAGGGCTTGCAGCTCACGAATATCGTAAAAGATATCGCGCATGATCTCCAGAAGGGCCGCTGTTATGTGCCGGCGCCGATGCTGGCCGAAGCGGGCCTCAACCCACGCGATCTGCTGAATCAGGAAAATCTTTCGCGCTTCAGGCCCGTGCTGAGCCGACTCGTTCGTATGGCCATCGAACACCTCGACCAGGGCTGGATGTATGCGATGTCAATTCCACGCTACGAAACACGCCTCCGGCTCTCCTGCATGTGGCCGATCCTCTCCGCAGGCGAATCACTCAAACTGGTCATGAATTCACCCGATCTCTTGAACCCCGCAGTAACAGTAAAAATCCCCCGGAGCACGGTCTACCAAATCATCGCTCTCACCACAGGCACCTTCGCCTGCGGCTACGTGGGAACAGCCTATTGGGGGCGATTGCGGAAGCAGATCGTATAGGTCAGATGCTGAAGCGGCTGCGAAACAGGTAAACCATTTGATTGCAGAAGGCTAGCCAGTTAGGCAGAAACGCGGGCCCATTCTCTCGCACGAGCAGCGAAGGCTTCTTGGTAGGTGGGCCAGTCGTGTAATGTTGCGGGATCGAAGTCGGCCCCATTTGGCCATACGAGCGTTTTTACTTCTGGATCGACGACAACTTGGTTAAACAACTGTGGGTCAAGAAGTGGACCATACAGTTCACC
>CAZVEZ010000060.1:0-13390 GCA_964626135.1 uncultured Nitrospira sp.
TTTTTTGGGGAGGTTGTATGCGTCAGATTCTTTGTGCGCTGCTGCTGAGCCTGGGGCTGGTCGCGCCGGTTTTCGCCGACGGCGGGCACGACCACCATGCCGTGCCCACCCTGACGAAGCAACCCACCACGACCGTCACGATGGAGGAGAACACCGTCACCCTGACCTTCGGCCCCATCGACCTCCCGGCCGGCCACGACGGCGACCTTGCCGCCTCGATGCCCAAGCATGCCTTTCAGCTCCCCACGGACCGCTATATGATCGGCTATAAAACCGCCGTCTTCACCAAAGACGGCACGCCCCTGCCCAAAAACTACCTCCATCACATCCTGATGCTCAACAACAGCAAACCCAGCGTCTCCTGCGAGGGGGAACCCCTGTTCTTTGCCGGCGCCGGCCTGGAGATGACCGAAACGCGGTTTCCGGCCGGCTACGGGGTCAAGCTCGCCAAGGAGGATCACCTCATGTCGATTGTGGCCTTTTATCATAAGGCCCCGCGCACCAAGGACGTGATGGCTACCTTCACCATGTATCTGGCCCCCGAGGGCGCGCCGATTACCGCGCTGGAGGTCTATCAGGTGGGGGTCAACATCGTGTGCTTCAGCAAGTTTGCGCAGCGCGGCCCCGACCAGACGGATGAGGGCATCGAGATCACCCGCGGGGTGCAGGTGCACAAGACGCCGCTGAAGTTCTCGATGGACGGCTGTGTGAAGTTCGCCTACCCGCATGGGCATGACGAACTGCTCATGATCGGGCTGGACAATGTGACGCAGCAACAGACCCTGCTGCGGACGGTGCCCGACGTCGATGCGACCGGGACGTTTCTGGAGTTTCGCCCGCACCAGGTCTATCAAGACCGGCAGGGGTTTCCAGTGACGAAGGCGGATGCCTACGAGATGGTGATGGTGCATCACCATCCGTTGCAGAAACAGCAGCCCCAGCATGGGATGGGCAACTATCTGTTGTACATGACCCCGGGCGCCTGCCCATCGCCCACCCCGCCGCCCCTCGCCGGCAAGTAATGCTCACGCATACGTCCTCTACTCACCGCCGCGTGATCTGCGATGGATAAGATCAATGGCGTTGCTCTCTCATTTGATCCATAACTCCTAATCCTTACTCTTCGTTTCCGTTCAAATTTGTTCGTCATCAGATATCAATGCGGCTCCCCCTACCAAAGAAGGATCTCTTCCTTCATGTGAAGACTGGGTTTCTCGCCTCTGCCTATGCTATTCACATCACTATCCTCAGATTCGTGTCCAAGTCGCTTGTCATAAGAAGCGTAGGGACTGGTATGCCGTAGATCGCTCGAAGGCGAGCCTTGTAATCTCGCTCTGAGACTGGGCTTATTCGGACTCCCGGGAAACACAGGGATACCTTGATGCCACAGAGTGAGCCCGTCCCCATCCTGATTATCAGCGAGCACGCTGAATCCATCAAGCTCATCACCATCAGTCTGCGCGGATTTTTTCCCAGCTGCCGCGTGGATGTCGCCTACTCGGCCGAAGAAGCCCTTGCATGGATATCGTCGCGGCAGGAATGGACCCTCGTTCTCATCGACGAACGATGCCTCACCGGCACCGATACATCCTTACCCGGAGCATTTAAACGCCAGGCGCCGTATACGACAAGTATTCTGCTTAGCGACTGCACCGATTCAGCCTCAGCACTTCAGGCGCTCCAAGCCGATGTGGATTTTTTCCTCTCGAAGAAGTCCCCTGCCTTCCTCACGGAACTCCTGTTCTGCGCGCGGGAATCGATCGGAAAATATCACGTGAAAATGGCGCTGGATCACGCCAACGAACGCCATCGTCGGCTCATGGAATCACTCGGGGACGTTGTCTATGAGTTGGATACCCGAGGCTACTTTGTGGCGGTCAGTCCAGGCATTGTCACGCTATTGGGATACATGCCCGATGAACTTATTGGATTACCCTATACCATCCTCCTTAATCCCGACCAGGAGTCGACGGCCCGCTATCGGCTCAATGAGCGCCGCTCAGGAACGCGAGACACCAGCCGCGTTGAATTGACCTTGCGAGGGAAACCGACGCAGATCAACAAGCCGCCCACCCTCACGGTGGAGATCTGCGCCAGAGGACTCTATGACCCCCTTCGCCGATTTCTCGGTACGGTGGGACTGATCCGAGACCTGTCTCAACCCAAACAGCAAGACGCCACGATCCATCAACTTCACCAGCAACTCCGGCGCGCGGATGGACTGCTCGCGCTGACTCAACGAGTCACGGCGCTGTCCCAACAATTACGCGATCCACTGGCCTCGCTCTTGACACAGTCTCAACAACTCCTCGCGACCGTTCGTACCGCACAACTTGACAGCCAAGTTGAAACACTTGCCGGCCACGCCGCAGAAGCGACGAAACTTGGAGCGGAATTGACGCAGGCCTTTCACGAGAGTACCGACGCCTTAGGCCATACGATCAACAGCATCCTCGACACAGTGCTCGCGTCTGCAACCCCTGTGATTATGAATGGCACCGGAATCATACGGCAATTCTCTTCGGACCTCCCCCCTCTCGCCGGCGATCGCGAGCAGGTCACAAGGCTTGTGCACCAGCTCTTGAACTATGCGCAAACCCATTTGCGAGCTATCGGGCGGTCGCATCGACTCATCGTGAACACCCGCGCCGTCGGGCCTTCCTCCATCTCAGCAGATACTCCCGTCCTCTTTCCCCTCGCTCCGCCTACCGAGGTCGAAGTGGAGCTGATCGAATCAGACGTGGTCTGGCAGGCAGAGCCTTCTATTCTTTCCCACCCGCCTCCAGATCTCCTCGAGTCGTATCAGCTTGTCCATCAACTCGGCGCCGCCTTGGATGTGTCGGCGCCGATGCAAGGCCCCTTTCGCTTAACTCTCCGTCTACCGGTTACCTCACCTCCCTCTCATGAAATACTCCCGCTGCCGATCGCCGTCTCTGCCGCCCCGTCCGCACTCGTTCCTGACACGAAGAGCTCCGCAGCAGCACCTGTGCCAGTAGCCGATTCTGGCAGACCGCAGCAAGAACGGCGTCATTCACATCGGGTTTCAACTATCCTGCCGGCCGCGATCACCGTTGGATCAACGACGTGGGAAGGTACGATTTCCAACCTCAGTTTCGGCGGCACCTGCATCACGCTTTCCAGCGACTTCCCCGCCATTACGCCGCAAAGCGCCTATGTTGTGTTGAAGACTGCCGTGGGGATACTTGAACTACACGGTGAGGCACAGGAACGGCCCAGCTGGCTCCCCTCCGGAACTCCGGTCTCCCATCTCGTCATCGTATTCGATGCACCCAAAAGAGAAGAGGGCGACGTCCTGAACTCATTGATCCAAGCTGCGAAGGAACAGACGCTATCCTTCTCCCTTGAAGTACTGCTCGCAGCAGATGATCTGACTGCTGCCACCATTCC
Organism: uncultured Nitrospira sp.; assembly: GCA_964626135.1. Lineage (GTDB taxonomy): Bacteria > Nitrospirota > Nitrospiria > Nitrospirales > Nitrospiraceae > Palsa-1315. The sequence continues at coordinate 3,409 of CAZVEZ010000060.1, forward strand.
CCCTATACCGAATGAGCGGGAAGATTATGACCTGCGCGAGGCGATCCGGGTGAACGTGAAGCTCCCGATCAGACTTGAAGTGATCGACCATACGGGTCACACTCACCGTCTGTTCGGGCTGACGATCAATTTCAGCCGGGATGGCGCCTGCCTTCACCTCACCGCTCGCCCTGAAATCCTGAACGGCCTCGCCACACTGCACTTCACCGCGGCACAGACTCCGAACCACCCCGGAACACACGAGCCGGGCGCGCCGGACTCCGCACTTCCCACAAGGATCGTTTGGTCGGCTCAGGACCCCACAGCGCCTAACGAGTTTCGATATCAAGGCTCCGACCCCGTGATTCGAGTCGGCCTCCGCTTTCAAGGCCTTACACCATACGCAGAGCGTGAGGTAAACCGTGTCGTCCGACAACGTCTGACGTACCCGAGCCAACCGGATTCTCTCTCGCAGCAGACTTCGATCGTCAGTATCCCGCGAGAGTGCCGAAATCCACGCGGTCAGGCGATTCTGATCACCGACGACCACCTTCATCAGTCGCTTGCGCCAAACACACCGATCGTGATCATTGCTCCCGGCTATGGCCAGACCGCATTGGACGCGATGACCTTGTCCTACTACCTGGCGCACCAGCGGCTTCGCGTGTTGCGTTACGACCATACCAACCACGTGGGATTGAGTGACGGCGAGCTGCAACAGACGTCTTTGCGGAGCATGCAAGCCGACCTCCTGAAAGTCGTAGAGTTCGTGCAGCATACATGGCCGACCGCCCCCCTGATCGTCATTGCGAGCGACATGACCGCGCGTGTGTCGCTCAAAATGGCGGTGCAATCCCGCCCCCTCGACTTGCTTCTCTTGATCAATCCGGTCGTCGATGTTCAAGCCATGCTCACGACAGTCCATGGTCATGACCTCGTGGCGGACCACCGGTATGGTCTCCGACGCGGTATCGCCAACCTGCTAGGGCTCAACGTCGATGTCGACCGCTTTGTCGGCGATATCGTCGCGGGTCACTTCACAGACCTTGCCTCCACGATTGCGGACCTGCGTCTCCTTCGCTCTCCATCGGTTATTGTCACGACTCCTACTAACCCGCTTGGACCATTGCCTCCGGTTAATCTCCCGCAAGCCTTTCTCACCGCGTTGGGGACCCATACCCGCCTGGCAACAGTCCCCGCACCGTTGATCGGTCAAAATCTCCTACTCAACGAGCCCCACCCACAAGCCTTTCGGCAGATTCTGGAGCACATCGCCGCTACCGTCTCGCTACCGAACATTTCTGCTGAATTCAACGCGCACACACGTTGTATGCTGGCCCATCAACTACGCATTGAAATGGAGCGTACCCGTCTTCGCCATAATCTCTCACAGGTCACGCGTGAGACGTTGAGAACCATGCATCTGCAACAACTTCCACAACTTGGGAATCTCCACGAGCACTGGAAGCTCCTGGACGATCTGTATCGGCTGGTTAGTCCGCTTGAGCCGGGCTCCATGCTCCTGGATGTAGGAACCAGCCACGGTGACTTCGTCCGAGCCACGATGGTCAATCAGACTTACCGTTCGCGGCAGCGTGGATGGAGCCCGGAGCAGCCCGTCCATGTGATCGGGCTGGAACATTCTCAAGACTTATTGATACAGGCTCGACAGAGTCTTCGTGCCTTGCAGCGAGAACTCGACAGCGATTTCGCCGGCACCCTCACCTTCAATCCACCCCTTCTCGCGGAATGGATCTATACGGATTGGACACAGAGCGCCCTCTTCAAAGACCGATCCTTCCATCGCATCGTGTGCAATCTGTCATTCCCCTTTGTCCCTTCTCCACTGGTTACGATTCGTGAACTGTACCGCATACTCCGTCCACAAGAGCGATTGGTTCTTACGGTCTTCCATCCCGACACCGATCTCTCAGTTCTCTACCGCCGGCACCTGGAGAGAGCGAATCAGGATGAATTCAGTCCCCATGTCCAAATCGTCCTGCATTACCTGGGACGCCTCCGAGAAGCCATCCGGCATGGTTTGTTGCACACCTTCGACAGACCATCACTGGCTTCATTTCTCCAGCAGGCCGGTACCTCCACCCCACGCATTCTTCCAGTCCTCAACGGGCACGCATTGTTAGCCGTCATCGAAAAAGGTGAATCCGCTAGCTGAACGTGCTCTGCCCGTGTATACTCGCACCCGTACAACTTTGAACACATAGTCAGTTCATACTCATTCAACATATTCCGCTCATGGGCCAGACGGCGCCCCTGTGCGCTCTGCTCTTTTATGACATTACGCCCTTCGAGTACTGATATTTCGGCGCCTTCATCCAATGAACTCTTGAACATTGTCGCAGGGTTTGCTGCAGACCTGGGATCGATGACCGATCTCACAACACTCGGGAATCGCATTATCCACGAGTTGTGTCGTGCAGGGTCAATGACCTATGGGATTTTGTTTCTCCTGGATCGCGAACACGAATGTTATCGCCGAGCCAGTATGGTCGGCTCAGTCGATCACCTGCTGATTCCCGCGACACTGACCGTGAATCATCCCCTGCCACGCCATCTACTCACAACGAACCGGATCATGACACCGCTGGACTCGGCTGCAGACCTTCAGGAGACTGACTGCGGCGCCGGCGCGCGCGCCGCCATGGAAGCGATGCAGGTCTCACGCATCGTGCCGCACCTCAATAAAGGACGTCTTATCGCCTTTTCACTCCTGGGCACTTCGGAACCTCTGGCTGAAGAAAACGCATTGACCAAGTCCCTGCTCGCCGCCCTGGCGCAAACCGCCACCAGTGCGTTAGACACCATCGTACTGTATGAAGATCTTCACCGCTCACATACGCTGATGAAACGGACGGATCGGCTAAAATCCCTTGAGACAATGGCCGGCGGCTTCGCCCATGAAATCAGAAATCCCCTCACGTCGATCAAGACGTTTATCCAATTGGCTCCTGAACGAAAGGACGATCCTCAGTTTATTCAAGAATTCAGCAAAGTCGTCCTCGACGATGTGTATCGTATCGAACGACTGATTCAGGAAATTCTCGATTATGCCCGATACATGGAACCCAAGCTGACGGACGAGGACTTCAACGACATTGTCGCCTCGTGTTTGTATTTCATCGATGTCAAGGCAGACAGTCATGGAATCAAGATCGAAAAAGAGTTGGCGCCCGACCTGCCTCGTGTCATGCTGGACCGGCAGCAAATCAAGCAGGTCCTGCTCAATCTTCTCCTCAATGCCATCGCCTCGATGGCGGCGGCCGGGGGACGATTACGCGTTCAGACCCGCAAGTTGGTGAAGCCGGGAGGGAAGGTCTGGGCCCACATCGAGATCGAGGATACCGGTGAAGGAATCCAGGATACGAATCTCGAACACATCTTCGACCCTTTTTTCACGACAAAACACAAGAGCGGAGAACACGAGGGAACGGGACTTGGGTTGACGATCGTCCATCAAATTATCCAAGAACACCACGGCGAGATCCTGGTAAAGAGCTCGGTCGGTGTCGGCACCACGTTTTTCGTGAGTCTACCCGCGCTCCCTGCCTAACCGCCAACACTTTATGGACATGAGCATGAAAAAACGAGTGCTGTTGATCGATGATGAAGCCCGAGTAAGGGCTTCCTTGAAAGCGGTGCTGGAGCCGAACTACGAAACGATCCAAGCCGCCGACGCCCAGGAAGGGCTTGAACTATTTCGCAAAGAAGCCCCCCATCTGGTTCTCCTGGACGTGATCCTGCCTGGCACCGATGGGCTATCGGTGCTCCAAACCATTCGGACCGAAGGCCGTACGGCGCCGGTCATCATGTTGACAGGGACAAAGTCGGTCAAAACAGCCGTCGATGCGATGAAGTTCGGCGCGGCTGACTATCTGTCAAAACCCTTCGACGTCGAAGAACTCCGCATTATCGTCGAGCGGGCGCTCAGTGATCAGGAACTCCAACAAGAGGTCAAACAACTTCGAGCGCAAGTCGTTCGTCGCTATGCCTTTCACAATCTGATCGGCAAGAGCCCCTCGATGCAGGATATCTATACCAAGATCGAACAAGTCGCCGATAGCCGCACGACCGTTTTGATTACCGGCGAGAGCGGAACAGGAAAAGAACTCGTCGCCAAGGCGCTCCACTATAACAGCGGACGGCGCGAGCGACCGTTCATCGCGCTGAACTGCGCGGCCCTTCCTGAAACACTCATCGAAAGTGAACTATTCGGCCATGAGAAAGGTTCCTTTACGGACGCCACGGCCCGTCGGGTCGGACAATTCGAGCTTGCGAACAGCGGCACGCTCTTCCTCGACGAGATCGGAGACCTCAGCCCGATGACGCAAGCCAAACTGCTGCGCGTCTTACAAGAGCGGGAATTCACCAGAGTCGGCGGAGTCCAAGCCATCAAGGTGGATGTGCGCATCGTAGCGGCCACGAACAAGAATCTCGAAGAACTCGTCCGCAAAGGGCAATTTCGCGAGGACCTCTACTACCGCATCAACGTCATAGCCCTGTATTTACCGCCGCTCCGGGAGCGCGGTGAAGACGTTCCTCTCCTTGCCAAACATTTTCTGGCCAAACGAATCGAAGAGGACAATCGTCCGGCCCAAGAGTTCGCCAAAGACGCCGTGGAACTCTTGAGTCGCTATCCCTGGCCGGGCAATGTGCGGGAAATGGAGAACATCATCGAACAGGCGTTCATTTGGTCCAAGGGATCGGATACTATTACCTCCGAACATCTCCCAAGCATTCTCAAGAACGACACCCGATCCACTTCACTCAGAGACGACACGCTCGCCGGACGACTGTCCCTCGAAAAAGCCGTGATGGAGTTCGAGCGGGAAATCATCTTGGATGCCCTCAAGCGAACAAATTATGTCCAAACTCATGCCGCCAATCTGCTCGGAATCAGCCGCCGGATGCTCAAGTATCGTATGGATACCCTGGGAATAGGCCGGGCCGATCAGGAGGTCAGCAGCGAACCTCAGGCCGTGGTGCAGGAATAGCACAACTATTTATCCCACTGCGTCATTTTTGCACAAATGAGTATGACGTTCCCTGCTGATATACGTAGTGTTTCGCTCAAGAAATCTACATATAGGTCCAAGTCGTCCACGAACTACACTCTGTTGATGGAGGAGTCTAACTCGCTGAGACGGAACGAAAATTGCGTCAATTATAAGTAGTTCACGGTAGCGAATATCCTATGCCCGTATCTGTCACTCCTGAACCAGCCAAGAAGAAGCCGACCTTGCTCGTGATCGATGACGAAGCAGGGCCTCGCGACGCTCTGCGAGTAATTCTCCGCCCATTTTTCAACATCCAGACCGCGGAATCAGCCGGAGCAGCAATCGACGCGCTGAACTCTCACCCCATCGATCTCATCACACTCGACCAGAAACTGCCGGATCGCCAAGGCATAGAGCTCCTTCAGGACATTAAACGACACCACGCCGGCGTTGAGGTCATTATCATCACCGGATATGGGAGCTTGAAGTCCGCCATGGAAGGAATACGGCATGGCGCCGCCGGTTACCTGCTCAAGCCTTTCAACATCACGGAGCTGCTTGCCCTAGTCAATCAGACACTTGAAAAGAAACAACGGCTCGATTTTCTCAGACATTTCATTGAGACATCGACCGCCCTCTGGGGATCAGAAACAGAATGCGCGCAAGCGTGGAAGGAGATATTCGCGGGATACCAGGCGATCGGAAAACCTGCGCCGGATACTGCTTCACAGGCCGAAGATATGCCGGATTTTCTTCCGCTGCTCTCCGACCTGCTTGAAGCGAAAGATCGCCAGTTGCTCAACCACTGCAGCCGAGTGAGTTTCTACGCCACACTTTTAGCAAACCGTATCCATCTTACACCGGCTGAACAGAAATCGTTGGCGCTGGGAGCGTTCCTTCACGACATCGGCAAGATCGGACCCGAGGCCTATCAGTTTGCCGACGATGAAATCGCTCTGAACGGGGAATCTGCCGGTAATCGACATCATCCGGAGCAGGGTGCGAAGCTCGTCTTACCGCTGAAATTCCCGAGTGAAGTGGGACAAATTATTGCCTATCACCATGAGCAGTGGGATGGCTCAGGCTATCCATTTGGACTTCAGGGAGAAGGGATCCCTCAACTGGCGCGCATCGTTTACCTAGCCCAGACATTCGACCATCTGACTGCGGAACTTCCCGGCCGAACGCCCCGCTCGATTGACGACGCCTGTCAACGAATGCTCGCGTATTCCGGCACCCACTTCGAACCGAAGTTAGCTGAACTCTTTGCGCGGGTGGTCCAGGAATGCAAAGCATCTCTTCCTGCCATGGCGATGGCTACTACCACGACCGACTGATCCGACTCCTAGTCGACCAGCCTGCCCGATTTATTTGGTTTATTTAGTCAGACCAGAACTAATCAGATAAACCAGATCATTCAGGCTGCTTCCCTTGCGCCCCTGCAATAAGTTCTGCTGCCGTTTCACGCACTTTTTTCGTAATTTCTAGACCGCCCAGCATACGAGCAATCTCGGCTTCTCGCCCCAGCCCCTTGAGAGTTCTGACAGACGTGGATGTCCGTTGCCCCTCCAGCCCCTTCTCCACAAGCAGATGATGTTCCGCTTGGGATGCGACCTGAGGAAGATGGGTGATACAAAACACTTGATGGAACGCTCCGAGCTTGCGCAGTCTTGTTCCCATCGCTGCAGCCACTGCCCCACCGACACCCGTATCGATTTCGTCAAATATCAGGACCGGCACAAGGTCCATCTCAGCCAACACTGTCTTGAGCGCCAGCATAATACGCGAAAGTTCACCGCCGGATGCTATTCGGCTCAAAGACATCGGCGGTTCACCGGGATTGCTTGAAAGCAGGAACTCCACCCGATCACGCCCAACCGGCCCAAACCCTTCGTCCGATTCATCGCTGGAGACCATGACATCAAAAATCGCCTGGTCCATCTTCAGGGCAACCAGTTCCGTTTCCACGAGCGTCGTCATTCGCTTGGCCGTATCCATTCGCTTCTTGGACAGCTGCTGTCCCAGTGTACGGAGGCGGAGGGCCTCTTCATCCAATTGCGCGGTCAACTCAACAGATCGCTCTTGACAATTGGCCAATGACCGAAGTTCCTCTTGCACCGCTTTGCCTGCCGCTAACACCGCCTCTATCGACCCTCCATACTTTTTCTTCAATCGTTGGATCAGATCGAGTCGGTCTTCCACGACGGCCTGCCGACCCGGATCTACCTCTAATTGTCGGGCATAGTCGCGCAGCCTCCCGGCTAGTTCTTTCAGTTGGATCGCAGACTCCGTGGCAATCTGTGTACAATCATCCATCTCCGGGTCGGTCTGAGCCAGCTCGACAAGGGTTCGCCCGATCCGCCCCAGCCTGGTGAGGACAGCTTGTTCATCTGCCTGCAACTCGATATGAGCCTCGTGGGCCAGTTCTCTGAGGCGATGCGCATGCGCCAGACGGCGCCGTTCGCCATGAAGCTGTTCTTCTTCATCAGGTAACAGTCCGGCTCGGTCGATCTCCTGTGCCTGGAATCGCAACATATCCTCCTGTCTTGCGCGATCGGCAGCGCTACCCTGCGCGGCCTCCAACTGCGCGCGGAGATCCTTCCATCTCTGGTACGCCTGCGCATACTTCTCACGCAGCCCGAGAAGGCGTCCGAACACGTCGAGAGCATCCAATTGTTCGGCGGTCGCCAACAACGATTGCTGCTCATGCTGCCCATGGATATCGACAAGGGTTCCTCCCAGCTCTTCGAGTACCCGCTGAGAACAGAGGTTGCCGTTGATGTATACCCGGTGACGACCCGACCGGGAAAGAACGCGTCGAAGAATCAGCTCAGATTCGTCCTGACCGATGATGTCGCGTGACCGCAGACGTTGAAGGAGGGGGTGGGTGTCTGGAAAGTGGAAGACGGCTTCCAGCTGGGCCTCGGCTTCTCCGGAACGGATCTGGTCAGTTGAAGCTCTTCCACCGACCAACAAGGCGATCGCATCGATGAGAAGAGATTTACCGGCCCCGGTCTCCCCGGTCAGGACGGTAAACCCGGACTGAAATTGAAGACTAAGCAGCTCAATGAGCGCGAAATTGACAATGCGCAACTCGGCGAGCATTGCGGCGGGTGACGATATTCCTTAGGCTGAGCCGGCTGGTTGCGCCAGCAATGAATCGATCATTTCCTTGAACTGCCGCTTGGGTCTCGCCCCAACCAGCTTTTCTACGACCTGCCCGTTTTTGAAAAACAGGATCGTCGGGATGCTCATGACCTGATAGCGGCCTGCGACTTCGGGATTCTCGTCGGTATTGAGTTTTCGCACCTTTATTTTCCCACTGTACTCTTTGGCCAATTCCTCGACGATCGGAGCGACCATTTGGCAAGGACCGCACCAGACAGCCCAAAAATCCACCATCACGAGTTCAGAGGCCTTCATGACGTCTGCGTCCCACGTTGCATCTTCAACCTTCAGAGTATCACCTGCCACGTCGCGTTCCTCCTTCGCTGCATGCATAGCATATAGAACACTCGACTCTTGGCGCATCGTATACCAGCCTTCTTCGAGGAGTCAAATCCCTGAGACCGGCGCAGCCAGGCCTCTGCCGCGAACCCACAGAAATACCCCGAAGAGAGCCGGCCATACTCTGAGCCTATGCGCCGGTCTTCCGGATAACCTGTTCACCGACCGTTCCCGTCCATCCCAGGCTGAGGCATACCAGACTGTGGCCTCCCATACGGACCGCCCCGCATAGCCCAAGGCAGACCTTTTTCATCAATCAGTAATGGACTGAGAATATTTCGAATCACTGCTGTGCCGAAACTTTCCGTCCAACCGATCCCGGTCAAACTCAACATGAAGTTGTATTGAGCCCTATCGGGAAATTGCAAATAATAGAGGCCCAACGACCAACACTTACAGGGATTCTGGTAGAGACCGACAACATCGTACTCCGGACTCCTGCCGTTCTTTACATCGTAATAGCCCTTTGCCCCGACCGTCCAACCCCACGGCGTGCGAAATGCCCCTCCTGCCGTAATAAATTGAATCTCAGGAGTCGGAGCATACACCTCATTGAACGAAATCGGATTCCATATGTCCCCTCGACGCACACGATTCCCGTCGTGTGTAAAGCGCTGTCCCACTTCGAGATACCAGTAGTTGGACTGCTGGACCCGGAAATTGGTGTTGAATTGACTCACCGACGATTGATAGGGATCGAAGAATGCGTCGATGGTCAGATACTGGTTAGTGGCGGGTTGCTGACCGAAGGCGCCCCAAGGACTGTGGCCAAACGACGCTTCAGAAAACTGCGTCGACGTGAACTTCGGCGTTGTATTACCGATCACGACCCGCGTCCAGATATCGGAAAACTTCCTCCCCTCAATAGCAACAGTCGCCGGCTGCAGCGGTTGCGTCACCGACCCAAACAGCGGAACGGCGCCGGGTGTGAAATCACGGGCTCTCGTTTGCACCGCGCCCACGTGATAACTTTGCGCCATGGTGAAATCAAGCCAATTGAAACTGCTGCCGTCTTCTTGCTCCAAAATCCGGCTGCGGATTGCATAGGTCAATAGGTTTTTCTTGGGCAGATCGTCCACCTGATCGATCTGAGTCAATCCCGACTGATTTGTATGCGGAACATATTCATACATGACGCTGGGCTCAATCGTGTGAAGCAGGCTGTTGCCTTCACTCGTTTCGAAACGGCGACTGAGCTTTGAGGTGGCTTCAAGCCCTGCCCAAAACGTTTCGCGATGCTGGCTCTCTGTGCTTTGCACCCCCCGCGTGTAGTAGACTTTTCGGGCTTTCACTTGAGGAGTCAGGCCCACGACATGGCCGACGTTCAGGACATCGGTCGACAAGCCCGGCAGAATATCGATTCGATTCTGGGTAAATCCCTGGTCACGATAAAAATTCACAAAGCTCGCATCTGTGCCGAGCAAGATCGGCGAATTGAACAAGGCGACGTTCGGCAGGCTGTAGCCGACTTCCGGCAAGCG
>CAZVEZ010000061.1:0-13309 GCA_964626135.1 uncultured Nitrospira sp.
GCCGACCCTTTAGCCAATGATACCGGGCAATAAAGGCGCACTGGGCCGGCTGCTGTGACCGACCGACGAGGTCGGCGGAAAAGAAATGGTTGATTGTGGCCTCAAGCTCGGCTTCCGGATCCTGTTTGCCCCGAGGGGACAGAAAAAACCCTTCATCATCTTGTTCGCTCGTGACCCCACCAAGAAGGTTGTCCTTGTAATGCAACAACAACTGCCATTCTCGCTCGTCTGCCAATCGGGCCAGCTTCGCTTGCTGAATCAGCTCATCGCGATACTCGTGGGAAACCGGCTGTGCGAAGCTGCGGCTTGAAACAGTGAAGAAGGCGAGGATGGCAAATATAAAGTGAATCACTGCGGATGAGGGAAACAAGAAGGGCTCCCGCAAAAGGCGGGAGCCCTCTCACGGACACTACTTGTTCAGAGAAACCTTTGCCAACACGGGATTTGCCGAAATCGCCTCATTCAACGCCTTGACCATGGCCACAGCAGAGAGCTCGCCTGCATTCGACAATGCCGTGTAGCGCTCCTGAGTCATTGAGAAGAACGTGGCGTGCTGCTCTTGCGGAACTCCGAGAAGTGTCGCCAGCGAGGCGAGATGCTCGCCGCGCCCTTGCGCCATTTCCTGAGCCAAGGCGTCAGAATTCAGTTCTGCAAACATGGTGGTTTTGTTTTCAGCCCACCACCGGCCATCGTCGGTGCAGCCTGAAGTCCCGCTGCTGATCGCAAAGGTGTTGTACCCTGTGGCGTTAAGAGTAGCCATCAACACTTGCGCGCCTTTGGTTTTTGCATGAGGATAATTTTGAAAGGCCAGTTTTCCTAACCCACAACCTGGACCTGTGTCAGGAGTTCCGGTATTGGCAGCCAAGACGAAGCCGCCCTGCATTGTCACGAATGCTCCAACAACCGCCAGCATGACCATTTTCTTCATACGTCCCCCTTCATGTAATGATGATAAGTACCGTGGCCCGATGTAACTCGGGCAATTATAGCTCAACTGCCACCCAACACCAAATTTTTAATTTTCTTTGTCCCACGGCACGAGCAACGTGCCATATCTCACTCGCAAAGCAAAGAGGCTTACCGGGAAGACACGAGCGCCGCCGACTTACCCTCTGTGATCCCATGGCTTCTGACGAGCAATCCCAAAGGAAAACCGCTTCGGTCCTGCCGATCCAGGATTGAACGGCAGCGTCTCACCGAACCATTTCGCTTTTGGCTGATGCGTGTGACCAAAGATGCAGACATCGGGTTGTTCACGTTCAAGAAATGCGCGGCCTGCTTTTGTCATCGTCCCGCGCTCGTACAGTATATGACGGAGGGCGATGCGGCAATGCTATGGAACAATCATGAACTTGCCCAGCTTGGCAGGACGGTAAATGGAAAAATCTCGGCGGTCTACGGTGAATATGCGCCGAATCCGTTCACGTTCCGCCACTGCCACCAAAGCTGCATCGGCCAAATCCATAGGTAACAGCCGATACTTCTTCATCAGGTCTCGCATACGGCGATGGTCGTCAGCTTCCATGGGTAGCAGCCGGACGGTTTCTTCCAACACCAGTTCCCACAGCGCATCTTGCGCCCGCCACGAGAAGTTCAGTAGATACATCGCTTCTGTAAAGGCAGGCCAGACCGTCACCAGTGGGTCGCGGATTTTGGTGAGCGCCTCCACGCATTTCTGATGGTGCTGATCGTCGCGATGCAGGAGCGCCACGAGCGGACCTGCGTCGACCAGGATCGCATTCACCGGACTGCCCGTCGGCGCGCAAGTAACTCGCGAAACTTCTCGCCGGTTTTCACAGAGAGATCGGAAGAACCTCCCGACGCACATCCAATCAAGTGTTTCATGGCTTGATAGGGAGTCGGGCGGATATGGGCCGCTCGCTCCTCATGCTCAAGCGCGATCAGCGCACTACAAATGACTTCGGACTTTGTGGCTCCGCGCTCTTTCGCGACACGCGAGACCAGCCGTTCAAGTCGAGCCGGCAAACGAACGCTTGTCCCCATAGCATCCTCTCCTATGATTGCGTAGGACATGAGTGTATTACAAAGCCCCTTGAGCTGCAAGGGGTGGGGCGATTATTGAGATGCAGGATTGACGGAACAGATTCGTCGATATGGATGAATCGGGTTACAATCCAAGTGAAGCCTGCACCTGTTTCCAATCAAACGTAAATGGCTCCGGCAATGTCTTCGGTAAAGAGGCCAGCGCCGTGTTCAATCTCTCGGCCCTGGCGGCGCTCATCGGATGCGTCGAGAGCCACTCCATACGACCCTCGTCCTTTTCCGAAAGCCGCTCGAAAAACCGGATCATACCGGAGGGATCAATCTTCGCCCGCTGAAGCAATCGCAATCCCGTCAGATCGGCTTCAGTCTCTTGTTCCCGGCCGAACTTGAGGGCAAGCAATTCTACGCCGAGTTGCTTCATCATCCCCACAAGCCCCTGTTGGTTACCGAACACAATGGCCACTACCGTCATCAGCCCAAGACTTTTCACGATCCGTTCAAGCCCATGCCGCTGTAGCACGTGATTCAACTCATGGCTCAGCACCCCCGCCACTTCTTCACCGCTCTCTGCTTTTTTCATGAGCCCGGTAAAGACCACCACATACCCGCCAGGCAGCGCAAAAGCGTTGATGACGTCGCTCTTCACCACCGTCACATGAAACGTGTAGGGATTGTTCTGAATCTGCCCGGTCAGGCGATGGGTCATTTCCTCAACTGCTGCAACCCCTGGTCCCTCTTTCACGACTTCCTGATGGCTGAGAAAGTCCTGATAGGCCGATTCGCCAAGCTTTTGTTCCCACTCCACCGGAATCCGATTCACGGCTATCTCAACGAGCAGATCGGACTGGAACCAGAGTCCCAGCACCGTGGCCAAAAGGACCACGCCGACCAAGCCCCAGACAAGCCGGCCTCGGTGGCGCACCTGTCGCACCTGCTCCGCAGCCTGCGCAAAGGAGTGACTCACATGATCCGGCGCCGCTTGGCGGAAGGCATGAATCACATCAGGGTTCTTGAGATACAGCGTCCGCTCCCCTTTTGGCCCAGTCCATTTCACGACGAGCTGGTCATGGTCGAGTCCGCCTGCCGAAACAGTGAGGCTTAAAAAAGGAACGGATTCCGACTGGCTATCGGCAGCATCAGATACAAGAGTCACGGTCAGCCCATGCTCCTCAACTTGAACAAGGCAAGGCGCGCCGGCGGCGGGAAACTCGTCACCGAAACAGAGGGCGTTGGGACTCATAGTGGAGCAACCGGGATAAGAGGACAACGGGGTAACGCGGTTTGAACTACCCCCCTACTTACTGACTGGAATAAACTGTCGTATCCACGCTCCGAAACTGCCCGGATTCCGGCTTTGAATGAATACGAGCCCTGGGCCCCGGAACCGGCAGACAAATCCTTCGCCTGAAGTGAAGCTGGCCACCCACCCGGAGGTGGCTTTTTCGATGTGGTAGGAGGTCGTGGTGGACCAGGCCACCAGATGGCTATTGTCCACGATGTATTCTTGACCGGGCTTCAGCTCAATCTTGTGAATGGCCCCGAAGCTGTTCAGCACGAGCATGCCTTTCCCGCTGATTTTCAGAATGAAGAAACCCTCCCCGCTCAGCAATCCACGGCTCATGCTCTGCATTTGGCTCTCGATGACAATCCCGTCGGCGCCCGCGAGGAACCCGTCTTTCTGCACAATGTACTCGTTCACGCCATCGAGTTCCAACACGACGATCTCACCGGGCACCGTCGGAGCCAGCAACGCTTCGCCGGGACCTCGGCTTGCGCGCAGCGTCTGGAAGAAGAACTTCTCACCCGTCAGGAACTTTCGGGACAAGGCTCCGAGAAAACCGCCTTCCATCTTGCTTTCAATGTCGATGGTCGGTGCGCATGCCACCATGGCGCCAGACTCGGCCTTGATGTTCTCACCGGCAGCCAATTCCACCCGCACCATGGGAAACGCCCCCGGATATAAAATTTCGCTTTTCATTCTTACCGTCTCCTCTTTCTATCATTACATTCCCTCTGAAGAAGATGCTCGGATCGCTCTGACTGCGCGCGTGCACCGAGCACATTTTGATCGTGCGCGGTGCGCGAGCATGGAGCGATTCGGGCACCTTCTTCTCACCCCGCTACCCACCCATACACCCGGTGACTCGGCTCCGGTCCTTCTTCGAGATAACTCATTCTAAGTTGACCCAGCGCATCTTTAGACACTTCGTTTCGCTTCGCGCGCGCATCGATCCCGAATATCTTGACGGCGTTGAGTCCGAAGATCTGCTCCTTCACCTGCCGTGTCAGGGACTGATAGCGATGCCGCTCGATCAGTTGATCGGGAATCTGAAATCGCCGAAATGCTTCGATCTGCCATTGCGGAGTCCCGTACCAGATGGAGTCGGTCCCCCAGAGCACGTGATCGACACCGAATGCGTTGATGATTTGTCCGAGCACATGCGCGCACACTGCGGGATGGGTCGTGACGAGCTGCGCAAACGTCGAGCCGAGTTCCATGTAGATATTGTTGATTCCAGGCTGAGCCTGCTTCATACGGCAGAACTCGGTGGTCCAGGGAATCTCGCCCGTCTTGGCAAATACCTCGTCCACCATCGAAGTGGATTTGAGGCCCGAGTGATAGACCAGGAAGTCGATGTCGGGGAAATCCTTCGCCGCCTTGATCATATCCTTTGGATGGTTGTAGTCCGGCACGGGGCCGAGCGGCAATCCCTTATGGACGCAGACGCGCTTGATGTTGAGTTTGCGCGCCTGTTCTAACATAGGATACGCAATCCGCTCATCGTCCATCCACCAGCCGCGATCGAACCCCCTTGGACAAGACCCGGTGTAGCACTTCCAGGCATCGACTTTGAGTTTCTCCGCCTGCATGGCCATAAAGTCGAGATCCGCCGCGCCAAGCTGCGGTGTGACAAGTCCATGGGCCAGCATGCGCTGCGAACCGGCGACCCGATTCACTTCATCGCGAATGTGCGCCATTTCGCGTGGCGGCACAACAGCCTCCTGCGGATAGGGGCCTGGCGGCGTACTGATGAGGCCGATCGCCGTCTCACTGTCGAGAAAGACCTCTTTGACGAAGTTGCGCCAGGAGAGATCGTCGAGCGTGCCTGTATCGCCTGCCAGCTTGGGATTGAATCCTGCTTCGCGAATGCGACGGCGCAGTGACAGCAGCGCCTGTTTGGATACGCCCCCTTTGCGACGAACCTCTGCATCAGCAGGGTCGTAGTGAGCACTCACATAATGCGTCTGCATGTCTAAGATGAAGTAGGGCGCCCCCTGCTGTTCCGCAAAGGCTGCGGATTCGAATAATTCGATTTCTCCAATGTCGAAGAACCGCCCGAAGACTGTATTCATTGCCAGTAATGCTCCGGCCACTCCTCCCGTCGTTTTGAGAAAGTCTCTGCGGGTGAGACCCAGTCGGGCGGCAGACTGCTCAATCATCGCCGTGGCAATCTGTTCGACGCGGGCTTGGTCAGCGGTCTGGCCGAAAGGCGCAAATTCCTCGTTCGAGACGATCTGGGTCGGCATCGTCGCGCGAAAGGTTTTGCCTTGTTGAACTGCAAGATTCTTCCAGCTGGAATGTTGAAAAGGAGCCATGCGAATCGTCCTCTGCACAGGCCTGGAAGTGATTCTGTGGAACGCCGCCGGCGGTGTCAAGCAACCAGGGAAGCCGGAACATGCTGTCGAGAAGATCAAGGCTCGATGCCGGACAGGAATTGATTTAACAAGATGCTGAAGAATCCGCCAGCATAGGAAAGCCGTTATGGGGGCTGGCTCGTATGTGGGTACACCAGATACCGCAACGACACGGAGAAACCAGGTAGACCGGAGTGGGTGGATTACTTGGGCCGGGACACGGAACGGCTGCTCTCGATCACGACCGGTTGAGTCTTGGGAATTGAGGCGACGACATCGAGAAGAGGGTCCGCTTCCTGATCCTTGCCGTCTTGCCCGACACTATACATCACACCCTTTTGCTGATCGACCAGCATGGGAAAACCGGTAAAAGGATCGTAATGGGTCTGTCCTGCCTTTGCGATACGCGTAAGCAGATTTCCCTCTTGCGCCCCTCGCCGGATCCAGGCTTGCAGGCTCGCCAGACGAAGCCGCGCATCGGTTTCCACCATACGCCCAACATAGGGATCCCATGAAGGGAGCGGTTCGATTCCGATAATGTGCTCGATCGGATTCGCCAAGTAATCCATCACGCTGACAGCGGGAGTCCGGACAAAGCGGTACGGTTTCGGCAAGTTGGTGTAACGCCCTTCCGCCACCGCTTTGCTCGCCGCCTCGTAATAGTCCGCATAGGCATTGGATCTCCGCTGTACAGGAAGAGGCATCGCCGCCGCCAGGGCAACATGAAGAGGACGCTCGTTGGTCTTGTCGTTCTTCAGGTTCGTCATCACGGTCTTCGTCGCCCACACGAGATGGCTTTGCATCGGCCAACGGAGAGACAGCTCAACCTGATCCAACGGACGGACAATCTTGCCAAGACGGCCGACGGTTTCCCCATCGAAATCCTGCCGGATCAAGAGCCCTGATGCGATTGCGACGTCGTCCTGAACGGCCGTCGCGGCCATCATCTTGACCATCAACGTTTTCGACTGTCCCAGCGCGACGCGCCAGGACCCCATATCGGCCTCAAGCCGTTCGAGACCTGCGCCGACACCCTGCGCGAACCCTTCTGCCAGGTATAACCGATGGGCGAACAGGATATGAGCACAGTTTGGACTCATGATTTGCCCGTATCCGACATCTTCAAACGGCATCGAAAGCCATTGCTGATAGCGCCTGATCGCAACTGATTCTTGTGCCGCCCATGACCGCACGGTTGCAGCTTGCAGCTTCAGTTCTGCCACCGGATCGGCGCTAGCGAACCATCCACGGACCACGTTGGCGGAGGCCCCTATCGCCGGCTTTTCTTTCCCTTCATCACCGAGCATGCAAGCGCTCGCAGCGCGGAGATCGCTCCCGTCCGCCTTGCGCTCGTAACCCGCTTGGAACGGATCCTGATCCTCGGAAACGTCGAAGCCGAGCAGAAGGAAATACCCGTTTTTCTTCGAATCGGTGAGTGCCCGTGGAGGACTCGCTGTCAGGTTGTGATAGACCGATGACGGGGAATCTTCCATCACCATCCAAGCCAATCCAATCGTCCCGATGCCGACCGCCGCCAGCACAACACAGGCAAACGCTAACCCCACACACAACAAGACGATAGATCGCGTCGTCGAAAAACAGGACCCGATAAACGACGTGATGCCGATGCGGACCCGCGCCATTCGCACGGAAAACCGAGGGCGCGGCCTTGGCGGCGCCGCGCGATCCTGCTTGCGCGCCCGGCTTTTCTCCCCGGTTGAATCAAAAAGAACATCGACAGCCGACGCTGCGGCCGAGAGCATCGCTTCGGGCTGCGTGTGAATAGGTTCGGTACCGGAATCTTCCCACGGTGCAGAAGATGATGGTGAAGACTTCACAAAGGCAATTGATTCGCTCTCTCGAATCCATTCCGGTCTCGTATCTTCTTGGGGAACAACTTTTTCCACGACGGGGGCGACCGCTTCAACAACCGAATCCACTTCCTCTGGAAGAGCCGATTCCCACCCGCCGCTACGCGACAACTCAGCGGCCGCTTCAAGAGATTCATCAGCCAGCGGTAACGGATCCGGCGGAACGACGGGAACTTTTCCCTTCTCCTTATCCCGGTTTCGCTTCTTTTCAGACGGACGATGTGGCTGAACATCGACTTCGCCGGTGCTCCAACCCGCCGATGGATCCATCGATGCAGGAGGTGCCGGTGGCGCCTCAGGAGACGCGACAGAGAGTGGAGTATCCGCAGCAATCCGGAAGAATGTCGTGGATGTTTCGTGGCGCTCTGTGGGAGCCTCTTCAACCACGGATGGTGTTTCTGGAATCACGACTGAATGTGACGGCTCTGAAACGGAGGCTTCAGGAATTGGCGCCACAGGCTGCGATTCCATAAAAGACGGAGATGAAAGCGGTTCTGATAGCGGGGGCACAGGAGAAATATCCGCCTTATATGAGCTTGGGGCAACGTTCGATACAGTCGGTGTCTCCTCCAACCGTAGTGGGTCCTCAGGGATGGGGACCGGCGATGTCCATGAAAGATCAGGCTCCTCGATCGCATCTTTTGTTGGAATTGATCCACTCGCTTCACTTGCGATTGAAGGATACGTCGGTGGCAACGACTCGATGTCGTCGAATGCGACAGACGATGTTCGCGTTGATGTACTGGATAGAGTGGAGATCTCAGGTTCTGGCGCGGACTCCGGCTGAACTGACTCTAATTCCCTCACATCCGACTTGGACAATGCGGCAGGTGCACTTGACGACAACGTTCCTGCAGCCAACTTCAATGCGCCGTCGAAAACAGCGCTCCATGAAAATGGGGCGTTGGATGAGGAATCATCAGCGGAGGGGGCCGGGACTTCGGGCTCTGGAAGTTCTGCAGGACTGGTTGACGGCTCCACAGCAAAAACCGATTCATGAGGCTCCGTCAGATCTGGCACAGACGCTGAGATCGACGACTGATCTGAGACACATTCAGGTTGAACAGTAGCGGACGCGGGCGGAGCTTCGGACCCTGGAAGTTCCGCAGAGCTGGTTGATGGTTCGGCCGCAAAGACCGATTCACGAAGCTCCGTCAGATCTGGCACAGAAGCTGATCCCGACAACTGATCTGAGACACATTCAGGCTGAGTGGTATCGGATGGGACAAGAACGGACTCATCTCCGGATAGAGGCACGTCATCCGATTGAGCGATCGGAACCGTCGACGGGGCTGTTTCCTCAATCCTGATGGTAGAGTTCTCAATCTGCTCCCAGGGCATAGGAGAAGGTAATTCCAGCGATCTGCCTGAAGCAGTGATGCCATGTCCGATCTCCGTTGTGTGCTCCTCTAAGGAGCTAGGAGTCAATTCCTCAGCCACAAAGGACGAATGATCGAAAATCGAATCTCCCACCCCGTCATTACGATTTCCATTCGACGGAAACGACGGCTCGGCTACTTCGGCGACTATTGAGATAGAGTCCTGCCCCCCCTCCGATTTCGGCTGATCCAACGCCGATGACGCGATATCCTGATCGAGACGATCGGATTCCTGGACCGGTTCTGTAGATTCGAGTATTGGAACCCCCGGTCCTTGTGACACTAGCCCGACAGGTAGTGGGTCTATTAATACGTCCTGAATATCGGACGATTTGATGACGGTATCCGACAAAGTCGCTGGTGGAATCTCCTGATTCAGGGAAGGCCCATCAAGCTGTTCCCACGGCATCCCTTCAGAAGTCCCGGATTCTCCGGTGGCGGCGAGGGTTTTATCCTCCTGGGACTGTGAGGGGTCAACCTCCGATGGCGTGACTGCGGAGGGAGCCGGAGGATGAGGGGCAAGGAGTTCTCCTGTTTGTATGTCAAAGAGAGAGGCCAACTGACAGGCCACAGAACTGACCGGCGCAAGCGCTCTCACTTTGGCATAGAGATCTGAAGGTTTCTTGGGATGTTCGGAGTCGGGATCCTCAATGAGAATATCTATGGCCTTGCCCAATTCGGCCACCGCGGCCACGGCATCCCCCTTTTCCTCATACACATGGGCCAAGAGTTCAAGGAACGGGACACACCGAGGCCCTGCAACCAAGTATTCGCGTAACAAGGATTCAGCCAGCCAGAAATCTTGTCGCTCGATCGCTTCATTGGCGAGAGACTCAAATGCTTGCCGGGCCGTGACAAGACTGCCTAGCCGCAGATGCAGTGTGGCAAAAAGCCGTCGAGCTTCGGTGTTATGCGGATCTAGGGAGAGGAGTTCTTTCAACGCAGCGGATGACCGGCCGTACTTGCCGGTGTTCATGTGGGTGATGGCTTCCTCAAGAAGCGCACTTTTCTTGCTGTAGCCGACAACACCCCGTTTATGCATCCGGGATGGAGTCTTTTTGTCAGTTTTTTTGGGGGGTTTCTTATCCGTCCGCACGTTACAACCTTAGCAGATCAGTGAAAGATGAGAAGTGGCTTCCCCTGCCACCGTTCATCAGATTTTAGCTCCGTGCGGTTTCTCACGATCTTGAGAGGAGACAAACCGGAAGGAGAAATGCAATCCTAGTGCCATTAAGACCTACTCAACGGATTAGAAATTCCTTTACTATCAATATATTAGTTGAGTCATCCATCGCCTTTTCCTCGCTCCTTCTTCAAAAATGAACAAGCCAGCCAAGAATCACCGCCCAGAGAGTCTGAGAAGGAAGATTCTACGCACATGGGCTTAAACCACCTTTGTGGTTGCAACAACATCTGTGCCAGACTCCCTGGTCTGGTTGTGTCGATAACGAGCCTTGTGTTACCGTCCTGTACTCCTTTTTTCATGTGCGACGTGGTCCGAGGGATGATCGGTCTCTCCGCATAGGGTGTTTTGAATTATGGATTCTCCCTCTTTCAGGCCATTGCAATGGATCAGGCGGGCTTCGTTCATCTGTCTGCTGACGGTAGGGAGTGGACTCCTGTTTCCTCTCGCCACGCTGGCTCAATCTGGAGGCGGCTCATCCGGAAGGGTCTCCCTCGACTTCAATGATGTTGAACTTTCTGTTTTTGTTCGCTTCATCAGCGAGTTGACCGGCAAGAACTTCGTCTTGGACGATGTCGTCAAAAAAGCCGGGGGGAAAATCAGCGTGTATTCTCCTACCAAGGTCACGCACGAACAAGCCTACCGCATGTTCGTGGCAGCGCTCGAAGTTAGTCGTCTGGCTGTCGTCACAAAAGGGAACGTCCATCAAATCGTGGCGATGGGGGATCTTCCTCCGGAACGAGGCGCATTCGTCTACAAACTCAAACACGCCAATGCAACCGACCTCGCGGCCATCCTGACCAATCTCGTCGCCCGATCTCAGACCGTAGCGCAGACAGCACCGGGCGCGCGACCGCTATTTAGGCCCTTGAGTGAATTCGAAGCCCCGGTCCAAGTCTTTGCAGACAAAGCCACAAACTCGATCATCATCAGTTCCACAAAAAGCGCCTACACGAAGTTGCAGTCTGTCATTCGAGATTTGGATACGCGGCGGAATCAGGTCTTTGTCGAAGCTGTCATTTTGGAGGTACAGGTCGATCGGCTCAGACAGATTGGGAGCGATCCTCTGCAGGTCATCGCTGCGGGCAGGAGCGGTTCAGTGCAAGCCATTGGTTCGTTGAATACCGCACCGGAAAATCTGTCAACCATCGCGCAGGCTATCACAGGGGCGGCAACTGGAGGAGGCGTATCCGTACTCAACACGATCAACGTGCGCGCATTCCTCCAACTGTTGTTGAACCTCACGGATACGAATATCCTATCGACACCCCAAGTGCTTGCCGCAGATAATCAAAAAGCCAAAATCGTCGTGGGTGAAAATCGGCCGTTCCCCACGGGTCAGGCCCAGGGAATCACGGGCGGAACCCTGGTCACGATCGAGCGAAAGGATGTCGGCGTGACACTGGAAATCACCCCGCAGGTCCTGGAGAACGACTTGATTCGATTGGAGATTAAACAGGAAATAACCGCGATTGCGGAGAATGTCGCACAAACGATCGGGAGCGGGGCTTCCAGTGTCCCGGTCGGACCCACCACGACCAAACGGTCGATGGAGACGACCACCATCGCAAAAGATCAACAGACGATCGTTGTCGGCGGGTTGGTGCGGGATAACATCACCATCAGTGAGCGAAAGGTTCCGCTCTTGGGCGATATCCCGTTCTTGGGTTGGCTGTTCAAATTCCAAAGCCGGCAAGTCGAAAAACTCAACCTGCTCGTATTCCTGACTCCGACTCTGGTCAAAGACGAGGCAGACGTGGTGGAGCTGAATGCCCGAAAATCAGCGGAATTGGGGACACTGCAGCGCGAAAATCGGATTGAGGAACCTACGAGGCTCAAGCAAGACATCTTAGAAAAGCTCGAACGCCAGAATGGAACTCCCCTCCCCCTTCCGAACACAATAGAGTCAGCTGCTCCACTCCAACCGTCCGTGCGACCTGAGTAATCTCTGATCCATGGCGTTGCGTTGACCCGCTACCGAGACCTGTGCCGCTCATAAATCTAGCGTGTGCGGTCAGTTTGTCATTGGATTTTGTGTGGTACTCTTGGGTATACACGGTTGTACACGCAAAAGAGTGAGAACAAGGGAGGCGGTTCCACATGAAGCCCATTCTCTATCACGACATCGACGGTGTGCTCTTCGGCGATTATGCCGGGGAATTCCAGCTGAGGCCAGGCTTGAAGACCTGGCTCAACTGGGTGAACGAACACTTCGAAGTGGTGTTTCTTACCATGTGGAGACATGAAGAAATCGATACGCTGTTGTCCATCCTCACCGTAGAGAAGTTCATGAAATCCCTTCCGGCCCCGCGCTTCCGCTCGGCAAACTGGCAACAATACGAAAATAAAGAACTCTGGGTTGCTGATGCGGTGGCAAAGACAGGCCGGCGTGAGTGGCTCTGGATCGATGACTCGATGCCGACCAAGGAAAGGCTTGAGTACCTTTCCCTTGATCCGCGTCGATGCATAAAAGTGAATCCCAAAGGAGCCGACGAACTCGAAACCCTCCAAGGAACGCTACTCCAACTGATCCACCGTGCCTAACCCGCATTATTCATGAACACTGCTGCTGCCATCACGGATTCGCTGCTACGACGCGCCTTCGGATGGCAGGCTCGCCGCTCACACCCTCACTCAATTACACTATGCAGTTCAGTCCGGAGTTCAGCGCACAGTTACCTCAACACAGGAGAATTAACGGGCGGATTGTGGGCTATTTTGAACTTTAGGCCGATTGGCAATGCTCACAGCGCGGTCTACCGCCAGTTCCAGGCGCTCGATTATAGACTTCAATGTTGCTGCCCTCTGTGCACTGAGCATCGTCATGATACACCTCTCGATCATTGACCAGTTTGGAATACCAGGGCTGGATATGAGCCATCATCCATCCTCCTTCTGTGGACTGTGATCAATCCAACAGATCTACGCTCCCCCATGAAAACCAGCATAGAGAGTGTCGTGGTCGCTCCATCAGCGAACGTCACTTTCCCTTCGCCATCCCCACTGTGTAGATTCCACCAATATCAGTATGTGGTTTGAGCTGCCCAGCTGAGGCTTTCTCGCCGGTATAGAGGACAAGCGCCCAACCGACCGGGATGATCACCACGAATGCTATGACAGCAAGCAGAAAGCCTGCTCCGGCAAGCGCGCGCAGAGTAGTCATGATGACACCTCCTTGCCAGTCAACCTTGTGAATGTTCGCTCTATGAACACACTATCGGCACGGAATGTGGGGG
>CAZVEZ010000062.1:0-13228 GCA_964626135.1 uncultured Nitrospira sp.
AGCATCCTGCGATTATTGTGCTATCAGCGCCATACGTATGATTCCATTTGCGCGTGATGTATAAACCGAGTTTTTCCGCAGCCTGCTAGAACAAAGAACCGATGGTAAACTCAAAGACCCCCTTCTGTTCGCCTTGATTGGGCTGCAGATTAATCCCGTATGCGGCGCGGAGGGGACCAAATGGTGAAATCCACCGCACTTCGAATCCGGCCGCTTTCCGCAAGTTAAACGAGACCGATTCATCGTCGCCAAAGCCTTTTCCATAGTCGAAGAAAAGTACCCCGTTCAGTTTGGCGTCAGAGGAAATCGTGAAAATAAAATCGTTATTGAAGATCAATTGTTTGGTTGCGCCAAGCAGGGAATTGTTGTTGGTCACCGGTCCCGCGCGCCCGAACACAAACCCACGCATCGTATTGATGCCGCCGACAAAAAATCGCTCGGACAATGGAATGGGTTTCCCTTCGAGGCCGACTGCCTCACCATAGCGAGCACGGAACGCAACCCGCGTATCGAACGGCAGCGGCACATATTTAATCCCATCGATATGATATTTATAGAAGTTATTAGACCCGCCCAGATAAGGCGTCCCCAAGTCAAAGCCCACAGCGGCTCGCCAACCGGTTCGGGGATCCATAAAAAAGTCTCTTGTATCGCGAGCCAGCAAGGTCCGAAACCCGGTCGTCGTCTGATATCCAAGCTGGTTACACACAAGAGGAAAGAGGTCAGGGCAAATCCCCTCCTGTGGATTTTTGAAATTCAATTGCTCCCCAAACAGGGTCACGCTGCCGGTGGCATATTCAGACAGCCATCGGGCTAACGTCACGCTGGCACCGGATCTTGTCTCAAAATAGGTGATGAAGTTCGTCGCGGTGGTGTAAAGGTCCAGTTGCATTGAAGTCAAGGAATCGTTCAAATACGGATTACGAAATGTAATTGTTCCCAGTGTCCGCCGCTGGCCTAACTGACCTCGGATTCGCCCCATCCAGCCATTCCCGCCGAGGTTTCCTTCCATAATGTCAGCGACCCCGACCGCCCTGTCCAATGTGCTGAATCCGCCGCCGATGCTGAACTGGCCGGTTGGTTTTTCTTTTACTCGAACGTTCAGATCGACCGCATCCACACCCACCTGCGCCGGAAGGATTTCTACTGTCTCGAAAAAGTTCAAGTTGTTGAGACGCTGAAAGCTGCGCTTCAGCGCAGGGGTATCGATCACATCCTGTTCATCGACACGGATTTCACGCCGAATCACATTGTCTTTCGTCTTCTCGTTCCCGCTGATGTTGATTTGACGTATCCGCACTATCTCCCCTTCCTTGATGGACAGAATGATGGCTGCGGTCCGGTCCTCCGCGTTTGGATTCACCTGAGGCGAGATCTCGGCAAACGAATAGCCTCTGCTTCCATAGAGATCGTTCAATCGCGCAATCTCGTCACGAAGTTTCTGACGCTGAAAAATTTCCCCCTCCTTTATCTTGAGCCCCTGGCGAAGCTCTGGATCTTCGAACACCGTATTCCCGCGAAATCCGATTTCGCCGATGGTGAATGGCTCCCCTTCCATCATCGGATACGTCACAACAAACCATTTCTTCTCTTCGTCGAGTTCCGCTACCGGCAACCCGACCCGGACGTTTAAGTAGCCTTTGTTGAGCAAGATCTCTTTGATGCGCTCGACGTCATCGTTCATTTCTTCCCGCTTCAAGACACCGGCATCTGAAAGAAACGACGGCACTTTCAGCTGTGTGATCAGACCGTACCAGGGGATCCATTCCCGCGTCGCCATTACGCTGAGCAACTCCGCTTTCGTCGCCGAGTGCAGGCCGTCAAAATTGACCGTTTTGATGCGCGCTTTGTCCCCTTCTTTCACGAAAAACGTCAAGCGCTTCCGATCCTCATCCAGCGTTTGTACGACCGGAGTCACCCGGCAATTAAAATAGCCGTCCCCCTGGTAGGCCAGGCGAATCTTCTCCGCACTCTCTTTGGCCTGCAGCTGATCGAGAAAGGCTTGGTTCTTGATCGTGATCTTCTCTTTGAGCTTGTCATCGCTTAGCGCTTGATTCCCATCAAACACAATCTCGGTAATAAACGGTTTCTCGCGGATCAGAAAGGCCAGGGCCATCCCACCCGCTCCCGGCTCCACTTCTACCTGCACGTCTTCAAAATACCCGGTGCCGTATAGAATTTTAATTTGCCCGCGGACATTCTCAGGGGTATAGGGATCGCCGGCTTTCAGCGTCAATCGGCCGGTAATCGCCGGCAACTCGATCCGCTTGTTTCCTCGAATCTCAATCGCCGTCACCTTGGTTTCGGCCTGCTCCGCCGCGGCCGCAAATACCGGCAACACATCGCAAGCCGGAATGATGAGCGCCATGATGAGAAGCCGACGAGGCCAGGCTGAACAGCATGTTCCCCTCACTGGATTTGAGTTCCATAGGAAGAAAAGAATGATGCCGCCGAAATCATGGGTAACCCTAACTTTGACCGTGTCGCCCGCCCAACTCTTCTTGCCCAATCACACACGACGCATCCGGAGCGACTGTGATGCTGTGGTACAGAAAATTGCTGACGTGGGGTCTCAGACGGTCAGCGCACGCGAATCCTTCACGACAACATATGTGCAAAACTTCTGAATTATATTGGGCAAGTATTTGAATGTAAAGCCGACGTCTCATATTTTATTCACGCAGGCTCCTCGCAGACCGGCGAGGAGGAGGACGGCGGGCGCAATCCGAGGTTCGGAATTCGAAGTTCTCAAAACCCTCGAACCGTCACCCGTCTCGTATAAACAAGGCAATGGTAGGTGTCACACACATCATGAATCCTGCGGACGACGATCAGGTTGCATGATCGTCTCACACCGCTGGACGCTCCTGCATTCCTTGACATCGCCTATCCCATCACATAGTATCGAATCATGTCGCGCTTCGACGTGCGCAAAGCCGTGATTCCCGCTGCAGGCCTCGGCACACGCTTCCTTCCTGCGACAAAAGCGTCCCCCAAAGAAATGTTACCGCTCGTCGACAAGCCGTTGATTCAATACGCCGTGGAAGAAGCGGTCGCCTCAGGAATCGAGGACATTATCATTGTCACCGGACGTGGCAAACGCGCGATCGAGGATCATTTCGACCGGTCCGTCGAGCTGGAGGAAAATCTCAAGGGCAGCGGGAAGGCGCAACTCCTGAGCCAGATTCGTCATATTTCCAATCTCGCAAACTTCTGCTACGTCCGTCAGACGGAGGCTCTTGGACTCGGCCATGCGGTTCTCTGCGCCCAACGATTGATCGGCGACGAACCCTTCGCGGTCATTCTCGGCGACGAAATCATCGATGCGCCAGTCCCCGGCCTCGCGCAACTCATTCATGCCTACAAAAAACGGCAAGGCGCAGTCCTCGGCGTGCAGGAAGTGCCCCACCAGGATGTCAACCGGTATGGGATCGTGTCGTCTCGAACCATCGCTCCGGGTCTCCATCGAGTCAAAGACCTCATTGAAAAGCCGTCGCCGGGAGAAGCCCCGTCCAATCTGGCAGTGATCGGCCGCTACGTCCTTTCTCCGGAGATTTTCTCCATCCTTCGAAAAACCAGGCCCGGTAAAAATGGCGAGATCCAGTTGACCGACGCGCTTCGGGAATCGGCAAAAAAGTCCCCGATGTATGCGTTGGAAATCCAGGGACAGCGATATGACGCCGGGGACAAATTAGGATTTCTCATTGCAAGCGTCGAATTCGCGCTCAAGAATCCCTCCTTGGGGCCGGAATTCAGCGACTATCTGCAGAACCGGATGCGACCTTCCGGAATGCGCCGCGCAGCACGGTCACGAAAAGTCTAGCGGGCGGCGGGTTGGTTTGGTTCATTTGGTGTATTTCATTCATGTGGTTGGCCTAGTCAACTCACAACAAGCAGAGCAAGAAACACGTCATGCTCATCAGAGGGTTATGTTTGTCCGGTTTGTCTAATTCAACCAAAGAAACGCAAGCAACCACTTATACATCACTGAGACTACATCGATGAACGACTCCTCAGAACAAGACTTGCAGCCGCCCCAGAACATCGAAATTCCCGACCAGCTTCCGCTCTTGCCGGTTCGGGACATCGTCGTCTTCCCCTATATGGTCCTTCCGCTGTTTGTCGGGCGGGAGATGTCGATCAAAGCGATTGAAGCCGCGTTAGCCGGCAATCGGATGATCTTCCTGGCAACACAAAAGGCCTTGGATGTCGAGAATCCCTCGCCTGAGGACATCCATGCGATCGGCACAGTCGGCATTATCATGCGGATGCTGAAATTGCCCGATGAACGCATCAAGATTCTCGTGCAGGGACTCTCGAAAGGCAAAATTGCAGGCTATATTCAGGCAGAGCCTTACTACTCCGTGCGCATCGACAAACTCACCGAGCATAAACCGGCAAGTACCGCTCTTGAAACCGAAGCCGCCATGCGGACGGTCAAGGAACAGATCGAACGGATCGTGAGTCTCGGCAAAGTGTTGATCCCGGATGTGATGATCGTCATCGAGAATCTCGAAGACCCCGGGCGACTTGCCGACATGGTGGCGTCCAATCTTGGCCTCAAGGTCGAAGTGACCCAGGCCGTCCTGGAAGTCATCGATCCGATCAAACGCCTCCGGCACGTCAGCGAGATTCTCGGCAAAGAAATCGAAGTCCTCTCCATGCAACAAAAGATTCAAGCGCAGGCCAAGGGGGAGATGGACAAGACTCAACGCGAGTACTTTCTGCGCGAGCAACTCAAAGCGATTCAAAAGGAGCTGGGCGAGCTCGACGAACGCGCGGAAGAAATCACAGAGTTCCGCAAGCGGATCGCCGAACTGAAAATGCCGGAGAAGGTGCTGAAGGAAACCGAAAAGCAGCTCAAACGCCTTGAGAAAATGCATCCGGATACCGCCGAATCTGCGACCGTTCGAACCTATCTCGAATGGATAGTGGAACTGCCGTGGTCCAAGAAGTCTACGGATAATCTCGACCTCAAAGCCGCCGCCAAAGTGCTGAACGAGGACCACTATGATTTAGAAAAAGTGAAGGAACGGATTCTTGAGTATCTTGCCGTACGGAAGCTCAAAGACAAAATGAAGGGTCCGATTCTCTGTTTTGTCGGTCCTCCGGGCGTCGGGAAGACCTCGCTCGGAAAGTCGATCGCGCGCGCGCTCGGCCGCGAATTCGTCCGTATCAGTCTCGGCGGCGTCCGCGATGAAGCGGAGATCCGAGGCCATCGGCGCACCTACGTCGGCGCGCTTCCCGGCCGCATCATTCAAGGCATGAAACAGGCCGGCACCAACAACCCGGTCTTCATGCTGGATGAAGTCGACAAGGTCGGGATGGATTTTCGCGGCGATCCCTCCGCAGCCTTGCTCGAAGTGCTTGACCCGGAACAAAACAACTCATTCACGGACCACTATTTGGGTGTGCCTTTCGACCTGACCGAAGTGATGTTCATTACCACAGCAAATCTGATTGACCCTATTTTGCCCGCCTTGCGCGATCGAATGGAAGTGATCGGGATCCCCGGCTATACCGAAGAAGAAAAACTGGGCATCGCCCAGAAATATCTGATTCCCCGGCAACTCAACGAACACGGCATCACCGAAAAGCATGTCCGGATCGCCGAACCGGCAGTGCGTCAGATCATCACCAACTATACGCGGGAAGCCGGTGTCAGAAACCTTGAACGCGAGATTGCCAACGCCATGCGCAAAGTGGCAAAAAAAGTCGCGGAAGGTAAAGGCGTCGGGTTCCCTATCAATCCCGCGAACCTGCACAAATACCTTGGCGTCCCCAAGTTCGTCCCGGAAGAGGAACTGGAGACGGATGAGATCGGTGTGGCGACCGGCTTAGCCTGGACGGAATCCGGAGGCGATGTCCTCTATGTCGAAGCCACGGCGATGAAGGGGAAGGGGCAATTGACCCTCACCGGCCAGTTGGGCGACGTGATGAAGGAATCCGCCCAAGCCGCCTTGAGCTACGTCCGGTCGCGCGAGCGCACTCTCGGCATCAACCCCGATGTGTTCACCACGCAAGATCTCCATATCCATGTGCCGGCCGGAGCGATTCCCAAGGACGGGCCGTCGGCAGGCATTACTATGGCCATTGCCATTGCCTCCACGTTGTCGCAAATCCCGGCGCGCCGCGACCTGGCCATGACCGGCGAGATCACGCTCCGGGGCCGCGTGCTCCCCATCGGTGGATTGAAGGAAAAACTTTTGGCGGCCAAACGGGCCAAACTCACCACCGTGATTCTTCCGAAACGCAACAAGAAAGATCTCGATGAGATTCCCAAGCACATTTTGAAAGGAATCCACCTCGTCTTTGCCGACACGATGGATGATGTGATGAAGGTGGCACTCAGGCGGGGCTCAAAATCCACACGCCAGACCGGCAAACCCCACGCACCGCAGCTACACTCAAAGAAACATGCCACACGCGCGAAAACAAGACGAGCGGCTCGCTCTCTGCCGGCGCATGCAGCCGGCACGACAGCGCCTCCTTTACCGCTTCGCTAGCAGGGCTTTTAAACAGTCCGCCAGCGCAAGGAGATCCTTCTTTGGTTGATCTGGTTGGTTTGGTCTTGTTCAACCAAACCAACCAGATCAACCAAACAAACCAGATCAACCAGATCAATCCGTCTAGCATGGCGCCCACGGTCCGCACGAAAGCCCGTCCCACGATCCACGAATTCGATCTCATTCGAACGCTCCACCGGCGCCATGGCCGCCTCACCCCCTCGGTGATTCAAGGGATCGGGGACGATGCCGCCGTCATCACATCACCGGCAGGCCAATGGTCGGTCCTGACGACCGACCTCTTAACGGAAGGGGTTCACTTCGACCTTCGGACCGCCGCGATGTCCGATATCGGCTTTCGCGCCGCAGCAGCGAATCTCAGCGACATCGCGGCGATGGGAGGCACTCCACAGCATCTGCTCGTCGCCTTGGCCGTTCCCCGCACCGGCACCAGACAACACGTACTTCAACTGTACCGAGGGATGATGGCCGCGTGCCGGTCGCACTGCGTAGGACTGATTGGAGGAGATACATCGGCTTCGAATAGCGGATGGTTTCTCAGCATTACGCTGGTCGGGAGGGTCCTACCTCGTAAAGCCCTGTTTCGGAGCGGCGCGCGCGTCGGAGATTTTCTCTATGTGACCGGCACCATCGGCGACTCGTTGGCCGGCCTGAAGCTCTTGAATGAACGACCGATCCATACGAAACGCCGTCCGTCCTCCGACGCGCTCACGACAAGACACCGGAAATTTCTGATCGGACGGCACTTGCGTCCAACCGCGCGCATCGCGGAGGGTCAGTGGCTCAGTACCCATCGCTTGGCAACCTCAGCAATCGATATTTCTGACGGTCTTTCCGGCGATCTCCGCCATATCTGCGAGGACAGCCATGTCGGGGCGTGTATCGATCTGAGCACGCTCCCGTTATCGCCGGCCTGCCGCGCCTATGCAGCCGCTCGAAAACTCGACCCGGTGAATCTTGCGCTGACCGGAGGCGAGGATTACGAGTTGCTTTTTACCGTATCACCACGGCAGTGCCGGCGGCTCGAACAGTCGGCCATCGAGCAAGGGTTTTCCATAACCTGTATCGGGAGAATTCGCCGCTATCGTTTCGGCATGCAAGCCCTGACCCTTCACGGCACACGTCATCAATTGGCAATGACCAGTTACGAGCATTTCACGTAACCGGTTTCATTCATCATATCCATGGCTAAAATCCCTCCATTTCGCGCGTTATTGAAACAGGTCCTTCATCTCCAGGAGTCGCCGCAAAGAACGGCGCTCGCCTTCGCCATCGGCGTCTTCTTAGGATTTTCTCCGCTTTACGGATTACACACCGTCATGGTGTTCATCTGCTCCTGGGCACTGAGGCTCAATCTGCTCGCGCTCATGGCAGGCGCCTTTCTCAATAATCCATGGACCGTGGTCCCGATCCTCGGCGCGACCTACTGGGCCGGCGCGCTCCTGCTCGGACGATCGGACAATCCATCCTTCAACTGGCAGGACCTGAGTTTTAGCGCGATCTATGAACAGATCATGCCTTATGCTGCGCCTTTTTTCCTTGGCGGATTTGTCTTGAGCATTCTCGGCTCGATACTCGCCTATCCACTCATGTATTTTTTCGTGGCCAAATATCGGGAGTCACATCCACTCGCGACGACAGAGCCATTGCCGCCCCCTCAAGATGTACGTTAGGATGTCCAGGCGCTATGTCTCAATCAGGCCACCAATCCAATGCTCCCTATGATGGATCGGCGCTGATCGCCGATCCGATCCATCAATATGTCTCCTTCACTGTGCCCTTCTCGACTGCAGACCAACAGGAACGGACGGAAAAGGACCTGATCGACTCTCCCTGGGTCCAGCGCCTTCGCTATATCTATCAACTCCAAAGCGCCCGATGGGTGTACCCTTCGGCGGAACATACCCGCTTCGTCCACTCGCTCGGCACCATGCATGTGGCGGGACGCTTTGCGCGGCATCTCTATCCCTTTCTCAAGAAAGCGGTTAAAGACGTCCCTTCGGCCAACTTCGTCGAAGAATTTCTCCGCGTCACGGCGCTTGTGCACGACATCGGCCACGGCCCCTTCTGTCACTTTTTCGACGACAACTTCTTACATGCCTTCGGCGCCAGTCATGAAAAACTCGGACAGATCATCATCCGCGACCATCTCGGCCCCATCATCCGCAAGATCCGGCGCAGCCCTTCCGGCCCCTTTGCCAAAGGCGAGGAACTCAATCCAGATCAAATCGCGCATGTCATTCTCAAGGAAAAGGGCAAAGACAACTCCCGCATTCCGCGATGGCTCAACATGCTCCAGCCGGTGATCTCCGGCAGCTACACCGCGGACAACCTCGACTATGTCCTGCGTGACTCCTATATGTGCGGCGTGGCTGTCGGTCCGGTGGATCTCTCCAGACTCATTCATTACACCATCGTCACGGACAAGGGATTTACGATTCATAAAACCGGTCTCCCTGCCCTGCAGATGTTTCTGAATACCCGCATGTATCTCTATTCCAACGTCTACTATCACCGGACAACGCGCGCCATCGACATCCACCTCCGCGATATTTTCGGTGACACGATGACGCTCCTGTTTCCTCACGATCCCCGCAAGAAAATGGACGAGTACTTGACGCTGACCGACTGGTCTCTGCTCGAACAAATACGGGGATGGAAGTCTTCGCGCCATGCCACCGAACGACGCCTGTGGACAGAATGGCAGCGAATTCTGGGGCGCGATGTGAAATGGAAGATGGCTTACAGTGCCGTGCTCAAAGAAAAGGGCCAGGAACGCGGTATGGATTTTCCCAGTCATGAGCACTTCGAAGAACAGATTAGAAAAGCATTGCCTGCGCGGCTTCAAACAGTGGAGTTCCGAGTCGACATGGCGCCGCTCGATCCACGCCCAGACCCGAAGGACCGGCGCGGCAATCCCCTTTACGTCTACGACCCCGGCACCAAAAACATCTCCACCGATCCATTAGAAGAATTTCTCGACCTGCTGCCGACCCGCTTAGTCCAATTCCGCGTCTACACCCTCGATCACGCACATGACGAAGCCCTCTCACGCGCCACTGCAACCGTGCTCAACAAGACGCCGTCGAGCCTCGAGTCCAGCGAGTAACACGGTTTATCCGGTTTGTTTGGTCTATTTAGTTTATTTGGTTGGGCGAAACTAACCAAATCAACCAAATAAACAAGATTGCTGACAATCTCGCCATGCGGTACTACTCTGAAGGCGCCAAGAGCATCTCAACCAGCGGCATAGAGGGGTAATATGTGGACACTCGTTAGACTGCTAATCTTGGGGATCTGTGTTGTATTCGGCAGCACTGCCCAGGCACAAATGCCGATCGACGGACAGAGCCAAGCCGAAATTCTCCAGCTCCTTAACGAGCTGCCGCCTGAGACGATGAAGAAAATCGAGGCCTTGGGCAAGATCATGCAGCAGAACTTGAAAGAGGGAAAATTGACCGAGACCCAACTGCAGGAGGGATTAACATCGGGGACACTTGAACAGACGCTGCGCGGACTCAATCCTGAATCTGGTCTGCTGCTCGATGATATCGCCGATGAAATGGAAACCCACCCCAACGCCGACAGCCTGCCAGATCTGCTGAATGGAATAGTGGGAGCAGGTCAATAGGGTCTGGCGAAACCGTCTCGGAGTAGTCGTGCCTGGTTATGATGATTCCGCCCCTTAGGACGGGACACCTTTCGCAGTGTCTCAGCACCTACTGGCCGCCCAAGCCAAGTATCTTCTTCCAGTGTTCGACATAGGCCCAATCGACATGCAGGTCGGCCTGACGCGTATGGATTTTCTCCAAATCAGCGCGGTCTTGCAGGCGCCCCGCTAGAGTTTTCAAGATCACGAGATCTTCCAGCGTAAGAATTGGAACCAGTACAGAGCCGAACGAGACCGGACGTGTGCGCGCCAGTGCGGTCCGAAGATACTCCGAGTTTGCCAGCAAGAGATCTACAATGACTTCCTGCTCGGAGCGAATCCCCACAATGCGCCAGATTGAGATCCCCTGATAAACCATCGGAGCCGGATGAATGACGGTGGAGTCGAACAGAGAGGAAACAAGCGACTGCACCTGCTCGCGTGAAGGCTGTTCAAGAAGAATGAGGAGATCGATATCCGTCGTAGCCCGAGGTTCAACCAACGCGCTATAGGCCCAGCCTCAGGCTAGTGCATATGAAACGCCACGACGATTGAAATCGGTAACGAGATCAGAAAGGGCAGATATTAGGATCGGCTCTGGCGCCATGCCTGCTCTTTGGCAAGTCGAATCTCATGCATCACCTGGATCATGCTGCTCGTCCCATGCGGATCACCCTGCTGGAGGACGGCCTGACGCAAGGCCAATCCCAACTCGGTCAGTTCAACGGTTCGGCGTAAGTTGTCGACGATACGGTCGACATCGGTCTGTGTGGCAGAGGGCTGCATGACTCAGCTCCAGGGAAAAAGAACGCTGAAGAAGAGTGTACTAGACGACTCTCCGAGGAGCAAGCGGAGGCAGTGGTTGTCCACAACAGCGCCTTCAAGACACGAGAGACGATTCACATCCTTGCCAGACAGCGTGATACCATCTGGAGATCAATCCCTACCCCCTATCTCCTCCATCAACTTCGAGACATCAAGTCAAGCAACGTTCCAGACTGTTGTGCCCCTGGGAAAGATCCTGCAACAGGATTTGAAGAAGGACAAGTTGACCCAAACACGAATCCAGGAGGAACTGAAGTCCGGCACTTTCGAGCAGACGTTGAGAAACCTCAATCCCGACGCCGGCCCTCTGCTCGACGACATCGGTCAGCAAATGAAGAACCGTCCCAACGCGGAGAACTTGCCGAATCTATTGAACGGAATGGCGGGGGACGGCAGATAGAAGGGTAGCGGGCTGTATCGAATGGTCAAGCAAGCAAGGCCCCCTTCCTTTTCGCCCTGCCCACCTCCACTGGCGTGAGAAATATGTTAGAAAGGACTCACGAGATATTTTCTCTGGTCTCATTGTTAGCCCACCACGATCACGTCGCCTCTCTTCGCTTCAACTGCCAATCGACCATTACCATGCAAAGGAGTACCATGCGGCATGGCGCTGCGCTGGAAACTGCTCGTTGGCCTTGGAATGATACTCATCGCATTGGGACTCGGAGTTGATTGGCCACCGAAGAACGACCCTTCGCTTCCGGACACCAGATCCTTTCTCCTGTTCCTGGGCGGATTGGTCGGAGTCGCTGGATTGCTGCTCGGTCTCAGGCAGGAAAAATAGGAACGCGGCTGGACCTTATTACCCACAACCGCAAAAGGCTCCCGGTACATTTTATTAGCTTGAGCGGTAGGCGTTGTATCCGTGCCAATCATTGTGCCAAGACCGGCTCTAGAGACTGCACAAAAGTAAAGCTAATTCTCTTCCCCGCGTCCGCATGCAAGGCCAAGAATCAGGCCTATCGCACCTTCCCGGCCGATAGCATTACGAAGCAGCTTAGCATTCGAAGTGGTTGTTCCCAGGGCGCGAGCAATGGTTGGAGAGGCCTGTCTGGCGATGAAATCCGTAATACGTGAGCTGGTTGTCCCAAGCCGCGAAGCTAAGCCGGGAGACCCTTCACCGTTGTGGATAAGCTTTTCAATATTGGAGCTAGTCGTGCCAGCTTTTCCTGCAATTCCAACGAGACTCATAAGAAGTGCTCCTATTGGTGATATCTCTCAAAACTAAACTTGTCGTTCATTCAGAACAGCCAAACGGATAAATACACCTGTCATGTAAACGAACGACTCCACTTCTTTACGTGTGAGGTCCGGTTTCGGCTGCCCATCTCTCCCCGCGTGTCGGATCTTATTTCCGTAAGCGATGTACTCTTTTAGAATGGGTTTGTAGGCTTCTGAGCCTTGCACCGCTTTGATGAACGGCTCCATATTTGCCGACAGATCTTTATCTCCTCTACCTGTTACGATCTTTGCCAGTGCCTCCAGTGCTTCATACAAGTCTGTGACAACATCCTGAAGACGTGCAGGAGTCTTAATTGAATGAAGGAAATCCTCCAACCCTTTTTGGAATGGCTTTCGAACACCTCTATACTTTTCAGGTTTGAGGCAGTTCAGGACATCATTAACAAGCTTGTCATCCAATATTTTGGAGCCAGATGGCAAAAATTGCTCATTATACCAGCGAATGCCAAGATCAACTTCTGAGAGATCCATGATGGTCTCGATCAGATCAGATATCTGCTCCCTATGACGGGGGAGGACCTTGTAAAGGGCTTCTGTTGCTCGGACGTTTTGCCAAAATTCATCAGAAATCTTTTCCCATGTTGGACTGAAGGGATTGTGACTTTCTCGAATTCCAAGAATGGTAAGAACCATACTGGCCTTGTTCTGTCTTTCGTAATCAGGAATCGAAACCCAAAAGTCACGAAAGATCAAGTTTTTGACTCTATTGACGAACCGCTCTTTCGCTTCATCAGCATTGACAGGAATATTGAATCGGTCGTGGAACTTCTCTGTCATAGTGTGCCCTTCCCTGTGCCCGCGAGCAGCCTTATACCACCTACCGCCACCCTCCGTCACCTAACGAGACAATAAGAAACCCCTTGTAACCATTGAAGATTACAAGGGGTTCTCAATGTCAGACCGGTTTAGGAAACCGCTGCCTGACCGACGATATCAGGATTTCATTTCATCTTCAAACTGGTGTGCCAGGGTTCAGCGCGAACGT